>JAKLKD010000012.1 GCA_023150845.1 Myxococcota bacterium | reverse complement strand
ATCTCACCCTCTGGCGCGCCGAGCCCCGCGCGGACGGGGTGTGGTACGAGCCCGTCGCGGTGCTCATCGACGGGCGGATGTTGGCCCCGGGGCAGTGAGCGGCGCGCCCCGGCGGCTCACCAGCGCTCGGGGCTGCCCTCGGTGACGCTCACGCCCTCCATCAGCGCGAAGACCTCGTCATCGACGCTCGTGAAGCTCCCGGCGTGGGGCAGCACAAACATGACGGTGTGGTCGAGCAGCACGGTGCCCGCGGGCACGGTCACGCTCGACGCCGCCGTCGAGTCGGCGTAGTCGTTCGCGACGGTGATGAGGTAGGGGTTGTAGAGGCTGAGGCTCGGGTTGATGAAGAGCGGCGCCCAACGATAGGCGAAGCTCACGCCCCAGGTGCCGTTTGAGGCGTCGGCGTAGAGCCAGTTGGTGGTGTCTGTGGTGAATGTGCCGCTGCCGATGTTTGGCTGCACGCTCTCCCAGGGGCGGATGCCCAGGGTGAAGTGGGTGGCGTGGTTCAGCGTCGTGCTGGCGTTCGTCTCGTGCAGGGTCTTGTTCCACAGCTCCGGGCGCCCGTCCACCATCCAGTACCAGTTGGTGACCTCCATCGTCGAGATCGCCGAGTAGGCCGTGATCATCGCCACGACGGGGCCATCGAGGGTGAGGGAGGTGGTGCCCGAGCCGTACATCGGCGTGTTGCTCCAGGTGCCGCCGAAGAAGGAGCCGTTGCCGCAGCAGGAGTCGGTCTGGGACATGAGGCTCGGGCTCGCCCCGCTGGTGAGCGCGCTCATCAGGCCGCCGTCGGCGGTGGAGAAGCTCGCCTTGGAGCGGCTGTTCGCGAGGCTCGTCGCCGAGGTCACCAAGGTCGAGCCGCTCGACGCCGCGCTGCCCGAGGTGTCGAAATAGACCGCGAACTCCGCGGTCTCCAGGCCAGTGACCGTGTCGAGTGTGGCGTAGTCGCCGTCCTCGTCAAACAGCCAGAACACGTCGCCGCGGTCGTCGCTCGGGTCGTCGTCGTGGCTCGCCCCGTCAAACAGCCCGGCGACGCCGTCCTCAAACTGGCTCGTCATCGTGGGCTGGCCGAGGCTGCAGTCCTGGCGCACGACGCGGATGGAGCTCTCGTCCAGCGCGCCGCTCACGCCCAGGGAGGCCAAGGCCGCGGCGAAGTCGATGGTGACGGCCACGGGCGGGCTCTCGCTGTCGTTCGCCGGGGCGGTGACGGTGACCGGCACACGGTAGGCCCAGGCCTCGTCCCACCAGGCGTCGGCGCCGTCGGCGGATCCGTCACAGTTGTTGTCGACGCCGCCGTCGCAGATCTCCAAGGCGTCGGGGTTCACCAGCCCGTCGGCGTCGTCACAGTCTGTGTCGTCGGAGACCGCGCCCGCCGGGGCGGAGCAGCCCTTTACCGTGGCGTCGGGGTCGCCGAAGCTGTCGCCGTCGGCGTCGGTGTAGTAGGTGTTGGCGTCGAGGCTGTCCGAGGGGTCCACCCGGCCGTCACAGTCGTTGTCTTGGCCGTCGCAGATCTCGATCCCGTCCGGGTTCACCGCGGCGTCGCCGTCGTCGCAGTCGTTCGCGTCGAGCACCGACCCAGAGGGCGCGTCGCAGGACCGGGTGGCGGCGTCGGGGTCGCCGAAGCCGTCGCCGTCGCTGTCCGCGTACCAGTCCACGGCGTCCTCGGCGCTCTCGGGGTCCACCACGCCGTCACAGTCGTTGTCGATGTCGTCGCAGATCTCCGAGGCGTCGGGGCTCACGGCGGCGTCGAGATCATCACAGTCCGTCGCCGTGGCGGCGTAACCCTCGGGGGCCGCGCAGGCCTCGACGGGGTAGTCCGCGTCGCCGTGGCCGTCACCGTCGAGGTCCTGGTAGTAGGTCGTGGTGACGTCCTCATCGACCCCGCCGTCACAGTCGTTGTCGATGGTGTCGCAGATCTCCTCAGCGTTCGGGTTCACCGCGGCGTTGGCGTCGTCACACTCTTGGCAGGCCGCGAAGCCGTCGCTGTCGTTGTCGGCGTAGCCTACGGATCCGTCACAGTTGTAGTCGTTGGGGTCGCTGCAGTCGGACTCCTCGGCGCCGGGGTTGAAGCGGGCGTCGGCGTCGTCGCAGTCCTCGGCCACGGCGACGGCGCCTTCGGGGGCGTCGCAGGCGGAGATGGGCTCCCCGGCCCCGTAGCCGTCGGCGTCGCCGTCGGTGTACCAGCTCGTCGGGTCTACGGGGTCCTCGTCGAGCTCCCCGTCGCAGTCGTTGTCGCGGTCGTCGCAGCGCTCCTCGGCGCCGGGGTAGCTCGTGGCGTCGGCGTCGTCGCAGTCCTCTCCGGCGGGGCTGCCGTCGCCGTCCTCGTCCGTCGGCGCGCCGCTGTCGTCGACGCCGCTGTCGTCGGCCTCGCTGTCATCGGTCCCGCTGTCCGCCGTCGGCAGCCCGGTGTCGTCGCTCGGCGTCTCGTCTTTGCCGCAGGCCGCCACGGCGAGCAGGGTGACCAGGGTGAGGGCAGGGGAGAGGTGTCGCATGAAGGGGGCTCCGTCTTTGGAGCGCTCAGGATAGCCCCGTTCTTCGCCGACTTGAGTGCTCATGGCCGCTCCGGGTTAATCTCTGGCCCATGGACACCCTCTACGTCGGCGACGTCCACGGCTGCGCCGCCGAGCTCCGCGACCTCCTCGGCATGGCCCCAGACGCCAAGGTCGTGCTCCTGGGCGATCTCTTCACCCGGGGCCCCGACCCCGTCGGCGTGTGGCGGGCCATCCAAGAGCGGGGCTGTGAGACGATCCTCGGCAACCACGACGCCCGGGTCATCCAGCGCTGGCGGGAGGACCCCGACAAGCTCCGGGCCACCCCCGTCGGCGCGCTCATGGACGCCGCCCCCGAGGCCCTGGCGTATCTGGAGGCCGCGCCGGTCTTCCGTTTTGATGACGGGCTCATCGCCGTCCACGCCGGGGTTCACCCCCAGCTCGGCCCTGAGGGCACCCCAAGGCACATGGCCCTGCACATGCGGCGATTCCCCGACGACCGCCTCTCGGACAACCCCTTCTGGTACGACGCGGGCTGGACGGGCCCCTTGGTCGTCTTCGGCCACGACGCGATGCGGGGCCTCGTGCGGCGCCAGCACGAGGGGCGCCCGACGGCTCTGGGCCTCGACACGGCCTGTGTGTACGGGGGCGCGCTGACCGGCTGGCTGCGTGGGGAGGACCGCCTGATCTCGGTGAAGGCCCGCCGGGCCTACTTCGCCGTGGGCTGAGCGCCGCTCAGCGCCGCCGCTTGTCGCCGCCGACGCCACCATAGAGCGTCCCGTAGGGGCTCCGCCCGGCGTCCTTCTCGGCCTTGAGCGCCTCGACGCAGGCCTTGTGTTGGTCGCTGCGGCCGGGATCCACCCCCCGCGCCGCGGCGCCGATGAGGGTGAGGATCTCGCCCTCGCCGTAGGCCCAGTGCCGCCGCCAGCTCGCTTGCGGGGAGACGAAGGAGGGCAAGGCGCCGAGCACAAACAGCCCCAGCACGACCCCGCCGAGCGTGCTCCGCACCGAGGGCGTGAGGCCGTCGTGGAGCCGGGGCCAGCGCCGGAGCGGCGCCCAGAGCCAAGCGCGTAAGGTGTCGAGGTGCTGGCTGAGCCAGGCTGGGGAGGCGCCCTCACAGAGCGTCGCCCAGGCCACGCCCATGAGCACGGCGAAGATCGGCATCGAGCTGCCGAGGTAATGGAGCTGGGCCCGCTGCAGCTCCACGGCGCCCTTAAACGCCATGAAGAAGGGCACCCCCGCGCCGACGACGGCGACGAGGCGGGCGAAACGATCTGGGCCACGCAAGAGGCTCAGGGCTGTAAGCGCCGCCGCCGCCGCCCAGAGCGGCGTCCAAGGCGTGACGTGCTCGCTGAGCAGGCGGTGGAGGTCGGCGGTGTCCCAGGCGGCCCGGGGGATCTTCGCCGTCTCCTGCATCACCCAGAGGATGGTCTTCGGGATGTCTTCAGGCGGGGAGCTGCCCCAGATGTAGGAGCTCTCGGCGGTGAACGGCGCGGTGAGCGCGGGGTCGGTGAAGCCCCACTCCACGAAGCGCTGCCTGGGGTTCATCACCGCCTCAAGGCCGATGTTGAAGCGGTAGGCCCAGGGCCCGAGGCGCCAGGCGTAGACGACGGGGACCACGAAGGCGATGAGGTTCAGCGCCGCGCGTAGGGCGTAGCGGCCGAGGCCCGCCACCCCGGGGGCCGGCCACAGCGCCGCGGCGAGGCCCAGGCCGAGGTACGACACCGCCCAGAACAGCCCCCGGAAGTCGGCGAGCCCGGCGAGGCCGACGCCGATCCCCGCAAAAAAGAGCGCCCCTGGGCTGCGCAGCCGCCAGGCCACGGCGGCCCCGGCGCCGCCGAGCAGAAACCAGCCGGTCATCTCGTCATACAGGCTCAAGGTCCGGGACATCACGACGACGGGCATCATCGTCGCCGCGCTCAGGGCGGCGGCGACCCCGGCGAGGCGGCTGTGGGCGGCGCGGCCCCAGAGCGTGAGCCCGGCGCCGATCAGGGCGCTGGAGAGCAGGGCCGCCCAGGCCATGCCGTCGATGATCCCGTGCTCGCGGCTCAACAGCGCCGCGGGCAAGGCCGCCGCCGCCGAGCGCTGCTTGGTGAAACGTTCGGGCTCGTCCATCGCCAAGGCGCTCACCGACGAGCAGTACTCGTGGAAGTCCGAGCACAAGAAGTTGTCGCCGATGAGGTAAAACCGCGCCAGCCAGGCCCCGCAGAGCGCGGCGTACAGGGCCCCGACCAGGGCGGCGAGGCCCAGCTCCTTCGGCCAAGACCAGGGCGTGTCCACCCCAGACGCCGCGCGGGGGCTGACGAGCCAGATCCCGAGGGGGACAAGTCCGAGGGGCAGAAGCGACGACATCATGCGTTGGGCAGAGTGTACACGGCCCTGGGCTCAGCCCTCGCGGGGGATGTGCCGAAGCTCCTCGCCGCTGCGGTGCCCGTGGGCCTTGCCGTCGAGGTCAAAGCTCAAGGGGTCGGCGGGCTCCGGGGGGACGATGAGGCGCCGGGCGCTCACGAAGGGGTCGAGGCCGAGGCCGCGCTCGTCGAGGCCCGGGATTGGCCCCGAGGGGAGCTGGGCCCGGGGCAGGCGCAGGGCGCCCTCAGCGCCGTCCGGGGCGACGAGGCGCAGGTGCAGGCTGTCCTCGTCGATCCTGTCCACCCAGGCGCGGCCCATCACCCAGCGGGGCTGCCCGGCCAAAGCGACGAGCTTGAGGCGCTCCACGGCGAGGTCGTCGAGGCCCGCGTCCCAGATCACGAGCTTCTCCCGGGCGGCCTCAAGGCCAAAGACGGCGCGTGTGGACCAGCGCGGCGCCTCGGCGCGCAGGCGTTGGGGCGCGGCGAGGCCGAGGTTTCGGACGACGCTCATCGCCGTCGCCTCGGCCAGCTCCGCCCAGTGGCGCTCGGCCCAGTCGGGGTAGGCCACGATCCATTGGCGGCGCTTAAAGTCCATGAAGGCGCTGGTGCGCTGGACCTGGGCCCGCCGCCCGCAGGCGCCGCAGGTGAGCACGTTCACCTGCCGCTGGAGGAGCGCCGCGCGCAGGTCGGGGCGGGCGCCGAGGTTGGCGACGACGACGAGCTCCCCCTCGACGGCGGCCCCGCAGCCCGCGCAGTCCGCCCGGGCCAAGGTGAGGGTGCTCACGGCCTGGGCCTCGGCGCCACCGTGGCCTCGGGCGGGCTCACCTGGGCGTTGAGCGCCACGTCGATGCGCTGGCCGCGGGCGTCGGCGTAGACGAAGCGGATGAGGCCGTCGTCCCCCCGGGCCGGGCGGGGCAGGCCGTCGTTGGCGTAGCCCAAGATCTCCTCGGCGCCGCCCCGGTAGAGGTAGAGCCAGGCCGCGGCGAGGGTCTCCGGGTCGTCCGTCGCCGCCCGCACGGCCTCGTAGCCCTCCGCGCCGCTGCGGGCGACGCCGTCGAGCACCACAAAGGAGACCCCCGGCATCACCCCGTCGCTCCGGGGTTTGGTGTCGGCGGCGCGCACCCGGTAATACGGCGCCTGGCCGTCAAGGTAGAGCGGTTGTACCCGGAGGGTCTCCGGCGCCACGCCGAGGCGCTCGGCGGCAGCGGCGCGCACAACTTGGTCCGGGCTGGGCGTCGTGGCCACGGCGGGCTCCTCGTCGGGGGGGATGGCGCCGGGGGCGGCGTCGGGCCCGCGGCTGGGCGCGGCGCAGGCCAGCACAAGCGCCAGGAGGCTCACGCCAGGTTCCGGATCTCAGGGCCCGGCGTCGGGAAGTCGCCGATGGGGCCCTCAGGCGCCTGGGCGGCGGGCATGCCCACCTCTCCTTGGCCCGTGACCTCACCGAGGCTGTTGCCCGGGTGGACCGTGCTCATCATCGTCTTGTACAGCGCGGGGTCGCGGCCCTGGAGGAGCTGCCCCAGGGGCATCCCCGGCTGGTCGGCCTCGGCGTAGAAGGTCGCGTAGACCTCGGCGAACCACTCCATCGGCGAGCGCATGGCGTAGGTGCTGACCTTCTTGGGGTAGAGCGACACGGGCGCGGAGCAGAAGCCGAACCAGTCATACGCGACGTGATAGCTGCGGCCGTCGAGGTTGTCCATGACGTCCCAGGCGCCGCCTTGGCTTCGTTGCACGAGGTAGCTGATGAGCGGCTCGCCCTCGATCTGCGACCAGAGGCCCCGCTGCACCCCCTCCACGGCGGCGCGGTAGGCCGCCCGGCTCGTCGAGCCCGCCTCGCCCAAGGCGTCGAGCACCCGGGTGCGCAGGGCGTCTTTGTTCCGGGTGGAGACGGCGGTGAGCGGCAGGGGGTACTTCTTGATGAACACGTCGAGGAGCGCCCGGAGATCCTCGTGTTTGTCCCAGCCGAACTGGGTGTAGACGAAGCCGCCGGGCTGGTCCCAGCCGTTCGCCTCGCCGACGTTGTGGCCGATCTCGTGGCGCACGCAGGCGTCGAAGATGTTGAGGCCGCGCATGGGGTCGGTGTCGTCGGAGTACGCGCCGATCTCCGTCGAGCCGAGGAGGTCCGTGCCCCAGCTCATGCCGATCTCACCTCCGCCCGCCCAGCCGCTCGCGTCGCCTTGGTCACCCTCACGGATCACCTTCACCGTGGCCTCGATGTGGCTCGCCGGGGTGAGGTCGCAGATCTGCCACAGCCGCAGCACGCTCGTCTTGTCCCAGGCCGCGCCGCCGTCGGTGAGGCTCACCCCGAAGCGCCGCTCAAAGAGCAGGCTCCACTCGCGGAGGTCGGACTCGCCGCTGGCGAGGGCGTAGTTGTAGAGCAGGCGCTGGGTGGCGGCGTCCGTGGCCGGGCCCTTGGGGAAGGTGTTGAGGTGTTTGGTCCACAGCCCGGCGGCGACGAGGCGCGCCCGGCTGAGCGCGGCGTCCTCAGCGGCGACCAGGGCCTCCATGATCTGCGCCTCGCGGGCCTCGCCGCCGACGTCGAGGATCCACTCCGTGAGCGCCGGGGTGGCCGTGAGCGCGGCCCGCAGGGTCTCGGGGCTCATGGAGAGGCCGGGGAGGAGGTCCATCGGGTCGCCCTCGACCCCACGCAGGGCCGCCAAGGAGGCGGGATCGTTGACGACGGCGGCCTGCTGGGCGGCGTCCCGACCGGCGACGAGCTGCATCCAGCCCGCCCGGCTCAGGCCGACCGAGGCCACGAGCAGCTTGAGGGCGTCGTTGAGCGAGCGGCCCGGGGTCGCGCTCGCGCCGAACTGCAGGTGCAAGAGCGCGAGGCTCGCCTGGCCCTGGCCGATGACGCCGAGCGCGCGCAAGAGCGTCGCGCGGTCGGCGATGAGCTTCACGACCTCGGCGGGCTGGCTGCGCGCGAGCGCCGCGAAGGCTGAGACCAAGGCCGGGCCGTCCCCGGCGGTGATGAGCGACTTCACGGTGTCCAGCGGCGTCTTGGCGGCGCGCTCGGCGTCGCCCTCCCGATCCGTGCCCGCGCCGGTCTCGGCGCTGGCGCCGAGGTCCGAATCTCCGGCGTCGAGGGTTGGCGCGGAGGACTGCGCGGGGGCGCGCTGGCTGAAGCTGGGCATCGCTCACCTCAGGGGGGACCGTAGGATACCGCACGATCTGCGCTCTAACCAAAGCGTCTGTCAAAGATTCTCCACAGCCCCACGGAGCCCGAGGCGGCGGCCCGGGCCGGGCTATCGTGGCGCCACCTACCCGGGAGCCCACGATGCTCATCTCCCTGCTCGCGCTGGCCTGCGCGCCCTCCTCCAAGCCGTCCACCGACGACAGCTCGACGAAGGACAGCGGCGCCGACACCCAGACCGACACGCAGACCGACACCGCGGCCCAGGCGGAGCGCTGCGCCGAGGACGCCGCGGAGATCTTGGCGGGCGTCACCGAGCTTGAGCTCGGCGGGGCCCTGCCGTCTCGGCTCATCCCCTTCGGGGAGGGCGCCTGCCCCCTGCTCGCCGATCCCGACGGCGCGGTCGCCGTGGCCAGCGCGCGGCTCGGCGAGGGCCGCCTCGCGCAGCTCGGCCACGAGGGCCTGCTCACCGGCGCCGCGGGCAAAGGCGCCCACGGCCCGCTCCTGGTCCAGAACCTCGCCCGCTGGGCCGCCGCGGGCAAAGACGCCCCCCGCATCGGCGTCGAGCGTGACCTGCGCGGGGTGATCACCACCCTGGAGGCCGCCGGGCTCAGCGCCGAGATCGTCGACGCCGACGCCTTGGCGGAGCTCGATCTTTTCATCGCCTTCGCCCCCACCGAGCGCGACGAGGCGGAGATCGCCGCCCTGCAGGCCTTCGTCTCCGGCGGCGGCGGCCTGCTCACCGCGGGCCACGCGTGGTGGTGGGCCTACGAGCGCGGGGCCTCCGCCGCCGAGGTCGCCGCGGAGCACCCCGCGAACAAGCTGCTCTTGGGCGCGGGCCTCCTGGTGAGCGCCGAGACCACCGGCGACGACACGCTCGCCTCCGCCGAGCCCCGGGGGCTCCTCCACGCTGGCTGGGCGCTCACGCTCATCGAGGACCACCTCTCCGGCGCCGCGCCGCTCTCGATGGCCGACCAGCGCGTCGCCGCGGACACCGTCGGCGCCGCCGTGCGGAACCTGCCGCTCGACCTCGACGCTTACTTCGGCCCCCTGCGCCGCCTGCTCGACGAGGGCGATCCGATGGTGCCCACCGAGGCCGAGCCCCTGAAGGTCAACCAGCGCCCCATCGAGGCGCTCTTGGTGACCGTGTGGTCCCGCCTCGCCGGGGAGCTGCCCCCTGAGGAGCTCACCGCCATCCCCAGCGACTTCCCCGGCCCGGTGCCCGCCGCCGCCGTCCGCGGCGACACGACCCTCACCCTGCGCGCGGCCTACGCCGGGCGCGACGCCGACTATTGGTACAGCGACGCCGCCGACCCCCTCTGGCTGAGCCTCGGCGCCTACGCCGCCCCCGGGGAGCCCGTCACCGTGACCATCCCTGCGGCCTGGGCCGGGCGCGGCCTCAAGGCCCAGATCGGCGCCCACACCGACACGCTCTGGCACCTCGACGAGTGGCGGCGCCACCCCGAGCTCACCCGGGCCTATGACCTCGACGCCGCCGAGACGCTCATCGCCTCGGCCTTCGGCGGCCCGATCTACCTCACCGTGCCCGGCGGCCTCGATCTCGGCGAGGGGGAGGTGACCGTGTCGGGTGGGGTCTCGATGCCGCGGTACGTCGTCGGCGAGACGGAGACCGCGGCGTTTCTGGCCGAGGCCGCGGCGAACCTCGCGCCCCTGGCCGAGCTCGGCAGCGACCGCTTCGTGCTCACCGTGCCGACGGCGGACCTCGCCGCGCTCACCGACCCCGCCGGGCTCATGGCCCTGTGGGACGCCGTGCTCGACGCCGACGCCGACCTCGCCGCCATCTCCCGCGACCGCGACCGCCCCGAGCGTTTCGCCATCGACGTGCAGATCTCCGCGGGCTGGATGCACAGCGGCTACCCGCTCATGGGCTACGACTACGGCGCGGCGATGGTGGACCTCCCCACGCTCAGCCTCATGGGCGACTGGGGCGCCTTCCACGAGCTCGGCCACAACCACCAGTTCGGCCCGGCGAACCTGCCCGGCACGACGGAGTGTACGGTCAACCTCTGGTCGGTCTACGCGATGGAGGAGGTCATCGGCCTCGACCGCGGCCTCGCGCACAGCGACCTGGACCCCGCCGCGCGGCAGGAGACCCTCGACGCTTACCTCGACGGCGGCGCCGACTTCTGGGCGGACTGGAGCGTGTGGACCTGCTTAGAGACCTACCTCCAGCTCCAGGAGGCCTTCGGCTGGGACCTGTTCATCACGATGAACGCCGCCCACCTGGGGATGCCCACCTCAAGCCGCCCCGACACCGATCAGGAGCGCATCGACGAGCTGGTGATCCTCTCATCAGAGACCGTCGGCCTCGATCTCACCGGCTTCTACCTCGCCTGGGGCTTCCCCCTGAGCGCCTCCGTCGAGCCCGAGCTCGCCCACCTGCCGCCCTGGACCGATCACCCCCTGGCCAGCTCAGCCCGCTGAGCGCCCCCGAGGGATGGCCTGGCGGCTCGTGCTCGTCGCGCCCAAGGCGGCCTGCAGCAGGGCGACGGCGGGCTCGGCGTCGAGGCTCACCCCGCAGGTGAAGAGGTCCACGGCGGCGTAGCCGTGCTCGGGCCAGGTGTGCACGGAGAGGTGGGACTCGGCGATGAGCACGACGCCGCTCACACCCTGCGGGGCGAACTTGTGGAAACGCGCGTCGAGCACCGTCGCCCCGGCGGCCCGGGCGGCGGCGAGGAGCGCGGCCTCGATGCGCGGGAGGTCGTCGAGCGCGGCCCGGTCACAGCCGTGAAGCTCGACGAGGTGGTGCCAGCCCAGGGGGGCCGTCGGCTCGGTCATCCGGCGTCCAGAGACTTCACGAGGCGCTTGGGCGCCACGGCGCGGTAGCTCTCGTCGAGCCAGGCGATGAGGCGGTCCATCGGCACGGCGGCGTCATCGCCGAACCAGAGCGTCACCCAGCCCGCCTTGCCCAGGCCATAGCCCGAGGGCTGGGCGTCGGGGAGCGTCAAGGCGTCGAGCATCGACTGAGGGAGCTTCACGCCCACCCGCAGGCGGCCCGTCTCGGCGCCCAAGAACAAGAAGATCTTGCCCCGCACCTTCACGACCCGCTCACCCCAAGGAAACTCCTCCGTCGTCTCCGGGTAAGCCAAGGCGAGCTTCAGGAGCTGCAGCTCCGGGGTGATCAGGGCGTCTGCGTCGGACATCTCGGGCTCCACGTGGAGAGGCCACGCCGGGTAACCCGCCGAGGCGCTCCCCACAAAAGCGTATAGTGTCGCTTTACACATGACGAAACTTCCGCTACGCTCTCCCCATGACGCCACCGCCCCGCTCCGCCCTCGTCCGCTCCTTGATCACCGCCGCCGAGGGCGTGCGCCGGGACCTCCGCGCCGCCTTCGGCCCGGCCTTCGGTCACCGCGTGCCCGTGTTCAGCGCCCGAGACGGCCACGCCTGGCCCGCGGCGCCCCCCTCGCTCACGCCGCGGACCCTCGTGGTGAAGGCGCTCACCCGGCCCACCCCCGACGCCGTGGTGATCACCCTGGCCGACCCCAGCGGCGCGCCGCTCCGGGCCTTCCCCGGCCAGTTCTTCACCCTGCACGTCCCCGTAGGCGGCGAGCGGCTGCGCCGGGCCTACAGCGTGTGCTCCGAGGCCTGGGGTGAGGTGGCTGACGTGAGCCTCTGCGTGAAGCGGGTGCAGGGGGGCCGGGTGAGCGGGCAGCTCGTGGACCAGCTCGCCGAGGGCGCGCGCCTCGACGTACACGGCCCCTCCGGGGACTACGGCCTGCGCCCCGAGGCCCCGGCGCCGAGCCAGCTCCTCCTCCTCTCCGGCGGCAGCGGCATCACGCCCCACCTCGCCATGATCCGCGCGGCGCTGCGCCACCTGCCCCAGACGACCCTCACCCTGGTCTACGGCAGCCGCCGCCCGTCCCATGCGCTCTTCATCGAGGAGCTGCGGGCCTTGGCGGCGGCGCACCCCGACCGCCTCCACCTGCGCCTCTTCGTCGATGACGACGCCGGAGAGCCCTGGGCCGGGGAGCGCGGCCAGCTCACCGAGGACCGGCTCGTCGAGGTCTTGGGGGGCCACGGCGCGCTCGGGGATGCCGCGGCGTGGATCGGCGTCTGCGGCCCCGAGGGCCTCACGGCGGGGGCGCTCCAGGCCCTGGCCCGGCTCGACGTGTCGGCCGCGCGGGTGCACGTCGAACGTTTCACCGCCGGGGCGCGCCCCGTGACGAGCGACGCCCCCGGCCTGCGCCTGCCCCAGCCCGTGACCTTACGGCGGGGCGCGGCGACGTGGACCTTCACGGCCCAGCCCGGCAAGACGCTGTTGGAGTCCGCCGTGGCGGCGGGGGTGAGCCTGCCCTGGTCCTGCGGCATGGGGGGCTGCGGGGCGTGTAAGGTGCGGCGGGTGTCCGGCGACGTGGTGCTGCAGGAGCCGAGCTGCCTCAGCGGCGACGAGCGGGCGGCGGGCGACACCTTGACCTGCGTCGGATACGCGGCGGGCGCGCTCACCCTGGAGCTCCGCCCATGAACCCGCCGACCCCTCCGCCGACCCTCAAGATGCGTGACCTCTGCGACGCCACCGGGCTCAACCGTCAGGCGATCCACTTCTACATCCAGCAGGGCCTCTTGCCGCCAGGCGAGAAGACCGGCCGCAACACCGCGACCTACACCCCGGCGCACCTGGAGCGCCTGCAGCTCATCCGGCGGCTCCAGCACGAGCGCTTCTTGCCGCTCGAGGTGATCAAGGACCTCCTCGCCGCCCGGGAGGACCGCTACAGCGACGCCCAGCGCGGCTTCTTGCGGGGCCTGCGGGCGCGGCTGCCCGTGGACGTGCTCGGCGAGGCGACCGGGGAGGAGGTCGAGGCCGAGGGGGTGCTCGACGTCGAGGACCTCCACGATCTCGCGCGGCTCGGCCTCGTGCGCCTGCGCCTCGGCGCCGACGGCCGCCCCTACCTGGCCCGGGCGGACCTGCCCCTCGCCCGGGCGGTGGCGGGCCTGCGCGCGGCGGGGCTCCAGGCGAACCTCGGCTTCGGGGTGGACGACCTCCAGGCCATCGTCGCGCTGATCGATCCCCTCGTCACGCTGGAGCTCGGCCTGCTCACCGGGCGTCTGGGCAAGCTTCCCGCTGAAGACGTCGCGCCGCTCGTGGAGCGCACCTTGCCCGCGCTCAACGAGCTCCTCGCCCGCCTGCACGACGCCCGCCTGCGGGCCGCCCTCGAGGCCCTCTGACCTCCCAACCACTGGAGTCGCCATGCTGCCTGTCGCCAAGCGCCCCGACCTGAGCACCTCAATGCAGACCCAGCTCGACGCCTGGGGGGAGGCGGCCGGCGTGCTCGGCCAGATCCGCGACCCCAAGGTGCTGGCGTCCTTAGGCCCGGCGGGGGTGCGCGGCCTCGTGCTGCGCCGGGGCAAGCAGGGCGTGCCCACGCCCATCCCGGCGAGCCACAGCGCGCACTTTGACTGGAGCTACCCCCATGACAACCCCGAGATGGCCGAGCTCTACCGCCGGGCGAAGCGGGGCCAGTGGGACGGCGACGATCTGCCCTGGGGCACCTTCGTGGACCCCGTGAGCCCCGAGGTCCGCCTGCTCCCCGATGACTTCATGGCCTGGGACGTGCTGAGCCGGGCGGGGGTGAAGCTCGACAAAAAAGAGCGCCGGGAGCTCCTGGCGGACACCTCCTGCTGGCTCCTGAGCCAGTTCTTACACGGCGAGCAGGGCGCGCTCTTCGCGGCGGCCCAGGTGACTGAAGCCGTACAGTTCTTCGACGGCAAGCTCTACGGCTCCACCCAGGTGATGGACGAGGCCCGCCACGTCGAGGTCTTCTTGCGCTACTTAGAGAGCAAGCTCGGCAAACTGTATCAGATCAACGACAACCTCTACGTCATCATCGACGCCCTGATGGCCGACGCCCGCTGGGACATGAAGTTTTTGGGCATGCAGATCATGGTCGAGGGCCTGGCCTTAGGCGCCTTCGGCATGATGTACCAGGTGAGCGAGGAGCCGCTGTTGCGCTCCTTGCTCAAGAACGTCATCCAGGACGAGGCCCGGCATGTGCATTACGGCGTGGTGGCCTTGCGGGAGCACATCACGAAGGAGCTCTCCGAGTCCGAGCGCGCCGAGCGGGAGGCCTGGGCGTTTGAGGTGGCCTTGCTCATGCGAAACCGCTTCATGGTCTACGAGATCTTCGACGAGCACTTTGAGGGCCTGATGAGCCGGGCGACCTGGCGTGAGGTGGTGAAGCAGAGCCCCGGCCTCGACCGCTTCCGCGCGGTGATGTTCTCCCGCCTCCTGCCCAACCTCCGCGAGATCGGCCTCCTGAGCGACAAGATCCGCCCCGCCTACGAAGAGGCGGGCCTCGGCCGCTACTTCACCGGCCTCGCCGCAGACCAGCTCACCGGGGACGGGATGATTGAGGAGCTGGAGGCGGGGAGGGGAGCGGTGTTGGTGGGGTGAGGGCCCTGGATTGTGTGTGGGCGTGCCCCGTCGTGTGGGTGTGCGAGAGGATCTGAGGGGGATTGAGCGGCAGTCTGTTGTACACTAAAGCGACCCACCCCAAAGACGGAGCCCCCATGTTCCCCCTGCTCGCCGCGCTCTTCGCCCAAGACCTGCCCGCCCCGCCGCCCGCCGTGGAGCCTCCGGCCACGCGGCTCGACTGGGCGTGGTTGGCGGGGACCACCTGGATCGTGCCCCCGGCGGATCTCCCGGCGATGCAGCTCGATCCCAAGGCCGACCGGGTGAGCTGGGTGGTCGACCAGACCGTGTGGCGGTTTCAGGGCTATCGCACGGGCTATGTGTGGGGTTACGGCGTGGTGATGCTGCGCGCGCCCACCCCTGAGTCGCCCGGCCCCAGCGAGGCCGAGACCCAGCAGTGCCTCACCATCCTGGGCACGGTGACCCCCGACGGCGCCGTCCACCTCACCTTCACGCCGACCATCGCCCGGCGCTCGTCATCGGCCACGACGGGCACGGGCCGCATCTGGACGCAGCTCGCCCCGGGCCAGCCCAGCCCCAAGCCGACCTTTGAGATGCAGATGTCCACGGGCGACCGCGACCGCACGGCCCACTGGGCGCACATGATCCAGGTGACCGAGGCCGACCCGATGTGGTCGGCGCTGCCGGGCTTCCCCGTAGGCGTGGAGGAGGCCTTGGAGGGCTGCGCGGCGCTTGAGGGGCCGAGCATTTAGCTTGGCTAGTGAACACACACGCCGCGCCGCGCACCCAAGAGTGAACCACCCTTCGCGTCCCCCAAGATGACCCCCTCCTTGCGCAAGGATCTATGACCCTCCTGATGGCCCTGATCTTTGGCAGCGCGTCTGCCCCCGCCTTTGACGTGCCGATTCGGTACGTCAGCCTAAATATGCGAGGCAAAGAGCGCTACGGGAACCTCACTATCGAGCCTGGGCGCTGCGGGCTCAGCGCGTCATTTTTGGGCGACGTCGTTCAGGTCACGGCGCGCCGGAGAGCGCTGCACTTGTCCGATATGCGCTCGCTCCTGATGGTCAGCCTTGACGGTGGCTACAGCGCGACCACCTGGGGCGCCGGAGATCCTGGGCGGCCGCCCGGGCCGTCCGTCGTCGCGTCGGTCACTGCGCTGGAGAAGGAGACGGAGGAATATTTAGGAACCTTGGGCGACGAGTTCTCCTGGGTGAACGTCCTGGCGCTCACGCCGGAGGGCCGCCTGACCGAGGCCTGGCGACTGTACAGCGTGTTCAGCTTCTGCAACCTGGGCGAGGCCGTGGACTACTGGGTCGCGCAGATGGACGGCCCCCGCGAGCGGCGACACATCGCCCTGGCGGTGGTGATGGAGTGGATGATCTGGGCGAACCGTGAGGAAGACTTCGTGTACGCGCTGCCGGGGCTGCTCAAGGACTGCCGCGCGGGCCGCTGCGAGGCGCTGCCCGACGCGCTCCGCAGGGCCAGCCTGAGCTGGGCGGAGAGCCCGTCGCCGCGCTCGTTCACGCCGCTGGAGCGCAGCCCGCCCGTCGAGACGGGGGTGAGCCCATGAATCTCCTGATGGCCCTGATCTTTGGCGCGGCACCCGCCCCGGACCTGGCCTTTGACGTGCCGATCCAGGAGATCACGCTCGGGCTGCATGGCCAACAGATCCTCCGGGCGACGCCCGGGCGCTGTGAGCTCTGGGCGCCGGGGCAGGCCGAGCCCACCCGCGTCACATCGCGCCTCAGGGAGCTCACCGCCCAAGATGTGAGCTCTCTCCTGATGACCAGCCTCGGCCAGGGGCACAGCGCGACCGCTTGGCGGGCCGCGGAGCGCCCGCGCGGGCCGTATGTTGACGTCACCGTCGTCTCGGCGCTCGGGCCAGGCGGCACCGTGCTCGGCTGGTCGAGCACGCTCGCGCTGACGCCCCATGGCGGCCTGATGGGGGCGTGGCGACTGTACAGCTTGTTCAGCCTCTGCAACCTGGGCGAGGCGTACGCGGTCTGGGTGGCGCTCGCAGAGGACAGCCCGCCCCGTCGGCGAGCGCTCGCTCTGGCGCTCTTGACGGAGTGGGTCATCTGGGTCGACCGCGAGAAATATTACTACGACTGGGATTCTTTCCCCCACGACCGGCTGATCGGCTGCTACGACGGCACCTGCGAAGAAGAGCTCAGTTCGATCTACCACACTGTCTGCCCCGAGTGGGCGACGACCCTCTCGCCGCGCTCCTTCGACCCGCTGGAGCGCAGCCCGCCCGTGGAGGCGCCGGTCCCATGAGCCGCCCTGGGCGTGAAGGTGTGACCGATGGCTGAGCAATCGCTCAAAGAGAAGATGGCGGCGATCGACGACGCCCTCGCGCACCACATGGATCCATCGCGCCCGGCCCCGGTCTGCGCTGTGTGTGGCGCGACCCTACAAGTTGTCGAGGTGAAAGGGATCAGCCTCTGGGTCGCCTGTCCAGGCGGCCACTTCACCTCACACATCAAGCTGGCGCGATGACACACGAGCGGAGCGGCTGACATGAGCGTCGAGCGAGCACAGCTCACGATGAGGGTGAAGAACGAGCGCCCGAACGCCACGACGCTCACCCTTGAGCCTTGGGGCGAACAGACGCGGATCGCCGCGGAGGGCGCCGTCACCTTGGCCTGCGCCGGGCCCGTGGGTGGGCGAGTGGAGCGGGTCGTTCAAGAGCGTGGCCTCGTGGTGTACGGCTGGCCGGGCTCCATCATCGAGGTCGTCTCGTCGAGCGAGTGAACGCCGCCGCCTCGCCGGGCGCTTGCGGTCCGCCGGGCTTCTGTGCTGCGGGGGCGCCGGATGGGCTCCGCGCTGTGCCACCTCGCGTCTCACCTGATCGCCCCGTCCCGCCGCTGCGTCCCGCCGCTGCGTCCCGCAGCCCCGTCCCGCCGCTCCTTGAGCCCGAGTCCCCACCGACCAGCGCGGGGGTCGGCTCCGCGTGGGGGTGCAGGGTCGTCTCTCACGGGAGCTCAGGAGCGCTCTGAGAGCCCTGGAAGGGCGGAAGAGCGCGGATGCGCAGTGAGCCAAAATCCAGGATGGATTTTGGTGAACGGTCCCGAGAGAGGCGGCCCAAGCCCACACGATCAGGAGCCGACCCCTGCGCGTCGTTGTCGCCACGACGCTCAACGCCGCGCCCTGCCACCGGGAGCCCAACCCGCGCCTGCACCGCCGCCGTCTCCCCACCGCCGCTCGCCCAAATCCGCGTCCGCACCGCCCGCCGTCTCCTCCACGACGTTCCCCCAAATCCGCATCTGCACCGCCCGCCGTCTGCCGAACGACGCTCGCCCCATCGCCCCTCGCCGCCCTCCCTGCGACTCCCCGTCCGGCGGCTCCCCGTCGCGCCGGGTTTGGTGTAGCCTTGAGCGGATGAAGCTCCCCGAACTCGGCCCCAAGATGGCGGTCTTCACCCGCGCGCTCCCGGCGTTGATCCCGGTGGTGTGGGCGCTCGCCGTGAGCCAGACCGGGCGCTGGCCCTCCGGGGACGGGCCCCACGCCTTGGGCACGGCGATGCGCCTCGCCCAGCAGTTCCGCGATCTTGAGCTCGCCACCTTCGCCTGGTGCTTCCAGTCACTCCTCGGGCCTCACCCGCCCTTGGCCTACGCCCCGGCCACCTTGGCCTACACCTTACTCGGGCCCGGGCGCTTCGTGCACCTCGTCGCGGGCGGGCTCGCCATGGGGCTCTGCCTCGACGGGGTGCGGCGGCTCGGCGGCGGGGTGGTGGGCATGGTGTTCGTCTTGGCCACGGGGCTCGTGTGGAGCCAGGCCGAGAGCTACACCGTGGACCTCCTCGCCGCCGCGGCGGTCTGCCAGTCCTTAAGCTGGCTCGCCGCGAGCGAGCGCCTCAGCCAGCCCAAGCCCGCCGCGCTGTGGGGGCTGTGGATGGGCGTGGCGTTCTTGACCAAGTACACCGCGCCGATGTTCCTCTGGGCGCCGTGTGTGGTGGCCGGGGTCTGGACCCTTCAAGGCCGCCGCTGGCGGACCCTGGGCGCGGCCTTTGTGGCCTTCGCCGTCGTCGCCCTGCCTTGGTACCTGAGCCATATCGGTGAGGTCGCGGGTTACCTCGGCGCGAGCACCGACGCCGGGAACACCCTGCTCACCAACAAGTCCCTCCAGAGCGGGCCCTGGTACGGCGCCGAGCGCCTCTCGTGGTACCCGGCGGTCATCCTCGACGCCTATGGCTGGCAAGGGGCGGCCGCCTTGGCCCTCGGCGTCGCCGTGTGGCCTCGGCAGAAGGACGCGCCGCCGGGGGCCTGGGTGCTGCCGCTCTTGGGGGCCCTGGGCGGGCTTTGGGTGCTCACCACCCAGATACAGCGCCAGGACCGCTACCTGCTCCCGGCGCTCCCGCTGCTGGCGGCGATGGTCGGCTCCAGCCGGGCCCGCTGGGTGAGCCTGCCCGTGGGGCTCATCGGCGTCTACGGCGCCGCGGCGATGTACCTCCTGCCGACAGACCCCCCGGCCTCCCGGCGGTATGAGCACAGCCTGCAGTCGGCGGGGCGGGGCTGGCCCTGGCCCCACGAGGCCTTCCGCCCCACGAGCCTCGACCCCGCGGCCTGGGAGCTCGACGACGCCTTGGCCCGGCTGCGCGCCCAGCACGGCAGCGACGAGGGCACCGTGGGCTTCTTGCTCGACGAGGCCCAGGGCGCGCCGGGATATGGCCTCGTGCTCAGCCGGGCCACGGCGATGGGCGCCCGCTGGCACATCGCGACGGTCATGGTGCAAGGCGGCGGGCCTACGCCGCCCAACGACGGTGGGCGAGGGGAGGGCGGCCCCGGCGGCGGGCTCCCCGGCGCGGCGGTGTTCGTGGGGCCCTTCACCACGGACGCCTGGCCGTCTCGACGCTTCGACACCATGCTCGTCATCATGCGGGAGGGCGACGGGCGCATCCAGGGCTGGCTCGACGGCTCGGGCTTCGTGGAGGTTGAGGCCTGGACGCTCCCCCGGGGGCTCGTGGGCCGCGTCTACAAGCGGAGCGGCTCATGAGGTGGCCCCAGGCGCTCGCGGCCCTGGGCCTGGGCGTCGCGCTCTGGCTGCCGGTCATGGGGCCGGGGATCACCCAGCTCAGCGCGCGGCTGCCTGTGCGGGAGAACGACGACACCAACGGCGCGATCTACCTCCACCACGCCTTCCACGACGCCGTGCTGGAGGGCCGCCTGAGCCTGCGGGACCCCGACCAGCTCCTGCCCGCGGGTTATGACCGCCTGCGCGCCGACGGCGGCAACAGCGTCGAGATGATCGTCTCGGGGCTCCTGCGCCTGGTCTTGCCTTGGCCGACCTGGTTCTCGGTCGCCCACCTCATCTGGATCCCGCTGAACCTGCTGGCCTTCTTGCCTCTGGGCCTGCACCTCTGGGGGCGCCTGGGGCCGAGCCTCGCCGCCGGGGCGGCCTGGAGCGTGCTGGGGCCGACCTTGGGGCAGATCGAGGCGAGCCGCCTCACCCAGGTCGCGCTCTTCGCTTTGCCCCTCGCGGCCTTGGGGCTGTTGCGCGTGGCCGAGGAGGGCGGGCGCCGGGCGATCGTCCTCGCCGGGGTGGGTGTGGCGTTGCTGGGCCTGAGCTACTGGTTCTACGGGCTGTTCTTGGCCTTGGTGGCGCCGGGGTTCTTGGCCTGGGGGCTCACCCGCAGGCCGGGGAGGGCGCTCGTCGAGGACTACGCCCGGGCGGCGGCGATCTGCCTCGGGGTGCTGGCGCCGGCGCTTCTGGCAATCGCCTGGCCGAGCCTCACCGGGGGCTGGGCGCCGGGCGCGATCTTGTCGAGCGAGTGGGCCTCGCCGGTCTTCCCCGACGCCTTGCAGCTCAGCGGCGCCCAGGAGCGGCACGTCCGCGGCGCCTTGCCCTGGGTGACCTTGCCGGGGGTGGCCTGGAGCCTCTGGCGCGGGGAGCGCCGGGCGCTGTGGCTCGGGCTCACGGCGCTGTGTTTTGTCTTCGCCATGGGCCCGGCCCAGGATCTCGGCGGGCAGCGCTGGCTCCTGCCGTACTACCCGATCTGGCGTTTTGTGCCGGGCTTTGACCGGATGAACCACCCCGAGCGCTGGTTGGCCTTGGGGGGCATGTTCTTGATCGTGCTCGCCGCCGACGGCGCCGCCCGGACCAAACCTTGGCTCGTGTGGCTCTTGCCGCTGGGGGTGCTCGCCCAGAGCCAGGCTGCGGGCGTCACGCCGCTGCCGACCTGGGCCTTTCACGCGCCGGAGCACTGGCGGGCCGTGGCGGAGGGGCCGCCTGGCGGGGTCATCACCTTGCCCCTGGGCCAGGCCTCCCGGGCCTGCGCCTACCAGCACGTCCACGGCCGGGCGCTGCTGGGCGGCATGGTCGAGGGCCTGCCGCCGATGTTGCCCCCGGCCCATGTCGCCTTCGTGGAGGGCAACGGCCTGCTCACCCAGCTCTTGAGCCTCAGCCGGGGCCAAGACGCCGCCCTGGACCTGCGCCAAGACGACCTGGACGCGCTCCGGGCCGCGGGCCTGTCGATGGTGGTCCTCGACAACCCGAGCGCCCAGCGTGCCCGGCGCCTCGGGGGCATCGACCTCAAGGGGCGGCTCAGCGCGGCCTTCGGGCCCCCCGTCGTCGAGGGGGCGGACGGCGCGCTCTGGCATCTGCCCGAGACCGGGGCCCCCGGCGCCGCGCCGACGGCTGGGGTGAAGCTCATCGAGCTTGGCCCTGCGGGGCCGCCGCCGACCGCCGCGGAGCAGGGGCCCGCCGCGTCCGGGCCGCCCCGGGGTCCGCCTCAAGGTGCGCCTCAAGGGCCTCCCCAGGGCTCACCCCAGCCCTCACGGCTCGGCCCGCCGCCGCCCAACCCCCCGGGAGCCTCCCCATGACCCGCCTCCTCACCCTCTGGGAGCGCCTGGGCGTCTGGCAGGGCGCGCTGTTCGGACTCGGCCTGGCCGTGCTGATGCTCTGGCCGGGGCTCCTGTACGGGCCGAACGCGCTCATCGGGCACCCCAACCTCGACGTGTGGAGCCACGCCTGGGGCATGGCCTGGTTCATCGAGCGCCTGGCCTCCTTTGAGCTGCCCTGGGAGGTGAAGGTCGCGGCCTTCCCCGAGCGACGGGTGCTGTGGTACGTCGATCCGCTGGGCGCGCTGCTCACCGCGCCGGTTCAGGCCTTGGGCGGGCCGGCCTTGGCCTGGAACGTCCTGCTCACCTTGGAGCTCACGCTCTGCGGCTGGGCGGCCTGGCTCTTCGGGCGGGCCTTGGGCGGCCGGGGCTGGCTCGCCGCCGCCGCGCTCACGACGACGCCGCTCTTACAGACCGAGCTTTGGAACGGCGTCTCCGAGGCCTGCTGGCTCGCGCCGATCCCCTTGGCCGGGGCTCTGGCCGCGCGGCGGTCCAAGTACACCGGGGTCGCCATCGGCCTCGCGTGGCTGGCGACGCCGTACCACGGCTTCGGGGCTACGGCGCTCGGCGGGGTGATCCTGCTCATGGGCGGGGTGGGCGGCGAGCGGCCGCCGTGGGTGACCCGGCTCAAGGAGCTGGCCTTGGCCTTGGCCATCGGGGCGGCCCTGGCTCTGCCGCAGTCGATCATGCTCAAGATGAGCGTCGACACCGACGCCCCCTTCGTGAACCGTCCGCTCTGGGACGGCTTTAACGAGCCCTCCATGCGCACCAACGCCGTGGACCCGCGCTCCTTGTTCACGCCTGGCGACTTCTGGAGCCGGGAGACCATCGACACCCCGCTCAGCTCGCCGTGGAAACACACGCCTTACCTGGGGCTCGGGGTCTTGGCCTTGAGCGTCGTCGGCTTCCTGCGCTCCTGGCGGCTCTGGCCGCTCTTTGTGGTGGCGGCGGGCGCGGCGGTGGCCTGCCTGGGCTTCTTCTTGTGGTGGGACGGCGCCTGGGTGCGCGGCGCGGACGGGGAGCTCGTGAAGCTGCCCTTCGGGTACTTCGCCGAGTGGACCAAGCTCGGCCTCGTGCACCACCTGCGCTTTATCGGCGTCGCCGTGGCCATCCTCGCCGCCGTCGCCGACCGGGGCCTGGGGCGCCTGGGCGTCCTCGCCGTGCCCTTCGTGATCTACGAGCAGCTCCAGCTCGCGCCGAACTGCTGGCCGCTCCCGGTGAGCCCGGCCCAGCTCCCCGCGGTCTACGACACCTTGCCCGACGACGGCCGGGCGATCATCGACCTGCCCGCGGACTCGGGCTACGGCAACCGCACCAACCGCTTCTTGTTCTACCAGGCGCTCCATGACCGGCCCGTGCCCTGGACAAACAAGGTGGGCAGCATGGGCGCGGCCTCGATGAACCACGCCTTACGGACCTGGGTGCTGCTCTCGAAGAAGGATCCCGTCTCGCCGGGCTCCCCGGGCGTGCCCCCGGCCGACGCCGATCTGGGCGCCGCTGTCGAGGAGCTCGGCGCCCAAGGTTTTGGCTGGGTGGTGCTGCACCCGCGACTGCTCGCCGAGATGGCCCAGCTCGACACCCACAAGCGCAGTCTCGACGCGCTCTTGGGGCCGGGGGAGCTTGTCGAGGAGGTCTGGGTGTGGGAGATCCCGGCGTCGACGACCCAGCCCTAACGGGAGGCGACATGAGCCCGAGCCCTGATGACGACGCGCCTGAGGACCCTTCGCCAAAGATCGACCTGGCGCCCGCGGCCTTCGTCACCT
This sequence comes from Myxococcota bacterium, assembly GCA_023150845.1. Lineage (GTDB taxonomy): Bacteria > Myxococcota_A > UBA796 > UBA796 > CAJQPC01 > JADKFE01. The sequence goes on along the minus strand of JAKLKD010000012.1, from coordinate 33,115 downwards.
TCTGGGTGACCGTCGCCGCGTTCTGTGTGGCCGGCTTCGGGGAGAGCTCGACCTGGCTCATCGTGGGCTGCGTCTTGGCCTTGGGCTCCTTGGCGCTGAGCTTCGCCGCGGCGGCGCTCTCCGCCAAGGATCCGCTGAGCGGGTTGCTGCGCGGCGCGGGGGTCGTCGTGGTGCAGGCGATGATGACCCTCCCGCTCCTCCTCTGGGCGGGCCTTGAGAACGTGAGCGCGAGCCCCAAAGGCCGGCTCTTGCATCTGCGGGGCCGCGCCCGGCTCGCCCGGGTGAGCTTCGGAGGCGGCTGGCGCCCGCGGCCCAAAGAGACGCCCCGCCCGCGCCTGCCGAGCTCCGTCGTCGAGCGCGCCGTCGCCGCCGAGGTCTGGCACCTCGCCGCCCGGGCCGAGCACGCCTCGGTCCCGGCCTTCTCGAAGCTCTCCCTGCAGCTCGTCGCCTTGGGGGCGCCCTCGTCGCTGGTGGAGGGCGCGCACCGCGCCGCGCTCCAAGAGATCGATCACGCCCGCCGCTGCTTCGCCTTGTCCGAGGGTTACGGGGGCCTGCCTTGGGATCCGGGCGCTTTGCCCGAGCTCGCGGACAGCCTCGCCGCGCCGTCGCGCCGCCCGGACCTCGTCGGCCTCGCCCGGGGATCGCTCCGCGACGGCTGCGTCGGGGAGGGGGTCGCCGCCGCCATGGCCGAGGCCCTCGCGAACGGCGCCGACGATCCCAGCGTCGCCGAGACCCTGCGGGTGATCGCCGCGGATGAGGCCGAGCACGCCGAGCTGTCGTGGGCGGTGGTCGCCTGGTGCCTCGACGCGGGCGGGGCCACGGTGCGCGCGGCGCTTCGGGAGGAGGCCGCGCGCCTCGATGATCACCGCGCGGCGGCCCTGCCCGACCAGACCCCGATCTCTCCCGAGCGGGCCCGCGCCCTCGGCCTGCCCCACGCCGCCTTGGCGGAGCAGCTCGCCCGCCTCGGCGTTCAGCGCGCCCGGGAGCGCCTCACGACGATGCTCTAATCCGCGACCTCTGAACCCTCGTGGGCTACCTCCATCATGCGCATCGTCCTCTTCTCTCTCGTCGCCCTCCTCGCCGCCTGCACCCCCTCGGTCACCCTGCCCGATCCCGGCGTGGTGATCGCGCCAGGCGCCGTCGCCACCCTAGGCGCCGTGGCGCCGGACTTCACCCTGGGCGCCACCGACGGCCAGGTCCACACGCTCTCCGAGACCCGGGGACAGCTCGTCGTCTTGGAGTGGTTCAACCCTGACTGCCCCTTCATCCAGGAGACCCACGGCGGCGGCGCCTTAGAGACGCGCCCCGGGAGCCTCGCCGCCGAGGGCGTGCGCTGGATCACCATCAACTCGAACGCCCCGGGGACCACGGGCAGCGACCCTGGCCAGAACGCCGCCGCCGCCGACCGTTACGACCTGCCCGGCCCGGTGTGGATGGACCCGACCGGCGCCGTGGGCCGGGCCTATGGCGCCTCCACCACGCCCCACCTCTTCGTGCTGAACGCCGAGGGCGTGCTGATCTACGTCGGGGCTCCGGACAACGCGCCGCTCGGCCAGCTCAGCGGCGGAGAGTCACGGACGGACTACCTCGACGAGGCCCTGCGCGCGGCCAAGGCGGGCACGGCGCCGACGACGCCGCGCACCAAGGCCTGGGGCTGCACGGTGAAGTACGGCGCCTGAGCCGCGAGGGCGGCCCGCGGGTGTAGGATATGCGGGTCAACCGCCTCGGAGAACACCATGCCCGTCCTGCTCTTGCGCCGCGACGCCCCCCTCAACGACGCCGAGCGCGCGCGCCTGCCCGCGGGCGCCACCTCGGTCAACGAGCCCGGCGGCGTGATCGCCCGGCTCACCGTCGACGGCGAGACCAGCCGGGTCATCAGCGCCGCCGTCGCCTTGGCCCGGGCCGTGCCCGACGCGGACTTTGTGGTGCGGGTGCCCGCGACCGAGGCGAGCGTCTCGGGCGTGGCCGGGGCCCAAGGGGTCGCCGCCGTCGTGAGCGACGCCCCGGCCCAGGCCGAGGTGGCAGGGGAGGAGGCCCCGGCTGAGGCCGCCGAGCAAGACTTCGTCGATCCTTGGGTGGCCCTGGACCGCGGCGAGCGCGACCGCGCCATGCGCCGCTTCGCCGCCGTGCCGCTCACCGCCGATGGCCGGGAGCGGGTGCGCCGCATGGTGCTCTCGGCGAACCCCGTCGAGGTCACCGACGCCTTACGCATCGCCCGGGTCACGGACTTCAAGAGCTTCTTCTCCAACGCCCGCCGGGTGAGCGACCACAGCGACCCCGCCGTGCGGGCCGAGGCCGCCATGGCCATCGGCTCCTTGGCCGGCTTCTCCCAGCTCACGCTCCTGGAGAAGATGCAGAAGGACCCCGACGCGACGGTGCGAGAGGCCGCCAAGCAGGCCATTCAGCTCATCAACACCCGCCGAGGCTGATCCCCGATGCGTTTCTTACACACGATGATCCGAGTTCAGGACGTCGACGCGGCGCTGCGCTTCTTCGTCGACCTCCTCGGGCTCACGCTCGTGCGGCGGAACGACTACCCCCAGGGCCGCTTCTCGCTCCTCTTCTTGAGCACGGGCGCGCCCGGGGACGCCGCGGAGATCGAGCTGACCTTCAACTGGGATCAGGCGGAGCCTTACGGCGGCGGCCGGAACTTCGGCCACCTCGCGTATGAGGTGGACGACATCTACGCCGCCTGCGCCCGGCTGCAAGAAGGCGGGGTGGCGATCCTGCGCCCGCCCCGGGACGGCCGCATGGCCTTCGTGCGCTCCCCGGACCAGATCAGCGTGGAGCTGCTCCAGCGGGGCCCGGCGCTCGCCCCGGCGGAGCCCTGGGCGTCGATGCCGAACCAAGGCGAGTGGTGACGCCCGCCGCTCAGCGGCCCCGCTGAGCGAAGAACACCGCGGCGCAGACCAAGAACAGGACGAGGCCCAAGGGCGGCGCGACCACCGTGGCCAAGAGCACGAAGGCCGCCACGCCGCCCCAGAACGCCCAGCCGAGGCGACCCACTGCGGCGTCGGCGGCCCGGGCGCTGTCCCAGACGATGACGAGGCGGCCAGCGCCCGCGGCGCGCAGGGTGAGCTCCGGGCGCTGGGCGCGCTGGGCCTCGACGGCGGCGATCACCGCCTCCCGCAGGGGGGAGCGCTGGTCGGCGTTGTGTTTGCCCCGCCCGGTGATGAGCAGCATCGAGCCGAAGCCCTCCGCCGCGCTGGCGGTGATCAGGGCCTCGACGACCTCGACGCCGAGCGCCACGCTGAGGTCATGGAGATCGACGACGGGCTGGCCGTCGGCGACGGCGAGGTGGGTCTCGGGGCGCCAGCGCCGGGTGCTCGCCCAAGGCAAGCTCGCTGCGGCGGCGGCTTGGGCGCTCACGGCGGCGCGGAGACGGGGCAGGGGATCGGCCATCTCCCAGGGGTAATCTCAGCGGGGCCGCAGCACAAACTCAAGGCGCACGCGGCCGAGGCCCGTGGAGATCGGCTCAACCGTCGCGACGAGGTCCGCGGGCTTCGTGGTCGCGTCCAGCTTCGGGTCGTCGGAGAAGTAGGTCTGGGTCGTGAGGCGCTTCTCCCCGCCGATGAGCACGTTCCAGTGCAGGTGCGCGGCCAAGAAGCCGCCCATGCCGTCGGTGTACGGCGGCGGCCGCAGGGTGCGGAAGCAGAAGCCGCCTTGGCCGTCGGTGATCGCGCGGCCGGAGCAGTGGAAGTCGCCGCTCATGTCGTAGATGCCCTTCGGCGTGGCGTGCCAGAGATCCACCGTGGCCCCGGCGACGGGCTGGCAGCGCTCGTCGAGGAGGCGGCCATCGACGAGGATCTCGTCGCCCTCTTCGCCGAGCACGTTGAGGTTCACACGCTCGGGGTAGTCGGTCCGGTAGTAGGGGCCCTCGCCGTCGCCGCTCGTCGCCGCGCAGGTCGAGGGCAGGGGCTCCCCGGCGCCCTCACAGGTGGCCTCGGGCTCGGCGGTCTCTCCGCCGGTCTCTCCGCCGGTCTCCCCGCCCGTCTCGGTCCCGGTCTCTCCGCCGGTCTCTCCGCCGGTCTCCCCCTCGGTGTCGTCGACGCCGGTCTCGCCGCTGTCGTCGTCCCCGCCGGTCGTCCCGGTGTCGTCGGTGGGCAGGGGCGCGTCTTTGCTCTCCCCCGCGCAGGCGACGAGCACGGCGAGGGCCAAAGACTGGGCGAGGAGGTCGCGGCGGCGCGGCGCGGAGGGGTCCATCGACATCATGTCTCCCGGAGGTGTGGTGAGGCACACCATAGATCAAGGAGGATGAGACATGCGCCTGAATTTGATGCGGTTCTTTCGTTCGGAGGCGGCTTTATCGCCCTCGGTTCGCGGCGGGGACGGGCTCCCCGTCGGCCACGACGAGGGCCTGGGCGAGGCCAGGGGCCGACCGGGGCCCGCGCTCGGCGAGCCGCGCGGCGTAAGGCAAGCTCACGTTCTCTAAGGCGAAGGTCGCGGTGCGCGGCACGACGCCAGGGAGGTTGGGCACGGCGTAGTGCACCACCCCATCGACGAGGTAGCAGGGGTCGCCGTAGTTTGTGGGCCGGGTGGTCTCGGCGACGCCACCTTGGTCAACGGCGACATCCACGATGGCCGCGCCGGGCTTCATGAAGGAGAGGGCCTCCCGGCGGATGAGTCGCGGCGTGCGCGCGCCGGGGATCAGCGCGGCGCCGATGACGAGGTCGGCCTCTCCCAAGGCGCGCTCCAGCTCGCTCGGCGAGGCGAAGAGCGTCCTCGCCCGGCCGCCCGTGCGGGCGCTTAGCTCGCGGAGCCGCGGCAGGTCGAGGTCCATGACGACCACGTCGCTCCCAGCGCCCAAGGCCGCCGTGGCGGCGTGCTCACCGACCACCCCGCCGCCGAGGATGAGCGTCCGGGCGGGCGCCACCCCCGTCGCGCCGCCCAAGAGCAGGCCGCGCCCGCCATGGGGCAGGCTGAGGCACATCGCCCCGGCCTGCACCGCTAGGCGCCCGGCGATCTCCGACATCGGCGTGAGCAGGGGCCGCCCGCCGCGCTCGTCGGTGACGAGCTCCGTCGCGATGGCCGTGACCCCGGCGCGCCTCAGCGCGTCGTGGAGGCCCTGGTTCGCCGCGAGGTGCAAGAAGGCGACGAGGACCTGCCCCTGTCGCATCAGCGGCCACTCCGCGGCCTGGGGCGCCTGCACCTTCCAGATGAGCCCGGCCCGGCCCCAGACCTCCTCCGGGGTCGGCACCAGCTCCGCCCCGGCGCGGACGTAGTCGTCGTCGGTGAGGCCGCTGGCGTCTCCGGCGCCTTGCTGGACGAGCACGGTGTGCCCGGCGCGGGTGAGGGCGCGGGCCCCCGTCGGGGTGAGGGCGACGCGGCCCTCAAACGCGGTGATCTCCGCAGGGACGCCGATGACCATAGGCACGCTCCGAGGACAGCCGACGGCCTCTGGGCCGCGCCTGGGCTATGCCGCGCTTGGCGCCGTCGGGCAAGCGAGTATAACTGAGGGGTCCCTTCCAACCGCCTCCTGCGACGGGGTGTCCTCATTTCAGCCGACGATCCCCAGACCGAGCATGAAGCCTCCGTCAACTTCCCCGACACGGAGCGGCTCCGGGAGCTCTCTGGTGAGCTCGGGCGCAACCTGAAGCTCATCTCCCGGGAGATGAGCGTGAAGGTCACGCACCGCGGCGACGCCTTACGCATCTCCGGCGCCGAGCAGGACGTGCGGCTCACCGAGTCGCTCCTGCGGCAGCTCTATGAGCTCGTCGGCACGGGGTTCGCGCTCCACCCCTCCGCGGTGGACCACGCCTGCCGGATGTTGCGCGAGTCCCAGGACGCCCCGCTCCAGCAGATCTTCTCCGAGACCTTACTCGTCGGCGTGAAGAAGAAGGCGATCTTCCCCCGCACGCCGCGCCAGCGCAGCTACGTCAACGCGATCCGCGCCAACGACATCGTCTTCGGCGTCGGCCCGGCGGGCACGGGAAAGACCTACCTCGCCATGGCCAGGGCCGTCGCCGCCCTCAAGCGCGGCGAGGTCAACCGCATCGTGCTCTGCCGCCCCGCCGTCGAGGCCGGGGAGAAGCTCGGGTTTCTGCCCGGCGACCTCGCCGAGAAGGTGAACCCTTACCTGCGCCCGCTCTACGACGCCCTCCACGACATGATCGAGACCGACAAGGCCCAGCGCTTCATCGAGCAGGGCGTCATCGAGGTCGCGCCCCTGGCGTTCATGCGCGGCCGCACGCTCTCCGAGTCCTTCATCATCTTGGACGAGGCCCAGAACACCACGTCGGAGCAGATGAAGATGTTCCTCACGCGGCTCGGCTTCGGGTCCAAGGCCGTGGTGACCGGCGACATCACCCAGATCGACCTCCCGCGGCACACCCGCTCCGGGCTCGTCGAGGCCATCGAGGTGCTACGCGACGTGCCGGGCATCGAGTTCGCGCACTTCTCTCACCTCGACGTCGTGCGCCACGGGCTGGTCTCCAAGATCATCCAGGCGTATGATCGGCATCGTGCCCCAAAGAGGGGGCGTGATCCTGGCCCTGGAGGTGCCCCATAAGCTGGCTCTTCGCCAGTCGCCCCGGCGCGGTGCTCGCGCGGGTGGTCTTGCTGCTCTTGGTCTGCCTGGCCAACGCGCTCATCGTCGTCGACTTCGGCCGCGTCGTAGACCCCGGGCTCAAGGCGGGCGAGGTCGCCAGCCGCGACGTGAAGGCCCCGATCGCCTTCACCTACGTCGATGAGGCGGCCACGCGGCTGCGCCAGGAGGAGGCGGTCAGCGGCACGCCGGAGGTGTACGACTACGACGCCACCCTGCTCAACCGGGTGCAGGAGCGCGTCGCCGCGGCCTTTGACCTCGGCCGCAGGCAGACGAGCGAGGCGGTGCTCGCCGCCCGGGCCAAGGGTCGCCCCAACCTCAGCGACGCCGAGCGCTCGGCCTTAGGGGCGGTCCTGCTCAAGCAGCTCGGCGTGAGCCTGCGTGTGGAGGACGTCGAGCTCGTCGCGCTCTGGGGCTTCGACGAGCGCGTCGAGCGCCTCGCCATCGACCTCCTCGCCGTCGGCATGAGCGGCTACGTCGCCCACGAGCAGGTCCCGAGCCTCGCCGCCGGGGACGCCATCACCGTCATCCGCGCCGTCGGTGACCAGCGCGACGAGAGCCAGCTCCAAGACCTGAGCGCCGTGCGCTCCACGAACGACGCCCGCGACGCCATCACGCTGCACGTCATGGAGCACTACGCCGAGGGGGAGGTCGCCGAGCGCGCCCGGGTCGCCGCGGCCATCGCCCGGGCCATGCTCCGCGCGAACTTCTCCTACAACCAGCTCCTCACCAACGAGCGCCGGGCCGTGGCGTCCCGCTCGGTGCAGCCCGTCGTCGTCGCCGTGGAGCGCGGCGCGGCCCTCGTGCGAGACGGCGACGTCGTCACCGCCCAGCAGGTCGAGGCCCTCGACGAGCTCGTCGCCCGCCAGGGCGGCGTGAGCCCCGGCCGGGCCGCGGGCACGGTGATGGTGCTCTGCGGCGTGATGATCCTCGCCGCCCAGCGCTTCGCCAGCGCCGCGTTCCGCCGCTTCACCGTGAGCTTCCGGGATCACGCCGCGATGGGCGCCTTGCTCGTGCTGAACACCGGCCTCGCCCGGCTGAGCGGCGAGCTGGCCGACCCCGTCGCCCAGGCCATCGGCCAGGGGGTGAGCCCGAGCTCCTTCTTGTTCGCCGCGCCGCTCGCGGGCTCGGTGCTGCTCGTGCGTTTTTTGGTGAACGCCGAGGCGAGCTTCGTCTTCGCCGTGCTCTCCGCGGCCCTGGCGGCTTTGGCGCTCGACCAGAGCTGGTCCTGGCTCGTGTTCTTCTTGGTCTCGGGCCTCGTCGCGGCCTGGAGCATCGGCCGCCGCCGCGAGCGCCGGGTCATCCTCCGGGCGGGCCTGCTCACGGGCCTCGCGAACGCCGTGATGGTCGTCGCCCTGGATCTTTTGGCGATGAACCTCGGCGGGCTCACCCCGAGCGGCCTCTCCGTGGGCTGGGATCTCACCTTCGCGCTCATCGGCGGCATGCTCTCGGCCTTCTTGGTGCTCGCTTTGGTGCCGCTCTTTGAGGTCGTCGGCTTCGTCACCGACCTCCAGCTTCTGGAGCTCGCGAACCTCGACCACCCGCTCTTGCGCAACCTCATGATGCGCGCCCCGGGCAGCTACCACCACTCGGTCATGGTCGGCGCCTTAGGGGAGGCCGCCGCCGAGGCCGTCGGCGCCAACGCCCTGCAGGTGCGGGTCTGCGCCTACTTCCACGACATCGGCAAGGCCGTCCGCCCGCAGTACTTCGTGGAGAACCAGACCGACGGCGTGAACCGCCACGAGCGCCTGACGCCGTACCAGTCCGCCCAGGTCATCATCGACCACGTCCGGGACGGCGGCGCCACGGCGAAGGACCACAAGCTCCCCCAGCCCATCATCGACAACATCTACATGCACCACGGCGACGGGCTGGTGTACTACTTCTACGTCCAGGCCCTCAAGAACGACCCCAGCACGAACGCTGAGGACTTCCGTTACCCCGGCCCCCGGCCCAACACCCGGGAGGCGGGCATCTTGATGTTGGCCGACAAGATCGAGGCGGCCTGCCGCTCGATCAAGCGCCCGACGCCGGACAACGTCGGCGAGATGATCCAGAAGATCATCAACTCCACCTTGGCCGACGGCCAGCTTCAGGACTGCCCGCTCACGCTGAACGAGCTCTACACCATCGCCGGGGTGTTCAAGACGACGGTGCTGGCCATCCACCACCACCGCATCGCGTACCCCGACAAGCCCCTCCCGGCGCGCCGCGTCGCCGTCGCCGAGGAGCGGCCTCACCGCGAGGCGGTCATCACCCTGGAGATCCCTTCGGCGGAGCTCGCCGCGGCGCGGAACAGCCTGCCTTTGCCCGGCGAGGAGGGCATCCCCGAGGACGAGAGCACCGAGGTCATCGACTACGAGTCCCCGGACTACCTGCCGCCGCCGGTCGGTGAGCGGGGCCTCGGGGGTCGCGCGCCGTGAGCGTGGAGCTGTCTTGGGCCGGGCTCCCGGAGGACGCCGCCTTGGCTCAGGCCGTCGTGGCCGACGCCGAGGCGCTCCTCGCCGCCGTCGAGCTCAGCGACGCCGAGCTGTCCTTCGTCTTGTGCTCCGACCCCCACATCCAGGGCCTCAACCAGGCCTGGCGCGGCAAAGACGCCCCGACGGACGTGCTGAGCTTCCCCCAAGAGGACGAGGCGCTGCTCGGCGACCTCGTGATCAGCGTGCCCACGGCCACCCGGCAGGCCCAAGAGCGCGGCACCCCCCTCCAGACGGAGCTGCGGGTGCTCATGGTCCACGGCCTCTTGCACCTCCTGGGCTACGACCACGAGACGAACGACGAGGACCTCGCCGAGATGGCCGACGCCGAGCGCCGTCTGCTCAGCCGCCTCGGCTGGTCGGGCCAGGGCCTCATCGCCGCGGTCACCGGCGCCTGATCCCGGAGGCGGCGCCGGGTGGGCCGTGTTACAGCGCGCGCCCCTCTGTTTGGAGGCCCCCATGGCCCCGGAAGACATCCGTGATGAGAAGAACGCCCTGAGTACGCAATTGAGCGTGCTCCGGAGGCATCTTTGACGTCGATGGCAAGCTAGAGCGACTCGAAGATCTGGAGCGTCAGGCGAACCTCTCCGAGTTCTGGGCCGACCAGGCCCGGGCCCAGAAGATGCTCAAGGAGAAGGGCGCTCTGGAGCGTGTCGTGCGCACCTGGCAGCGCCTCAACGACCTCGCCGAAGAGATCGGCGTGATGCTGGAGCTCGCGGACGAGGCCGGCGGCGGTGAAGACAGCCGCAGCCTCGTCGCCGAGGCTGAGGGCCAGCTCAACCAGCTCCGCGACGGCGTGCGCGCCGTAGAGATCGAGCGCCTGCTCGGCGACGAGGGCGACGAGAACGGCGCCATCCTGGAGATCAACTCCGGCGCTGGCGGCACCGACGCCGCGGACTGGGCGGAGATGCTCAAGCGCATGTACCTGCGCTGGGCCGAGCGCCGGGGCTTCAAGACGAAGATCGTCGATGAGCAGCTCCACGAAGAGGCGGGCATTAAGTCCTGCTCCATCGAGGTCCAGGGCGCCTACGCCTACGGCTACTTACGCGCGGAGATCGGCGTTCACCGCCTCGTGCGCATCTCGCCCTTCGACGCCCAGGCCCGGCGCCACACGGCCTTCGCCTCGGTGGCGGCTTACCCCGACGTCGAGGACAACATCGAGATCGAGATCCGCATGTCGGACCTGCGCGTGGACACCTACCGGGCCTCCGGCGCCGGCGGGCAGCACGTCAACATGACCGACTCCGCCGTGCGCCTCACCCACCTGCCCACGGGCACCGTCGTCGCCTGCCAGGCCGAGCGCAGCCAGCACAAGAACAAAGACACGGCGATGAAGATGCTCCGCGCCAAGCTCTACCAGCTTGAGATCCAGAAGCGCCAAGAGGCGATGGACGCGGTGAACGCCACGAAGAAGAAGATTGAGTGGGGCAGCCAGATTCGCAGCTACGTGCTCCAGCCCTATCGTATGGTGAAGGACACGCGGACAGGCATGGAGATGGGTGACACCGATCGGGTGCTCGACGGCGACATCACGGGCTTCATGGAGTCCTGGCTCGCGCACAAAGCAGGCGGCGGCGCCGACGCGGAGAGCGGGGCTGAGCTGGCCTGAGGAGGTGCTGATGAAGGTTCTTTGGCTCGGGCTCCTCACCTCCTTCGTCGCCTGTAAAGGCGGCGCGGAGGACAGCGCCCCCGTGGAGGGCACGGTCTCGACGGTGGATCAAGACGCCACCGTCGCGAGCCGCGTCGCCTATGGCTTCCACCTCGACGGCAAGGCGCTCATCACCCTCGCCACCCCCGCCGAGGCGAGCTGCGCGGATGTCGTGGAGTACTTCAACCACGGCGACACCAATGATCCTTTTGATCCCCAGGCCGTGCTCGTTGGCGGTTACTGCCACCTCACCCTCACCGTGCAGAGCTACGACGGGGCCGAGCTCTCGTTGACCGAGGCCGACTCCAGCGCCTTGTGGTCGCTCTACTGCCCGATGGGTGAGGGGAGCTTTGAGGTCAGCGAGCAGCAGGGCTACGAGGACTACTTCTGGACGGGCAAGACCTGGTCCGGCGGCCCCGACGCCCACACCACGACGGTCACCCCCGAAGGCGACGACTACGCCCTCGTCTTGAGCATGACCGACTTCTCCGGGGCCTATGTGGACACCATCGGGGCGGTGACCGCCTCGGGGCTCGTCGAGGGCGCCATCACGGCGCGCTCCTGCCCGGAGCTCTACCAGACACCGGCGTTCCCGAAGTAGCTCGGCGGCGCGCACAGCACGGCGGGATCGGTTAAGCGCGTGCGGACCTGCGGGCACACCGCGCACGCAGGTGTGCCTCGGATCTCTGCATGCGCTTCGCTTGGCTCATCGCCGTCAGCCACCTCCGGTCTCGCAAGAAGGAGATGGGGGTCTCGGCGATCACCCTCATCTCCATCGTCGGCGTCACCGTGGGCGTGGCCGCGCTCATCATGGTGCTCTCCGTGATGGCGGGCTTCGAGATTGACCTGCGCGACAAGATCCTCGGCTCCAACGCCCACATCGTCGTGCTCAAGTACGGCGGCACCGTCGATGGGTACGAAGAGGCCATCCAGAAGATCGAGGCCGTCCCCGACGTGAAGGGTGTGGCGCCCTTCGTCTACTCCGAGATGATGATCCGCTCCGCCGCCGGGGCCACGGGCGTCATCCTCAAGGGCATCGACCCCAAGCGGGTCGGCGAGGTCATCGATCTGGCCGAGAACATGGTGCAGGGCCCCGACGGTGAGCTGACCACGATGGAGGCCAAGCAGGCCGTGCTCGACCGCCTGCACGAGCCGCCGCCCGGCCCCTTCGACTCCGAGAACGACCCCAACGCCGCGCCCCTGCCGGGCATCATCATCGGCGAGGAGCTCGCGAACGAGCTCAAGGTCTTCGTCGGCGACAAGGTCTACATCATCAACCCCGTGAGCCAGAACATCGGGCCCTTGGGCGCCCCGGTGCCCGACGTGAAGCAGCTCCGGGTGGCGGGCATCTTCTACTCGGGCATGTACGAGTACGACACGAAGTGGACCTACGTGTCTATCCCCGACGCCCAGCAGTTCTTGAAGCTCGGCGACTCGGTCACGGGCATCGAGATCACCGTCGGCGACATCTTCGGCGTAGACGCCACGAGCCTCGCCATCGAGAAGACGCTCGAGTTCCCGTTCTACTCCCGGCACTGGAAGAACCTCAACAAGAGCCTCTTCTCGGCCTTGAAGCTGGAGAAGGTGGTGATGGGCCTCATCTTGGGCCTCATCGTCGCCGTGGCCTCGCTGAACATCGCGGGCACCCTCATCCTCGTCGTGCTCTCGAAGGGCCGCGAGATCGCCATCATGAAGGCCATGGGCGCCACGAGCCAGCAGATCCGCGGCATCTTCATCTTTGAGGGCCTGTTCATCGGCCTCGTCGGCGGCAGCGTCGGCACGGTGCTGGGCCTGCTCGGCTGCTTCGGCCTCGACCGTTACGGCTGGCCGCTGGACACCGACGTGTACTACCTCGACCGCCTGCCCGTCGAGATTGAGCCCACGATGGTGGCGCTCGTGGGCGTGGTCGCGGTGCTGATCTGCTTCTTGGCGACGCTCTACCCGGCCTCACGGGCCGCGGCGATCGATCCGGCGGAGGGCCTTCGTTATGAGTGAGACCTCCCGGGTGGGCGCCAAGGTGGAGGTGAGGGGCCTCGGCCGCCACTTCTGGAAGGGCGGCGTGCAGATCGACGTGCTGCAGTCCTTAGATCTGGCCCTGGAGCCAGGCGACCGGCTGGCGATCGTCGGCCGATCAGGGTCTGGCAAGTCAACACTCCTGCAGGTCCTCGGCACCTTGGATCATCCGTCTACCGGGTCCGTGTGGCTAAACGGCAGAGATGTGTTCAAGATGTCCCGCGGCGAGATTGACGCGCTCCGCAACCGTGAGATCGGCTTCGTGTTCCAGTTCCACCACCTGCTGCCCGACCAGACCGCTCAAGGGAACGTGGCCTTGCCCCTGATCATCCGCGGGGAGACCCCCAAGGTGGCCTTTGAGAAGGCCGCGGCGCGCCTCGCCCGGGTCGGCCTCACCGAGCGCCTCACCCATCGCCCCGGCGAGCTCTCCGGCGGCGAGCAGCAGCGTGTGGCCATCGCCCGGGCCCTGGTGATGTCGCCGGGCCTCCTTCTGGCCGACGAGCCCACCGGCAACCTCGACCCCCGCACCGCGGACGGCGTCTTGGGCCTCTTGCTGGAGCTGAACGAAGAGATCGGCTCGACCTTGGTCGTCGTCACCCACAGCCGCGAGCTCGCCGCGCGCTTCCCGCGCCGCATGGAGATGCGGGACGGTCGTCTGGAGGAGCTGTCCTGATGCGCGCCGCCGCCTTGTGCTTGTTCTCGGCCTTGGGCCTGTTCACCGGCCTCGCCGCGCTGACGCCGGGCCTCGCCTACGCCCAGGACCCCTCCGAGCTCGCCGAGGGCCGGGTGGTCGCCGTGCGTGTGGAGGGCAACCGCCGCGTCGAGGAGGCCGCCGTCTTGGCGCTGGTGCAGCTCCGCGAAGGGGACACCCTCGCGGCCTGGAAGCTCCAGCGCGACATCAAGGCCATCTTCCGCTCGGGCTTCTTTGACGACATCCAGGTGGACGTCGTCGACGCCGACGCCTCCGGCGGCAAGATCGTCACCTTCGTCGTCGATGAGAAGCCCGCCGTCCGGGAGGTGCAGATCACCGGCAACAAGAAGATTGAGGAGGAGGACATCCGCGAGGTCTTGGACATCAAGCCCTTCGCCGTGCTCAACGACGCCGACGTCGCCCTCAACCAGTCCCGCGTGCGCGACCTCTACCTCGACAAGGGCTACTTCTTGGCCGAGGTGGAGCCCGTCGTGACCCCGGTCGGTGAAGACCAGGTCGACCTGACCTTCAACATCACCGAGAACCGAAAGGTCATCGTCCAGTCCGTCGACATCACCGGCAACGAGGGCGTGCCCGACCGAAAGGTCCGCCGCTTCATGCAGACGAAGCCCGGCGGCCTCTTGCCGTGGCTGTCGTCTTCGGGCGCCTTCAAACAAGAGAACCTTGAGAACGACCTCTACATCGTGCAGTCGGTCTTCTTGGAGGAGGGCTACGTCGACGTGAAGGTCGGCGAGCCCAAGGTCTACCTCTCCCCGGACAAGCGGTACATCTACATCACCATCCACGTCGAGGAGGGCACCCGCTACAAGATCGGGCACATCCGCAGCCGCGGCGACATGGTGCCCGCCGAGGGCCTGACCACCGACGCCATCGACCGCGTCGTAGCGGGCGAGACGGCCTTGCAGGTCGCCGAGAACCCCGACGGGCGCGGCTCAGGCTGGCTCCGGCGCACCTTGGCCAACGAGCAGCCCGGCGTGCCCCTGGAGACGGGCGACTGGTTTAAGCTCACCGAAGTCCAGGCCACGATGGAGCGCATTGGCGACCTCTACCGCGACCAGGGCTACGCCTTCGTCAACGTGGTGCCGCTCACCGAGGCCGACCCCGACACGGGCGTCGTAGACATCACCTTCGACGTGGCGAAGGGTGAGAAGTACACCATCGGCCGCATCAACATCTCCGGCAACGACCCCACCTTCGACAAGGTGATCCGCCGGGAGATCCCGCTGAACGAGGGCGACTTCTACAGCGGCTCGGGCCTGCGTGAGGCCCGGATGCGCATCGAGCGCCTGGGCTACTTTGAGACCACCCGCATCAACACCCCCCGCGGCAGCGGCGGTGACGTGCTCGACGTCGACATCGACGTGGTCGAGCGCCCCACGGGCAGCTTCTCCGTCGGCATGGGCTTCTCCAACCTGGAGAACTTCGTGCTCACCGGGTCCATCTCCAAGAACAACTTCTTGGGCCTGGGCTACCTGATGAGCGCCTCGCTGAACTTCAGCCAGCTCCGCCAGCAGTGGAACGTCTCCTTCGCCGATCCCTACTTCTTGGACTCCCGCTGGACGCTGCAGGTCGATGGCTTCTCGCTCCAGCAGCAGTTCATCCAGGACCAGTACCAGCGCGGCGGCGGCGTGGCCGTCGGCCGTTACCTCGACCGCCGCGACGACATCCGCCTCACGCTGGACTACACCCTGGAGGACGTCGGCCTCACGACGGTCACGGCGTATCAGGAGCGCCTCTTCGGCGGTGAGCTCTACACCTCGGGCATCACCTCGACCTTGGGCCTCACCCTCACCGTAGACAAGCGCAACAACCGCATCAGCCCCACCCAAGGCTTCTACTTCTCCGCGTCAAGCGAGCTCAGCGGCGGCTTCCGGGTGAACGACGACACGGTGCTGAACCTGCTCGGCGGCGAGTTCAACCTCTGGGAGAACCGGGCGAACCTGCGCATCTACCAGCCGATCATCCCCGGCAAAGACATCCTCATCTTCCGGTTCAACAGCTCCGTCGGGTCCATCCGCTCCACGGACGGCAGCGTGGTGCCCTTCATCCACCTGTACCGGGCTGGCGGCATCAACTCGCTGCGCGGCTACAACTGGTTCAGCCTCGGGCCGTCCATTCGCAACCTGCAGAACGAGGACCCCATCCACGCCGATGACCGCCTCATCGTTGGAGGCACCCAGACCTGGGTGAACAACATCGAGATCGAGGCGCCGATCGTGAAGGCCGCCGGGATCTCGGCGGTGGTGTTCTTCGACGCGGGCAACGCGTTTGGTGACCCCTACGGCGTGGGCCACATCAACGTCACCGACCTGCGCTTCTCCTACGGCGCGGGCATCCGCTGGTTCTCGCCGATGGGCCCCCTACGTTTTGAGCTGGGCATCCCCATCAACCCCTACGAGGACGAGCGGAAGCAGGTGTTCGACTTCTCCATCGGCACCTTCTTCTAGACGACGCCGAGCTCCTCAGCGACGAGCCAGGCCGTCCAGCCGAGCCAAGCCGTGACCATGAGGCCGCCGACCGGGCGGCTCATGCGCCCCCCGGTGAACAAGAACACGAGGGGCAAGAGCGCGAGGCCGAGGTTCAGCGGGAGATCGACCCGCAAGAACCGGTCGTCGATGGGGATCGGGCTCAGCGCCGCGGCGAGCCCCAAGACCCCGAGCAGGTTGAAGGTGTTGGAGCCCACGGCGTTGCCGAACGCCAGGGCCGCCTGACCCCGACGGGCGGAGAGCAGGCCCGCGGTGAGCTCCGGCGCCGAGGTGCCGACGGCGACGACGGTGAGCCCGACGACGGCCTCGGAGATGCCCAGGCGCAGCGCGATGGCCGAGGCCCCGGCGACGAGGGCCTTGGAGCCGAGCACGAGCAAGCCGAGGCCGAGCCCGACGGCGAGGAGCTGGGCGTCGAGGCGGTGGGTGACCCCGGCGGCCCGGCGGGCGTTCAGGGCGCAGAGCGCCGCGACGACGGCCATGCCGCCGAGCGACGCCGGGCCCGGCGCGCCCTCGACCCTCGGGGAGATCGCCGCGATGGCGCCGAGCGCGGTGATGAGCGCGACGGCCCCCCACGACTCGCTGTAGTGATCCGGCAGCTCCTCTTGGGCCGCGCCGTCGTCGCCGCCGCCGCGCAAGAGCACGACGACCCACACGATCAGGCCGAGCACGAGGGCGAGGCCCTCCAGGCGCCCGAGGCCGTCACCCCGGGCCGCGAGGGCCCAGACCAAGGCGGTGGTCAAGGCGCAGATCGGCACGTCCCGGCGAAGGGTGAGCCGCGGCGCCGTGAGGCCATAGAGCGCCGCGGGAAGGCCCACGGCGACGAGCAGGTTGAAGGGGTTGGAGCCGAGCACGTTGCCGACGGCCAAGGCCGGGGCGCCGTCGAGCGCGGCCATGACCGACACGGCGAGCTCTGGCGCCGAGGTGCCGAAGGCCACGACGGTGAGGCCGATCACGAGGGGAGAGACGCCCAGGCGGCGGGCGAGCCCCGTGGCGCCGTCGATGAGGGCGTCGCCGCCTTGGGCCAGCGCCGCGAGGCCGAGGACGATGAGCGCGAGAGAGACGAGCATCGGAGACGCATATCAAGGGGCGCGCGGAAGATCCCGCGGGGCAGGTGGGTCGTCTTCTCGCTGGCGAGGGCTCGCTCGCTGGGCTAATCAATGCCGATTCATCCTGCCCAAAGGATCTCGTTCATGCTGACCCGCCTCCTGATGGCCGCCTTCGTCGCGATGATGACCTTCGCGCCCGCGTCTTGGGCCGCCGACTTCAAGGTCGCGACCATCGACTACAACCGCGCGATCCAAGAGATCGAGGAGGGCAAACAAGCCCAGGCGCGGCTCGACAAGATGTTGGAGGGCAAACGCGCCGAGATCGAGCAGCTTGAGGCCGATCTTCGTTCGCTCCAGCAGGAGTACCAGTCCAAGGCCGCCGTGCTCTCCGACACCGCGCGCCAGGACTACGAGCGCCGCCTGTACGAGATGAACGCGAAGTACCAGCAGCTCTACGCGTCGAGCGAGATGGCGATGCAGGAGGCCTACCTCTCGGCGATGGAGGGGCTGATGACCGGCCTCAAGGTCACCGCGGAGCAGCTCGGCAAAGAGAAGAACCTCGACCTCATCCTTGAGGTGAGCCAAGGCACGGTGCTCTACGCGAAGCCCGGCACGGACATCACCGACGAGGTCGTCAAGCGCTACAACGCGGCGCACCCCGTCAAGAAGTGACCGTCGCCCAGCTCGCCCTCACCTTGGGCGGTGAGCTGATCGGCCCTGGTGACGCCGTCCTGCGCGGCGTCGCCGATCTGCGTGAGGCGGGCCCCGACGAGCTCGCTTTCGTCGCGAACCGCCGCTACCGCAAACACCTCCCCACGACCCGGGCCGGGGCCGTGCTCGTCGAGCGGGACGTGACCGCCCCCGGCGTCACGCTCATCCGTGTGGAGGATCC
This sequence comes from Myxococcota bacterium, assembly GCA_023150845.1. Taxonomy (GTDB): domain Bacteria; phylum Myxococcota_A; class UBA796; order UBA796; family CAJQPC01; genus JADKFE01. Next base: position 15,297 of record JAKLKD010000012.1, on the reverse strand, counting down.
TTACCTCGCCTTCGCCCGGGCCTTGGCGCTGTTCTCGCCGCCGCGGCGGCCCGCGCCGGGGGTCGATCCCCGCGCCGCCGTGTCGCCCCTGGCCACCCTCGGCGAGGGCGTCACCGTCGAGCCATTCGTGTTTGTCGGTGAGGGGGCCGTCATCGGCGACGGGAGCTGGCTGCAGGCTGGGGCTTACGTCGGCGCTGGGGCCCGGCTCGGCGCGGGCTGCCGCCTCATGCCCGGCGCCGTGGTCATGGAGGGCTGCGTGCTCGGCGAGCGGGTGTGGCTCAACCCCGGCGCTGTGGTCGGCGGCGAGGGCTTCGGCTTCGCCCCGAGCCGGGAGGGCCTCGTGAAGATCCCCCAGGTCGGCGGAGTGGTCATTGAGGACGACGTCGAGCTGGGCGCGAACACCTGCGTAGACCGCGCGGCCTTAGGCGTCACGACCGTCGGGCGCGGGGCGAAGCTCGACAACCTCTGCCAGATCGGCCACGGCGCGAGCGTCGGCCCACACAACGTGCTCGTGGCCTACTCCGGCGTCGCGGGCTCGACGCGCCTCGGCGTCGGCGTCACCGTAGCGGCGCGCAGCTCGATCCTCGGGCACCTGGAGATCGGGGACGGCGTCACCGTCGCCGCGCACAGCATGGTCGCCCAGGACGCCCCGGCGGGGTCAAAGCTCGCCGGGGTCCCGGCGTATGATCACCGCCGCTGGCTCCGCGCCTCTCGGGAGGCCGAGGACCTGCCCGAGCTTAGCCGGGCCCTGCGCCAGCTCCAGGCCGCCGTCGCGCGCCTGGAGGCGGCGCAGAAGACAGACACCAAGGAGTGAGCTTGACCCTCGACATTCACGCGATCATGCGCATGTTGCCCCACCGCTACCCCTTCTTGATGATCGACCGGGTAGAGGAGCTGGAGCCGGGCGTGTCCGCCGTCGGCGTGAAGTGTGTGAGCGTCAACGAGCCCCACTTCGCCGGGCACTTCCCCGACCAGCCCATCATGCCCGGCGTGCTCATCGCCGAGGCCTTCGCCCAGGTCGCCGCCGTCGTGGCCTTGGCGGCGCACCCCGAGGCCGCGGGCGGCAAGGTCTACCTCATGGGCCTGGACGAGCTGCGATTCCGCCGCCCGGTGCTCCCCGGCGACACGCTGCGCCTCAAGGTGGTCAAAGAGCACGAGAAGATGCGGGTGTGGCGTTTTGACTGCCGCGCCGAGGTCGGCGGCGTGCGTGTGGCCACCGGCAAGGTGCTCGCCACCATCGCCGCTGAGCCGCCTCCAGGGGCCTGATGGGCCTGCAGGACTGGTTCTTGGGCCTCGTCGGGCTCAAGCCGGAGCTCCCGCGCCCGGTGAGCCTCGCCGCCTCGGCGGACGGCGCCTTGGCCGCGGTGGCCTGGGAGGGCGGCGGCGCGGCGGTGTTTGACGTCGAGTCCGCGGCCCGGCGCTGGTCGGGCCGGGCGGACGGCGTCGTGCTGTCGCCAGAGGGGGACGAGCTCGCGACTGTTGACGGGCGGCGTGTGCGGCTCGCCGATGGGCTCGTCGTCGACGACGGTTTGCCCGGACCCTGCGTCTGGCTCCCTGAGGGGCTCCTGCGGGTCGGCGCCGAGGGCGCAAGGCTCACGCCTCGGGGTGGGGCGGCCCGGTCCTGGTCTTGGGAGGACCTCGTCGCCTCGCCGAGCCTGCGGGTGCGGCCCGGCCGGGGCCTCGCGCTCGTCGATCCGTCCTGGGATGACGCCTTGTGCCTGGGCGAGGAGGGTGAATGTACGCGCCTCGGCGCCCCGGCGACGGATGCCGCCTGGGTCGGCGACACCCTCTGGCTCGTTGTGGACGGCGCCTTGCGGCCTTGGTCAGGGCGACTCGGCCCGCCCGAGCGCCCCCACGGCCTGCAGACCCTCGCCGTGAGCCGCCTCGGCGCCCTGCGGGTGAGCCTCGGCGTCGAGGCGGGGGACCGGGTCACGCTGCGGGGGCTCGGAGACGAGGCCCTGGCGTTGCCCGGCAAGGCCCCGGCCCGGCCGAGCCTCGTCCCCATCGCCGGGGGCCTCGCCGTCGAGCTTCAAGACGGCTTCGTCTTCGTCAGCGCCGAGGGCCAAATCACCGGGCGCCTCAGCCTGCCGCTGGGGCGGCGAGGGGCGCGGCCCATCTCCGGCGAGCCCGCGATGGTGGCCCTCGGCCCGGCGCGCCTGCTCCTCGGCGGCCGCCCCGCCCTCGTCTACGACGCGGCGACGGCGCGGTTCTGGCAGCGCCTCGGCGAGCCCGCTCAGACGCCGTAGCCGCCGCTCACGGGCAGCTCGGCGCCGTTGATGTAGCTCGCCTCGTCGCTCAGCAAGAACAGGGCCGCGGCGACGACCTCCTGCACCGTGCCCGCCCGGCGGCTCGCGCCCCGCCCGGCGCGCTCGTCGGCGTCTTGGTGCTCGGTCTGGATGTGCCCCAGCGCCAAGGCGTTCACGGTGACGCCGTGAGGGCCAGCCTCATACGCCGCGGTGCGCGTCAACGAGAGCAAGGCGGCCTTCGCCGCGGCGTGGGCGGGCAGGCGCGGGCTCGGCTGCAGCCGGTGGGTCGTCGAGAGCGTGAAGGTCAAGACGCGGCCCCAGCCCTGGGCCATGAGCGGGGGCAGGCCGAGGCGCAGCAGGTGAAAGGCGACCTCGAGGTTGTCTCGGAGCTGGGCCTGGAACCCCTCGGGGGTCTCGTCGAAGAGGCCACGCCGGGCGTAGCTCCCGGCGGCGATGATCAAGGCGTCGAAGGGGGCGGCGGCGGTGAGCAGGGCCTCGGCCTCGGCGGGCTCGGCGGCGTCACAGCGACGCCAGAGGGCGCCCCGGGCCTCCAGCTCAGCGGCGCGGTGGGCGCGCCCGGCGAGGGTCACGCGCCAGCCGCGGTCGAGGAGCGCGGCGCTGATCCCGGCGCCGACCCCGCGGGCGCCGCCGACGACGACAGCGTGCCGGGGAGGGGACGGAAGGGTCATCGAGGGGATCGGCGACGGCGGGTGAGGGCGGCCAAGACGAGCGCCGCGCCGAGGACAGGCGGGGCCTCGGGGGCGGCGGCGCAGGCCCGACGGGGCACCCGGGCCTCGATGGGCTCGCTCCAGGCGCTCGTCCCCCCGGCGTAGTCCAAGGCGCGGCTGCGCGCGCTCAGGCGTTCGCCGGGGGTGAGCGGGAGGTTCTCGACGCAGTCGCCCTCGCCGAGGTAGACGACGCTGCGCAGGGTGACGAGGCGCTCGATGGCGCCGTCCTCGCGGGTCAGCTCCAGCTCGTAGAGCGTGAGGCCACCGTCGTCAGCGCCGAGGGTCATCTCGGCGAGCAGGCTGAGCTGGGGGCCCGAGGTGCAGGGGCCCTCGTGGTGGTAGGCCTGGAGCGCGGTGAGCTGGCCGCCCGTGGGCGGGCTCGTGTCTTCGTCTAAGCCGGTCAAGAAGCGGTAGACGTCGTCGCCGACCTCGACGCCGAAGTTGGCCTCCGCGGTGAGGGTCTCGTCCGCGCTGTAGAAGAGCGCCTTCTGGCCGCCGCCCTCCAGCACCTCTAGGGTGCCCGGCCAGGTGGCGTCGTCGAGTACGCTGTAGAGCCGCGGCTCGGGGTTGGGCTCATCGCTGGGCACGGTGCCGAGGTAGATCCTCGGGTTTCGCGGCGCATCGTCATCGGGGTAGACCCGGAAGTACCAAGCCTCCCGCGGGCAGTCGAGCTCGCAGGAGTCTTGGGCGCTGGCGACGGCGGGGCCCAGGACGAGGAGGGGCGCCGCCCGGGCGCAGAGGCTCAGAGCAAGGTGAAGTAGAGCAGCGCGGCCTCGTCGATGGCCTCGTGGGTCAAGCGCAGCGGGGTCTCGCGGAAGATGCACTGGTTCTGCACCTGGAGCAGAAGGTCACGAGGATGACAGTACCTGAAGGCACGGCCGGTCTGGTGGTAGTAGGTGTAGATGAGGTGGTCAAAGACCTCATCGTCCGGGTCCATGCCCATGTGGAGGGCCTGGTGGTGCAGCAGGGCCCGGAACGCGCCCTCGTCGGGATCCTCAACGCTCACCTTGTAAGGGATCCGCCGCAGGAAGGCCTCATCGCAGAGGTCTTTGGGATCGAGGTTGGTCGAGAAGATGAGCAGGGGGTCGAAGGCGACGCGGATCTTGCGGCCATCGGGCATACGCAAGAAGTCGAAGCGGCTCTCCAAGGGCACGATCCAGCGGTTGAGCAGAGTGGCGGGGTCGATGCGCTGGCGGCCGAAGTCGTCGATCACGAGGGTGCCGCAGTTGGCCTTCACCTGGATCGGCGCCTCGCAGATGCCCGTGGTCTCGTTGTAGTCCATCTCTAAGGAGTCCATGGTCAGCTCGCCGCCGACGACCACGGTGGGGCGGCGGCACTTCACCCAGCGGCCGTCCGCGCGATCTTTGGCGCCGCGGCCGTCGTCCTCCTCGATGCGCTCGTGGACCATCGGGTCGAAGACCTTGACGATCATGCCCTCGATCAAGATCGCGTGCGGGAGGTATACCGCCGTGCCGAAGGCGCGGGTGATGCGCTCGGCGAGGGAGGTCTTGCCGTTGCCCGGCGGCCCGAACAAGAACAGGCCTTTGCCCGAGGTGATCGCCGGGCCGAGCTGGTGGAGCATGGTGTCGGAGACGAGCAGGTCGGCGAAGGCGCGGCGCAGGTCGGAGAGCCGGGGCACCTCCCGGCTGATGGACTGCTCGTGCACGCTGAGCTTGTACTGCTCGAAGGTGACCGGCGCCGGCCCGACGTAGCGGGAGACCTTTCGCAGGTCCTGGGCCATGCGGCGGCCCTCTTCAGAGAGGTCGTAGCGGAAGTCGCCGACCCCGGCGGAGCCCTTGTGCACGACGATCTTGCGGTCTTTGAGCTCCTGGAAGGACTCGGTGAGCGCGGGGTGGTGCAGCTCAAGGGCGCCCGCGATGGTGCGGCCCGAGGCGCCGGGGTGGTCCAGGAGGTACTTCACCATCAGGCCCTGGACAAACTCCGGCTCAAGGCCAGCCTCCTCCAAGGTCTTGGGCTCAGGCGGGCGGAAGCGGCCCGAGGCGGGCAGGCTGATCACCGGGCGTGGGGTCTCGGCGACGCGCTGGGGCTCAAACCCCCGGGGCACCTCGGCGAATCGGGCGGCCAAGGGGCGGGCCGGGGCGACCTCCATCACCTCGTCGGTCGCCGTGGGATCGTCGTCGGAGTCCTCGTCTTGCTCCACATAGGATCCCTCACGAAGCGTCGTGATGTCGTCTGGAGACTCGCCACGCGCGCCGCCCGATGAGCCGATCCCGACGATGTAATCGGCGCCCTGGCCAAGATCCGTCGCGTTGTGTTTCGGGGGCTCGGCGGGGCTGTGCTGGGGCTGGCCGAGGGACTGAAGGGCCCTCCGCAGGGACTCGCTCAACGGGCTAGGCATTCGCGCTCCGATTCGATCCTGGCGCCGCGCGAGGGGGTGCAGACCGCGCGGTGCCCAATGTGTCGACGTGAGTCTATACTAACCGGTTCCGCGTGTTGCCCTCGGCCTGTCCTGGCCCGGCCCACCTCAGAGGGGCGAGCCACAGAGAGGGCGCTACGCGGGCGTCGAACCGAGGTATCCTCCCGCACATGATCGCCCCCCGCACTGGCGCGGGGCTCGCCCTCGCGATTACCCGTCGCGGCGCGGGCCACGCCCTCAACGACGACCGCTACGCGCTCCTCGACGCGCGAAACCTCGTCGTGCGTGGGGCGGGGCGTGGGGTGCTCTACGCCGCCGCGGACGGCGTCACCTCCGCCGGAAACGGCTTCGCCGCCGCGGAGCTGGCCTGTGAGGCCCTCGCCGAGCTGTTCACTAGCTCCCGCGCCGCGAGCGAGGAGCTGCTCATCGATCTCATCGAGAGCGCCGACGCCCAGGTGCGCCTCACGACGTCGTCGGCCTGCACCTTGGCGGGGATCTGGATGAGCGCCGGGCAGGGCAGGGTGTTCTGCCTCGGCGACACGGCGGTCCTGCGCTGGCAGAAGGGCAAGCTCACCCGGCTCACCCCGAAGCAGGTGCGTGGGCGCGGCCTCGCGGCGTACGTCGGCATGGGCGGGCTCGTCCGGCACGCGCTCTTCTTTGACCGCCTCTACCTCCAGCCCGAGGACGTGTTCATCATCGCCACGGACGGCCTGCTCCACGTCGTGCCCGAGGAGGAGCTCGCCACGCTCCTGGAGGCCGATCCGAGCCCCGCGGCGATCATCGAGCAGGTCCACGGTCGGCTCCACGCCGCCCCCGTCCCCGACGACGCCACCTTTGTGGTGTGCCGTGTCGATAACCCCTACGGCTTCCCCATGGCCCCGGCCCGGCGTGGCTGAGGGAGACGACGCGCCTTGGCGCGCGCCAGGGGCGGTCGAGCGGGCCTTGGGGCTGCCGCCGGGCGGCCCGCGCCTGGGCTACGCCGTGCCGGAGGGGATCTGGATCCCGGGGCCCCCAGCGCGGGTGCGCGCGGAGCTTGAGGGCTGGGAGCGCCTCGGCGAGCACCCCGCCCGGCCCAAGATCCTGGCCACGCACGCCGAGGGCCTGCTCTTTGAGCCCCTCGGTGAGGCCCCGGCGGACCCCGTCGCGCCGGTGCTGACCTGGCCTGACGGGCCGCCCCAAGAGGTCATGGGGCGCGTCGGCGAGCTGCTCCGCGCCTTGCCTGGCCAGGTGGATCCGGCCCGGGCGCTCACCCGGCTGGGGCTCAAGCGCGGCGCCGTGGACCGGCTCCTGGCGACGCCGCTCCGGGGGGTGACGCGCCTCGGGCCGAGCCTCGGGGGCGCCGTCGGGCCCTGGCTGCGAGAGGCCGCGGGCGGCCGGGTGGTGGGGCTCCGCGGCGCTCGGGCGCTCCGAGAGGGCTGGCGGGCCGTGGACCTCGTCGCGGCGTCTTGGTTCGCCGACGAGGAGCTCGCCGAGGCCCACGCCCAGGGCCTCGACGCCGAGGAGGCCGATCGTGCCTGGCAGCTCACCCGGCTGCGCCTCGCCTTGGAGGAGCTGGTGCTCGGCGACGACCCCCGCGCCGCGCGCTGGGCGGAGGAGAGCGTCGAGGCCCTGACCCGGCCCGTGGCTCGGGTGAACGTGAGCCTCGTGGGGGGCCCGTCCTGGCTCTCGCCGGGGCTCTGGCTGCCCCCAGACGGCCTCGTGAGCCCGGCCCGCGCCCGGGCCGTGAGCCACCTCATCCACGGCGTCTCCGTCGGCGGATCGCCCGTGCAGGTGGACATCCGCCCGCCTCTTCGGGTGGGCCGCCGCCCGCCGCCTCGGGAGCCTCTGGCGGTCCGCCGCCGCCGCCTGTTCTCCCGCTGGGACGACGGGGTGCAGGTGGACGAGGAGGGGCTCTACTCGGCGACGCCGGAGGCCCTCGCCGATCGCCTCGTCCGTGGCCTTCGCGGCGTCGTCATCGACGGCACCTGTGGCGTCGGCGCCATCACCCTCGCCCTGGCCCGGCGCCCCGAGGTGACCCAGATCATCGCGGTTGACCTCAACGCCGGGCGCCTCGCGCTCGCCCGGCACAACCTCGGCGTCTACGGCCTCGCCGCGAAGGTGCGGCTCGTCTGCGCCGATGCCCGGGAGGTGATCGCCGACATGCCCGCCGACGGCCTCGTCCTCGATCCTCCCTGGGGCGGGCCGGGGTATGACCGAGACGCCGTGCGGGCCGAGGCGCTCGGTATGGATCTCCTCGGCGCCTTGCGCCACGCGCCGGAGGACGTCGTGCTCAAGCTGCCCCGGAGCTTCGTGCTGGAGAGCCTGCCTGGCGTCTGGGCGCCTGAGCCGATGGTGGACGAGCGTGGCGTGCTCAAGCTCCTCGCCGCACGATCGCCTGGGCTCGCGGCTCGCCTGGGCTGAGGGTGGCCTAGGTCGGCGATGAGGTCGCCCTGCGCTCCCGCGCCGCGCGCGCTAAGATGCTCCCAATCATGTGGCTCCCCCTGCTCATCATTGGCTGCGCTTGGATCTCGGATGACGAGGCCTCCGCGCGTTTTGACGTCGACAAGGACGGCACCCCGTGGCCGTCTGACTGCGATGACGCCAACCCGCTGGTGGCCCCGACCGGCGCCGAGGGCTGTGACGGCCTCGACAACGACTGCGATGGAGCGGTGGACGAGGGCGCGCCCGCGGGCTCGGATCGGGCCTGGCTCGACGGGGACGGAGACGGCTTTGGTGACCCCTTCACCGCCGTCGAGAGCTGCCTCGCGCCGGAGGGCTACGTCAAGAACGCCGACGATTGCGACGACGGCGACATGGCGATCTCGCCGGATGGCCAAGAGATCTGTGACGATCAAGACAACGATTGTGACGGCGACATCGACGAGGCCGACGCCCAAGGCGCGCTGACCTGGTACGCCGATCGGGACGACGACGGCTATGGCGATCTCGCCGTCCCCGCCCAGGCCTGCGCCCAGCCCTCGGGCTACGTCGCCGACAGCACGGACTGCGACGACGCCGACGGCGAGATCCGCCCCGACGTCGCCGAGGTCTGCAACGACGGCATCGACAACAACTGCGACGGCGGCGCCCCGGAGTGTGTCTACGAGGGCCCGACGCTGAACGCGAGCACCCTCAAGCTTGAGATCACCGGCGAAGAGGGCACGGCGAGCGTCAACTTCGGGCTCATCGCCCAGGCCGCGGACCTCACCGGCGACGGCGTGAACGAGCTGATCCTCAGCGCGGACAGCTCCAAGGTGGGCGGCGCGAAGAGCGGCGCGGTCTACATCTTTGAGGGCCCCATCGAGCGCGCCGCCGAGGCCGGGGACGCCTGGATCACCCTCTACGGCGCGGCGAACGAGTACCTCGGCTACGGCCTCGCCGTGCTGCCCAACGCCCGTGAGCCCGACGCCGAGGAGGAGGCAGGCCACGAGGTCGCCCTGGTCGTCGGCGCGCCCCTCGCGGACGACGGCGCGACGAAAGACATGGGCAAAGCTTGGCTCCTCTACGGCTCGACCCTCGTGGCAGGGGAGAGCGCCGTGGCCGGGGACGGCAGCTACCGCGGCGAGGACGCCTCGGATCGGTTCGGCCTCACGGTCACCAACGGCGGCGATCTCAACCACGACGACCTAGACGACTTCATCGTCGCCTCGCCGCTCTGGGACAACGACGTCACCACCTCGGTGACCGCGGCGAACGCCGGGCAGATCTGCATGTACTCGGGGCTTGAGCTCGGCGCGAACGCCACCCCCCGGGACTCCTTGGCCTGCGTGCGGGGCACCACGGCGAACGACCAGGTCGGCAACACCATGGCCTACCTCGGCGACATCAACGGCGAGGGCTCGCCGGATCACGCCATCGGCTCGACGATCAGCGGCACGACCGGCGCGGTCTGGGTGGCCTTTGACCTGCCGACGACCTGGCTCGACATTGACGAGTTCCACCGCCTCGACGGCGAGTCCAAGAACGACTTCGCCAGCCAGGGCCTCTCCGGGGCCGGGGACATCGACGGCGACGGCTACGACGACATCCTCGTCGGCGCGCCGGGCTACGACGTCGAGGACCGCGGCGCGGTCTACGTCGTGCTCGGCGGCGCGGACGTCTTCGACTACTTCTTGGAGGATGAGCTCATCCTCATCCAGCACACCCGCCTCGTCGGCGAGAACCCCGATGACGGCCTCGGCGTGGTCAGCGCGGCGGGGGACTTTAACCTCGACGGCGTAGACGACCTCATCGTCGGCGCCCCGGGCTACGACGGCAAGAAGGGCACCGACTCGGGCCGCGCCTACCTGTTCTTGGGCCCCGTCGACGGTGGCCCCCGGGGCGTGAGCGAGGCGGACCTCATCATCGACGGCGCGGCGGCGAGCATGGGCCTCGGCGGCAGCTTGGCGCCCCTCGGTGACGTGACGGGTGACGGGTACCCCGACCTCTGGCTCGGGGCCCCCGACGCCGCGGACGGGAGCGCGGTCGGCCTCGGGTACATCCTGCCGGGGCTGGGGTTATGAGCGGACGCGGAGCGGCTGGGAGGGCCTGATGATGCTGGGGATGTGGATGGTGACGGCGGCGGTCTGGTCCGCGGAGTGCTCGACGCGCTACAGCGCCGAGCAGCTCGTCCAGTCCCTCGGCCTCGCCGAGTCGAGCTACGCCGAGATGGACGACATCGGCTTTCAGCTCGCCTGGACCGAGGCCCGAAACCGCCTGCCCTGCGTGATGGAGCCCCTCACGCCCACCGACGCCGCCCAGGTGCACCGCGTCGCCGCCTACGCCGCCTTCTTGGACCAAGACCTCCCCCGGGCGACGGACTACCTCGCCGCCATGACCCGGGTGCAGCCCAAGGCGACCTTGCCCAGCGGCGTCGCCCCCGAGGGCCACCCCCTGCGCACGGCCTTCGACGACGCCCGGAGCCGCCCCGAGGCGCCGCCCCTGACGCTCCAGCCCCCGGCGGCGGGTGAGCTGCGGGTCGACGGGGAGCGGGTGAACGCGCGCCCTGGGGATCGCCCGGCGGTCGTGCAGTACATCGGCGCCGACGGCGCGGTGTGGTGGACGCTTCAGGCCGACGCCGCGGATGCGCTCCCGGCCTACCCCGAGGTGGCGCCTGGCGAGGAATGGAAGCTCAAGTTCAACCCGGCCTGGGGCGTCGCCGCGGGCGCGGGCGCGGCGGCGATCACGTCTTTGGTGCTCTACCAAGGCGCGGTGCGGGCTGAAGAGCGCTTCTACGATCAGAGCGACTGCGTCGCGGGCGAGGACGCCTGCTACACCCGCGCCCAGGACGAGCTGCGCAAGAACCACGGCCTCGTGCTCGGCTCCGCCGCGACGGCGCTGGCCGCCGCGGGCCTAGGCGTCGCGGCGGTGCTGACGTGGTGAACGCGCGCCGCTACCAGATCATGGAGCCCATCGGGCAGGGCAGCTTCGGCTCGGTCTACCGGGCGCGGCTGCTCGCCGAGAGCGGCTTCACCAAAGACGTCGCGGTGAAGATCCTCCGCCCCGAGGTCTCGGGCCGGGCGGACCTCACCCAGCGCCTCCGGGATGAGGCCCGGCTGCTCGGCTTGCTCCGGCACCGCGCCATCCTCCAGGTGGACGGCCTCGTGCGTATCGAGGCCGGCTGGGCGATGGTCATGGAGTACATCGAGGGCGTGAACCTCATGGAGGCCACGGCGAACAAGCGCCTGCCTCTGCCCGTCGCGCTCGAGATCATCGCCGAGGTCGCGAGCGCCTTACACGCCGCGTGGTCCCAGCCCGGCCCCGACGGCCGCCCCTTGCGGCTCATCCACCGCGACATCAAACCCTCGAACCTGCAGCTCACGGCCACGGGCTCGGTGAAGCTCCTCGACTTCGGCGTGGCCCGGGCCGACTTCCAGCGGGAGTCGAGCTCAAACCTCATGCTGGTCGGCAGCTTCGGCTACATGGCGCCCGAGCGCCTGGACTCCGTCGACGGCGCCGAGGGTGACATCTACGCCTTAGGCGTCGTTCTCTACGAGATGATCGTCGGCGAGCGCCTGGGCCGCACGAGCTCCAACATCCAGCGCCACAACGGGCTCAGGGAGGCCGCGCTCCGCCAGGTCGCGACGGTGCTCGGCGACCCCAAACACGAGGTGCTGCCGCTCATCTCGTCGATGTTGGCCTATGAGGCCAAAGATCGCCCCACCGCCCGCGCCGTCGAGCTCGCCGCACGAAAGGCCCAGCGCGCCGCGCCGGGCGAGAGCCTCTCGGAGTGGGCGGATCGGATCGTGCCCTACCTCCGGGAGGGCCGCTCGGCGTCGATGGTGATGGCGAACGACCTCAGCGGCATGACGCTCAGCGAGCAGAGCGCCCGGGGCGGCGAAGGGGTCGCCGAGTCCACCTTCGACGAGAACCGCACCTTCCCGATGGAGGAAGACGGCGAAGACACCGACGAGATGTCCGCCTTGGACCTCGCGAACATCTCGACCCCGCCGCCGGCTTGGTCCGACGCCCCGCCGCCCCAACGCCGGACCAAAGAGGCGCTCCTCGCCTTCACCGCCGTCGTGCTCGCCGCCTTGATCATGCTCGGCGCCGCGCGCCTAGGGCAGCTCGTCGGGGCCCGACGCATCGCGGCCTACGTCCCAGCCCCGGTCGCCGTGGCCTTGGTCCCGGAGCCCGTCGTAGAGGAGCCCCCGGTGGACGAGGGGGAGGCCGTCGTCGAGGCCGTAGAGCCTCCGCCGCCCCCAGTGGCCGCGCCGGTGAAGGTGGAGGCCCCGCCCGCGCCGCCCGTCGAGGCGACCCCACCGCCCGAGCCGACGCCGCCGAAGGAGCCCGAGGCCCAGCCCAAGGCACCCGTCGAGCCCGCCCCGGGCGAGGCCCCCACCCTCAACGCGGGCATGGGCCAGGTCACCGTCGCCGGGGACGACGGCGTGGTGGCGCTCGTGAACACCAAGGGCCGCTACAAGCCGGGGCAGGTCCCCGCCGGTCGTTACGAGGTCTTCGTGAGCTTCGGCGGACGGCCCGAGGTGCGCGCTGGGGCCGCCCAGGTCGGCGCCGGTCAGGTCGTAGTCGTCACCTGCCGCGAGGCCTTTATGCGCTGCTCGGCGGCGGCGCGCTGAGACGGGCGAGGGCGGCGTCTTCAGCGGCGAGCTCGGCGAGGCGCCGCCCGGCGAGCATCCCGCAGGCCGAATGCCGCCCGCGGCCGACGGAGTAACGCCGCACGACCGGGGCCTTGAGCGCCTGCAAGGCGTCGATGAACCGTTTACGCTCGGCGTCGTCGGCCCGGGCGTAGCCGTCTGGGCGGCTGTCGTTCACGTCGATGAGGTTGAAGCGCAGCGGCATGCCCTCCAGGAGCCCCTTGAGCGCCTCGACCTCGTCCTCGCCGGTGTTCACCCCGGACATGAGCACCCAGGCGACGGTCTGGCGGTCGCCGTGGGCGTCGGCGTGCTCCTTGAGTGCGGCCATGAGCTCGGAGAGCGGGAAACGCCCGGCCACGGGCAAGAGCTGGGCGCGGCGCTCGGGGATGGCCGAGGTCAAGCTAACGATGAGGCGGAAGGGGTGGCCCTCGCGGGTGTAGCGCCGGAGCTGGGGCACGAGGCCGACGGTGGAGATGGTGATGTTGTCCGCCGAGATGTGCCCGCCGTTGGGGTGGGACAGCAGGGTGGCGGCCTGAATGACCTCCTCGTAGTTGTGCAGGGGCTCGCCCTGGCCCATAAAGACCGCGCCGCTCACCCGACCCGGGGCCTCGTCCTGCACGATCCGCCACTGGGCGACCATCTCCCAGGACTTGAGGTTTCGTTTGAGCCCCAGGCGCCCCGTCGCGCAGAAGTCGCAGGCCATTGCGCAGCCCGCCTGAGACGAGAGGCAGACCGAGAAGCGCCCGGCCTTGTGCAGCGGGATACGCACGGCCTCGAAGATCACGCCGTCATCGGCCTCGAAGAGGTAACGCACCGAGCCGTCGTCGGGGTCGGTCACCCGCTCCAGCACCCGGGGGAGGTCCCGGCGGGTGTGCTGGTCCACGGCGGCGCGCAGGGCCTTGGAGACGGGCCGGGGCCCGGAGAGGTCGGGGCGGCCGTCGCCGACGAGGCGGCTCAGCACACGCCGGGCCTCGGCGTCGGAGCAAGGGGTGCCCACGGCGCGCAGGTGCTCGGCGAGCTGGTCCGGGGTCAGGCTGAAGAGGTGCGGGAGCATCCGCCTTGTTTAGCGGGTTTCGCCGCCCTTAGCCCCCGAGCAGCGCGTTGATGGCCCGGGCGAGGCGCAGGTCCCGGGCGCTCAGGCCCCCGGCGTCATGGGTGGAGAGGCTGATCTCGACGCGGTTGTAGACGTTGCGCCAGTCGGGGTGGTGGTCCTGGGCCTCGGCGAGCAGGGCCACCCGGGCCATGAACCCGAAGGCCTCGGAGAAGTCCTTGAACCGGAAGCTGCGCAGGAGCGCGTCTTGGTCGTCGGAGAGGCGCCAGTCGGGGAGGGTGGCCACGGCGGCGTCACGGTCGGCGGGGGTGAGCTTGGGGATCATGAGGGGCTCCGGGCTTGGGTGAGGGGGCGGCGGCGGCGGGCGCCGAGGGCGGGAAGGAGCAGCAACGCGGCGGCGGGGGCGCCGCAGCCTGACCAGGGGATCGGCGTCAGCGGCGTGTCCGCCTCTGCGGCTCGAACGGCGATGCGAACGGTGAGGGCCACCTCGGCGACGCCGTCGCTGACGAGCACCTCGGCCTCGTCGTCGCCGACGTAGGTGGGGTCTGTCGACAGGGTCAACAGGCCCTCTTGGCTCAGGCGCGCCTCGCCGTAGGTCGGCGGGCGCCCGAGGCGGAAGGCGTGGCGGTCGTCGCGGTCGGGGTCGTTGGCGAAGACCTGGCCCGTGACGACGTCCCCAGGCGTGGCGGTGAGCACCCCGGCGCTCGGGCGGGGCGGGTTGTTCCCAGCGCGGGGCGGGCACTCCGGGCTCGGCGAGGTCACGCCGCGCTCGGCGAGCCAGGCGGTCAAGGCGTCGATGCGGACGTAGATCCCGCCGTCGCCGCAGGCCGTCGTCGCGGGCCAGGCCGCCCGGGAGACGACGCCGACGAGCAGGGGCTCCCCCCAGTCGGTCCAGACGAAGAGGGGCCCGCCGCTGTCCCCGGCGCAGGAGTCGAGGCCGTCCCCCCCGGCGAGGAGCTCGGCGCCAGCGACGGCCTCGCGGCAGCCGCGGTCGGGATCGCCACAGTCGGCGTCGCGGATGGGCAGGGTCGCGGCGTAGAGCAGGCCGTCCGGCTCGACCCCTGGCGTGGTGGCGCCGAAGCCGACGAGCTCCGCCGGGGCGCCGTCGTAGAGCTGGTTCGTGGCGCAGCCGATCAAGACCTCGGGCGGCGTCAACGACACCGGGGCGTCGAGTCGTACGAGCGCCACGTCGAGGCCCTCCCAGTACCCGGGCTCCACGTCAACGGAGAGGATCTCACGGTGTGTGCCGCCCGCGCCGTTTACGTCAATGAGGTCCATCCGGGCCGAGGTCGGCGGCGCGGCGCCACAATGACCGGCGGTCAGTATGTGATCGGCGTCGATGAGCACGCCGCTGCAGATCAGGCGCTCATCGGCGTCAAAGAGCGCGGCGACCGTCGGCCAGTCCCCCGGCGCCGCCGCGACCCCACCGACGACCGGCGGCGCGGTCTGGGCGGAGGCGGCGAGGCTGAGGGTCCAGAGCGTCATCGCGCCGTGTCCGTGGCCTCATCCGGGCGGGCCTCGGCGTCGAGGGCGTCGAGGAGCACGAGGAGCTCCATCGCCCGGGCCGGGTCCCCCCCGACGCGGTTGAGGTCGAGCAGGCGGAGCAGGCAGCGGCGCGCGCCCCGGAGATCCGCGACCCGGGCGTGCTCTCGGAGCGCCAAGGCGTAGGCTCCCTCGGCCTCAGCCCAGCGGCCGTCCAAGGCCAAGGCGTCGCCCCGGGCGCGCCGGGCGGCGGCGGCGGCGGCCCGGTGGCCGAGCACGGTGAGGCGGTGGATGCACTCGTCCGCGGCGGCGACGGCCTCCTGGGCCCGACCGGCGCGTAAGAGCCAGTCGAGGCGGCGGC
>JAKLKD010000321.1 GCA_023150845.1 Myxococcota bacterium | reverse complement strand
CCGGCGCCTCGACGCGGAGGTCGACGGGCCGCAGGTCGGCGGGCACGGCGTCCTCCTTCGGCGCCGGGGCCGCGGGGGTTGGCTCGACCAGCGGCGCGGCGGCGATGGGCGCGGCGGGGGCGGGCTCCACAGGCGACAAGAAGCGCCAGGCGAGGCCCAGCAGCAGGATGACGGCGACGGCGCCGACGACGAGCATCCGAGGGGAGGTCACCCGGGGGTCGGCCTCGACGGGCTCGGGCTGGTGCAGGCTCGTGAGCAACGAGAGCACCTCGGGGTGCTCCGGGCGCAGGACGAGCAGGCGGTTGAGGGTGCGCTGGGCGCTGAGGTGCTCGCCCCGGGCGAAGGCGGCCTTCGCCGTGGACAGGAGCGCCTCGTCGAGGTGTTTGCGCAGGCGGCGCTCGTAGCCCTCGGAGTCCTCGAGGTAGCCGACGAGGCCCCACTCCGGGAGCTTGGGGTCGATCTTCACCTCGGCGAGCAGCTCGTCCAAGGCCCGCACCACCTCGTCGGCGTCAGAGGGGCGGTTGTCGGGATCGGTCTGGAGCAGGCGCTCGATGAGGTCGGCGAGGCGAGGGGAGCAGCTCGGCTGGAGCTCCATCACCTCGGGGCGGCGGCCCTCGATGATGTTCCGCAGGATGATCGAGGGGTTGTTTCCCGAGAACGGGAGCTGGCCGCTCACGAGGTGGTAGAGCACCGTGCCCAACGAGAACAGGTCCGAGCGCTCGTTCACCGGCCGCTCGCTGGCCTGCTCCGGGCTCATGTAGGCCGGGCTGCCGACGAGCGCCCCGGTGACAGTCAGAGAGGTCTCGTCCAAGAACCGGGCGATGCCGAAGTCCATCAGCTTCACCGTGCCGTCCACCCGAACCATCACGTTCTCGGGCTTGAGGTCGCGGTGCACGATGCCCGCGCGGTGCGCGTAGGCCAAGGCCGCGGAGAGGTCGCGGCCGATGATGGCGACGACCTCGGAGGGGAAGAGGCCGCGGTCCTTGAGCAGATCGTAGAGGGTGCGCCCGGCGACGTACTCGGTGACGATGAAGCAGTCGGGGACGTCTACGCCGGAGTAGTCGAAGATCTTGAGGATGTTGTCGTGGTCGAGGTGCTCGATGGCCCGGGCCTCACGGGCGAAGCGCTGGCGGTTTCGCATCGAGGCGGAGAGGTGAGGATGCAGCACCTTGATCGCGACGTCGCGGTTGAGCGTGACGTGGCGCCCACGGTAGACCGTGGCCATGCCGCCCTCCCCGACCTTCTGGAGGACCTCGTACTTGTCCAGGACCATTCCGACCAACGGCTGCGCTCCAGGAGAGTCGTCGACGCCTCACTATACGCGGCGAAGGGGGTGGGCGAGGGCGTCGATCGTGGGCTGGTCGGCCGGTGGGCTCGGCAGGCTCCTCAGCGCCTCGGGGCGCACCCACTGCAGCGCGGCGTGGTCGAGGGCCTGGGGCTCCCCCAGCAGGCGCACGGCGTAGCACCGCAGCTCGATCCGCTCGTCGTGGCCGACGGCGATGAGCGGGCCGACCTCGGCGGTGACGCCGAGCTCCTCTTGCAGCTCCCGGGCGAGGGCCTGCTCGTCGGTCTCGCCGGGCTCGACCTTGCCGCCGGGGAACTCCCAGAGCCCGCCGTGACGCCCGCCGGGGGGGCGACGGGCCATGAGCACCGCGCCGTCCGGCTCCCGGCGCGCGACCCCGCCGACGACGCGCAGGAGGCCGCTCAAAGCTGACCCGCCTCGCCGATCACCTCAGCGAGCCCCCGCTCGCTCAGGATCTTGAGGATGATCGCCGCCGTCTCCTCCAGCGCCTTGTCCGTGACGTCGATCACGGGCCACTCGCGGTTTCGGGCGAAGAGGTCGTGGGCGAAGTCGAGCTCGGCGAGGATGTAGTCGTTCTGGCAGTAGTTCGTCTTCTCCGAGAGGCGCATCTGCTCGATGCGCTGGGCGCGGATGGACTGCAGGGCCGAAGGATCGATGGTGAGCCCGAACACCCGGCGGGGGTCGCAGTCCCAGAGGCTCTCCGGCGGCTCGCGGTCGAGCACGAGGGGCACGTTCCCGACCTTGTAGCCCTTGTAGGCCAAGAACACCGAGAGCGGCGTCTTTGAGGTGCGGCTCACCCCGACGAGCACGATGTCGGCGTCGGTCAGAAGCCGCGGCTCCTGGCCGTCGTCGGCCTTCACCGTGAACTCGATGGCGGACACCCGGCGGAAGTAGTTGCGGTCGGGGCGGTGCATGAGGCCGGGCTGGCCGCGGGGCGAGGTGCGCAAGAACTCCGTGAGGTTCATGAGCATGTTGCCGACGAGATCCACGACCTGCAGGCGGTGGGTGATCGCCAGGCGCTCGACCTCTCGGCGCTGCTCGCCCCGCACGAGGGTGGTCACGACGAGGGCGTTGAGCTCAGCGGCGCGCTGGAACGCGCGTCGGAGCTGTTCGTTGTCGGTGACGCTCGGGATGATCCGGAGCTGCACCGGCACCCCGTCGAACTGCTTGAGGCAGGCGCGCACGACGTTTGAGCCCGTCGAGCCGGTGCCGTCGCTGAGCACAAAGATCCACTTGGGAGCGTTGGGGTCGGGCATGACACGCTTTAACCCGGGCCGAGGCGGCCCCGCACCTGGGTTATTCTCCGCCCATGCAAGCCCTCAACAACACGCCGCCTCCGCTCGCCGGTGTGCGGGTGCTCGATCTCTCTCGGCTGCTGCCGGGGCCCTACTGCACCTGGACCCTCGCCGCCTTAGGCGCCGAGGTGATCCGGATCGAGCCGCCCACAGGCGGCGACTACACCCGGGAGCTGCCGCCGCTTGTCAACGGCCACGGCGTCTTCTTCGCCGCGATCAACCGGGGCAAACGTTCGGTGAGCCTCGATCTGCGAAAGCCCGAAGGTTTAGAGGCGATGCGCGCTTTGCTCAAGACCGCCGACGTGCTCGTCGAGGGCTTCAAGCCTGGGGTCATGGCGGCGATGGGCCTCGACCCGGCGCGGCTCTGTGAGGAGCACCCCAGGCTCATCGTCTGCTCCATCACGGGCTACGGGCAGACCGGGCCCTTGGCCATGGAGCCCGGCCACGACCTCAACTACCAAGGTTACGCCGGGATCATCGCCGCCGCGGGCGGGGAGGGGACGCCGCCGCCGATCCAGGTCGCCGACCTCGCCGGGGGCGCCCAGAGCGCCGCCTTGTCCATCGTCGCCGCGCTCTTTGGCCGCGGCCGCCACGGACGGGGCGCCTATCTCGACTGCTCCATGACCGAGGGCGCCATGGCGCTCCTCACCCCACACCTCGCCACGGCCTTGGCGGAGTCGCGGGATCTTGTGCCGGGCGGGGAGCTGTTGACCGGAGGCTACTCGGCCTATCGCAGCTACGCCTGCGCGGATGGCGGCTGGCTCACCGTGGCGCCCTTGGAGCCGAAGTTTATGGCCCGCCTCGTGAGCGCCCTTCAGGCTGCCCAGGGCGGGGAGGCCGAGGTGGACTGCTCCGAGGAGGGCCTGCGCCGCGTCTTCCTCACGCGCCCCCGGGACGAGTGGGTGGCGGCGCTCCAGGGCTGCTGCGTCGGCCCGGCGCTCACCGCCCGCGAGCTGCCGACCCACCCCCAGCACGCCGCCCGCGGGGCCTTTGAGGCCGTCATGGGCCTGCCGATGGTCCGGGCGCCCTTTCCTTGGGCCCAGTCCAACGAGGTGCCGCGGCTCGGCGAAGGCAACGCCGAGCTCCTCGGGCCCTTGGGGCTGCCCGAGGCGCTCATCCACGCCGCCACGGGCGGGTTATAAGGCCAGCATGTCCGCCATCCCGCCCCCGTTCATCTTCGGCGGCCCAGAGCTCTTCATGGTGCTCTTGGCCAACGCCATCATCTTCGGCATCTTGGGGCCGCGCTGGATCCGCGCCCAACGCGCGGAGGCCACGAAGCCTCCCGACGCGCCCGGGGCCTGAGGCTCAGTCCAGCGTAGCGAGGAGCCCCAGGGCCCCGATCACCCAGAACAGCGCCGTGTTCAGCCAGAGCTGGGCGCTCACCCGCCGGGCCGTCGCCTCATAAGCCGCGGCGTCCCGAATCACGCCGTCCTGATCGAGCTTCCGGCAGGGCTCCAGCGTCCAGATCTCCAGGTGGAAGGCGGAGACCCACAGGATCAAGAACAGGATCGCCTTCGCCCGGCGCAGGCCGTCCTCCGGCGTGTCCGCGGGCCACGAGAAGCCGCCCTCGCTGAGGTACCGCGACAAGAGCCCGGTCAGGATGAGGGCGCCCATAGAGAGCCCGAGCCCGGCGCCCCAGGCGCGGAAGCTGCGCATCACGTCCTCGGGGCGCAGGGGGCTCAGGCGGTGGCGCATGCTGAGCAGCACGGCGAAGGCCGTCAAGGATCCGCCGTAGAGCGCCGTCGCGATCCAATGCACCAGGGCGAGGGTGGTGAACAGCGCGTTCTCACCAGCGGGCATCCTACCTCCAGCGCGCGCCTCCGAGGGCGCGGAACCGCATCCTACCGCCTGCGGCTTCGCAGTGCACCGCCACATCAGATACCCTGGCGGAATGTTCTCGCGTCCTGAGCCCTCGCCCCGACTCGCGCTGCTCGTTTATGTCGTCCTCGCCTTGGTCGCGGTTGGACCGGCCCTTCGCCTCGGCGCGGCCGTCGGGGACGGCGTCGATATGTACGGGACCCTGTGGTTCTACTGGTGGATCAAGGACTGCATTGAGCACCTGCGCGACCCGAGCTTCACCGAGCTCTTCTTCTATCCGCTCGGCAAAGACATCTTCGCCCACACCGGCGACAACTTCGTAGACGCCGTCTTCGCCGCGCCTTTTGTGGCCGCGCTGGGGGTCCCGGCCTTCTCGGCGCCCTTCGTCGCGGTGATGCTCGTCGCCAACGCCTGGACCTTCCGCGCCTTCGCCCGGGATCAGCTCGGGCCTACCTGGGCGGCCTTCGGCGCCGCGGCGCTCTGGGAGGTGAACCCCTTCACCATCTTTGAGATCACCTGCGGCCGGTACACCCAGGCGTTCTTGCCCTTCTTCGCCCTGGCGCTCACCTGGTTCGTGCGCACCGAAAAAACCCCGGGCTGGCGCGCGCCGATCCTCCTCGGGCTCTTCGTCGGGCTCCAGGGCTGGACGTACTGGTTCTCGGGCTGGTTCCTCGTCTTTATGCTCATCCCGGCGGCGCTCTATGCGCTCTGGCTGAGTGAGGATCGCCCGCGGCTCATCCTGCGGTACGTCGTCGCCGCGGCGGTCTGCCTCGCCGTGATCGCCCCGGCCGCCGTGGCGATGCTTCGCGCGGAGTCGAGCGGCGGGGTGCCCGGGCTCGCGAACGTCGAGTCGGTGAACCTCTTCCAGCCCCCGCACCAGCTCGCGAACAACGTCTCCAAGAGCCTCCACGGCCTCATCAAGGCCGAGCGCCACGGCTCGCCCCTGCTGACCCAGCGTGTGTGGACGGCCTTGGCGGTGGCCTGGCTCATCTTCGGCGCGCAGCGCCGCCGCTGGGCGCCGGGCGCCGTCGTCCTCCTCATCTTCGCCATCGGCCCGGTTCTGGAGCTGCCCTCGGTGCGCGGCGGCGTGGTCTTGCCCTGGTACATGGCGGCGTACCACTACCTGCCGTACTTCGACCGCCTGTGGTTCCCGTACCGCATGATGGTCGGCGTGTTCTTTGTGCTCTGCTTGGGCGCGGGCACCTTGCTCTTGCGGGTGGAGCGCGCCCGGGGCGCGAAGCTCACGGCCTTGGCCCTCGCCGTGACCCTCGTC
>JAKLKD010000320.1 GCA_023150845.1 Myxococcota bacterium | reverse complement strand
GCGGAGGAGAACCTCCGCGCCGCGCTGAAGGCCGTCGAGGCCTATCGCCTGGCCGTGGCCGTGGTGAAGGCCCAGGCCCGGGAGCGTGAGGAGCGGCGCGAGGCCCTGCTCGCGGCGCACAAGGCGCGTCGGGCCGCCGTCCAGGCCGAGGCGAGCGCGCTGATGAAGGCGGTGCCGCGCCGCCTCTTCGCCCAGTGGGACGCCGCGGAGCGGGCGGCGATGCGGGCGGCCATGCGGGCCGCGGCGACTACCCGCCTCGATCAGGCCCTCGGGGTGTTGCCGCATGTGCCCGAGCCCGAGCCCCCGCCAAAGCTCCCGACGCTCCGGCTCACCCCCGCCCAGCGTAAGGCGCTCCTCTTGGCCCAGCGGCGCGCGGCGCAGGAGGGTGTCGAGCTCATCCCCCAGGGTGTCCCCCTCGTCCGCCCCTACAAGAAGCGGGCGAGGCGCTTCTGGACGGCGAAGGAGGCCGCCCGCGCCGCGCGACGCCGCAGGGAGCGCCCGGAGGAGCCGATCCAGGTGCGGGTGAGCCCCCCGGGCCCCTGGAGCATCAGCGAGGACGGCCCGGAGTAGGGCTCAGCGGCAGGGTTGGATGAAGTCGGATTTACCCACCGGGCTGGTGCATTCATTTATGCAGACGATGACCCTTCCTTCCGCGCCGCAGGGCGGAACGAGCCCAACGAAGCCTTCTCCGTCGCAGTCCCCCGAGGTCTCGTCCAAAGCACACGAGCCGGACTGCGTACCGTACTTCTTCTCATTGCGACCATCGCAGTTGTAGTCCCAGCTCCCCGCGTCGCTCATCTCCTCAAAGAATTCTTCTTGACCGGGGCTCACCAAGGCGTCGGTGTCGTCGCAGTCCTCGTCGTCAGCGACCCAGCCGGCCGGCGCCTCGCAGGCCTCCTGGCTCGTGAGCGCGTCCCCGTAGCTGTCCCCGTCCAAGTCGCGGTAGAAGGTCTTCAGGACGGCCTCGTCTACGTCGCGGTCGCAGTCGTTGTCGAGGCCATCACAGGTCTCCGGCGCGTCCGGCGCGACCTCCGCGCGGCTGTCGTCGCAGTCCTCGCAGGCGGGCACCCCGTCGCCGTCGCCGTCGCTGAAGCCCACGGCGCCGTCACAGTTGTAGTCAACGGCCTCGTCGCAGGGCTCCTCCGCGCCGGGGTGGACCGCGTCGTCGAAGTCGTCGCAGTCCCCGTTCTTTGGCGCGAAACCTTCGGGGGCCTCGCAGGCGTAACGACGGGGCGAGTCGATGCCGAAGCCGTCCCCGTCGCTGTCGTAGTACCAGACCGTGCTCGGGTTGACCGTCGCGTCCGTGTCGTCGCAGTCCTCGCCTTGGCTGACGTATCGGGCCGGCGGCGAGCAGCCCTCGAAGGGGGACCCGGGGTCACCGTACCCGTCACCGTCGGCGTCGAGGTACCACATCAAGGTGAAGCCCTCGTCCGACTCGCCGTCGCAGTCGTTGTCCTTGAGATCACAGACCTCCAGGGCGTCGGGGTGGACGGCGGGGTCCTCGTCGTCACAGTCCGAGCCGTCGTGGGCCTCGGCGAAGAAGCCGTCACCGTCGCCGTCTAAGGCGCGCAGCACGAGGGCGTCGTACTCCTCTCGTGAGGTCAAGCAGGACGTCAACAGCAGCGGCAGCAGGGCCAAACGCATACTCCCTCCGAGCTCGCCTCGCGGAGCGCTCGAAGGGAGTATAGCGCGTCAGGAGACCGCGGGAGCAGGCCTTCAGCCGAGCAGGCCGATCACTCGGCGCCGAGGGTGGCGTGGTACTCCACCAGCCAGTCCAAAGCTCCAAAGGACGTGCGATTACTGTTTGGGACGTCCTTCTGGAGGATCATCTCGTCATTCACGACCATCATCGTCGGCCAGCCGTACTTTACGTAGAGCTCGTAGGCGGCCGGCTCATCCGACAGGACCGGGACGCGAGGGTCGGGATAGTTCTCGTACCACTTCTCCAACGTCTCCAAGTTCGGCGTCTTGTAGATAGCGTTCTGGCCAAGGATGGTCAGCCAGTAGATGTCACCCGCCTCTACCATCTCACGGACCTCAGAGTATTTCTTCTCGAAACCGTACACCTCGTCTTCCCCCGTAACGAGCCAGTTCGCCAGAGCGTTACACGGCCCACACCACACCGCCGAGATGTCGATCAACACCGGCTTGCCCTGGCCAGCGAAGTCGTAGAGATCGACGTACTCGCCGAACTGGTCCATCAGCACGAGGTGGGCGAACTGGTCCCCCTCCTTCGTCCCGGCCTCTTCAAGCGGAACGTCGACCATCTCACCCTTGTTGGGGTTGTAGGGCCAGTTGCCGATGTAGATGCGGCTCTCGGCGTCGTTGGGGTCGGTGCCTTCGGTGAGCTCCCAGGGGTCGAGGTAGCCGTCGCCGTCGCCGTCCGTGGAGAGCGGGTCGGTGCCGTCCTCATCCTCGGAGAGGTCGTTGAGGCCGTCGCCGTCCGTGTCGGCCTTGGTCGGGTCCGTGCCGAGCACAGCCTCCTGCTCATCAAAGATGCCGTCGCCGTCCGTGTCCACGTCCTTCCCGCACGCGACGAGCACGGTGAGCGAGAGCGCGAGGGGGATGATCCGAGTCATGGAGGGCTCCTTGGGGCCTGCGGCGGTGCGCGGGGAGGGTGGGCACTACTCGCAGAAAAGTACCTGACTTTGATCGCGCATGCGCCCCTTGCTTGTCAAATTCGCGCGAACGCGGGGTTCCCCCTCACGCCGCGCCCCTGTGCTAAGAGTTGGGCCACACCGGAGCCAAGATGATCTCCAACTCTGACGCGGACACCGCGGCGCTCGCGCGCTCCCTCGGCCTTCCAACCGTTGATCTCGACGAGACCTGGGTCGACAGCCAGCTCCTCCAGCGCATCACCCGCGCCTTCGCTGAGCGCCGCCTCGTCCTGCCGCTGCACCGGGGCCCGGACGGCCGGGTGCACGTCGCGATGGCCAACCCCGGCGACCTCGATCTCCTCAGCGAGCTGGAGTCGAGCCTCGCCGCCAGCGTGCGCCCCTTCGTGGCCAGCGCCGAGGCGATCCGCCGGTCGATCTACCGGCACTTTGACCTCGCGACCTACGCCCGCGACCTCCTGCGGGACGCCCGGCCCACCCGCGCGTCCCCGACCTTCCTCGGCCTCGAGCTCGACCCGAGCCAGCTCAGCCGCAAGCTGCGCGACGGCGGCGCGGCGCCTTATGTGGACCTGCTGAACGCGCTCTTGCTCCAGGCCGTCGAGCGCCGCGCCTCCGACGTACACATCGAGCCCGGCGAGACCGACGTGCGGGTGCGCCTGCGTGTGGACGGCATGTTGCGTGAGGTGCTGCGCCTGGAGCGCTGGGCCGCCGCGCCGCTGGTGAGCCGGGTGAAGATCGTCGCGCGGATGGACGTGGCCGACACCCGGCGCCCCCAAGACGGAAAAGCCACGGCGAACCTGGGGGAGCAGCGCCTCGACCTGCGCGTCTCGACCTTGCCTGGGCAGCACGGGGAGAAGGCCGTCATCCGCCTGCTCGACCCCTCGATGCTCCGCGCCGATCTCGGCAAGCTCGGCTGGCATCAGGACGGCCTGCAGACCTTCTACCACCTCGTCTCGAAGCCCCAGGGCCTCGTGCTCGTCGTCGGGCCGACGGGCAGCGGCAAGTCCACGACGCTGTACGCGACCCTCGTGCGCCTCAACGCCGAGCACCGCAGCATCGTCACCGTCGAGGACCCCGTCGAGTACGTCGTCCCCGGCGTCACCCAGGTTCAGGTGAACCCCAAGATCGGCGTCGACTTCGCCGCGGCGATCCGCAGCGTGCTGCGCCAAGACCCTAACGTGCTCGTCATCGGTGAGGTGCGTGACCACGAGACCGCCGAGGCCGTCTTCCACGCCGCGAACACCGGCCACCTCGTGCTCTCGACCCTCCACACGACCGGCGCCGTCTCCTCGATCACCCGGCTCCTCGACCTCCAGGTCGCCCCTTGGCTCGTCGCCTCGACCCTGTCCGGCGTCGTCTCCCAGCGCCTCGTGCGGAAGGTCTGCCCCCACTGCTCCGTCGTCGCCGCGCCCCAAGAGGAGGACTTCGCCCGGCTCAACCTGCCGCTCCTGGCCCTCGGCCCCAAGGTGCGCCGCGCCGGGAAGGGCTGCCCGGCCTGCCAGCTCACGGGCTACTCCGGGCGCATCGCGGTCTTTGAGCTCCTGGAGATCAACGAGGACCTGCGTGAGCTCATCGCCGCGGAGCGCCCCGAGGGCGAGATCTGGCGCAAAGCCCGGACGCTGGGCCTCGTCTCGATGGCCGAGGACGCCCTTCGCCAGGTCGCCGAGGGGGCGACGACCCTTGAGGAGATCGCCCGGGCCGTCGTCGTCGAGCCCTACCTGCGCAAAGAGGGCGTGATCTTCCATGTGCCCGGCACCGAGGTCCGCCTGGAGCTCGACCGCCTCGACCGCGGCCTCGACCCCTTCCTGCGCCCGGAGCCCGCCGCCGAGGCCGTCGCTGAGCCCGCCGCCGCGCCCACCCTCGCCGAGCCCGCCACCTCGGAGCCCGCGCCGACGACAACCGCCGCCGAGCCCGCGGGCCCGCCGATGGTGCTCGTCGTGGACGACGCCTGGGAGATCCGGATGATGGTCGAGATGGCCCTGGAGCGCGACTACCGGGTGCTCACCGCCGCCGACGGGGACGAGGCCCTGGCGATGATTCGCCTCCGACGCCCTGATCTCGTCGTGTTGGACGTGATGATGCCCAACCGCAGCGGCTACGAGGTCTGCGCCGAGCTCAAGGGCGCCCCGGAGACGGCGGAGCTGCCCGTGCTCCTGCTCTCGGCGCGCGGCGAGAAGTCCCACGTGAAGGAGGGCTTTTACGCCGGGGCGGACGATTATTTGCCCAAGCCCTTTGACCCCGAGGAGCTGATCCTCAGGATCAAAGCCCTGCTTCGGCGCGCCGGGCGCCTCTGAGCGCCGAGAACTCAGCTATCCTATCAGACACCCCCCTCCTCAAGGATGAGCCCAATGCGCCAGCCCCGCGCTCACCGCGCCGCCCTGCTCTTGCCCCTCACGCTCGGCGCGCTCGCCTGGGCCGGCACCGAGACCTGGCCCCTCAACACGGCCTCCGACTACAGCTATGACCCCAGCGAGATCGCCGTAGACGGCGGCGCGGCGAGCCTGCTCTCGTCCGTCGCCGGGACCGGCGCCGACGGTGACCTCAGCGTCACCGGGACCACCTTCACCCTCCAGACGAGCACCTCCGGCGGCCGCAGCGTCGCCGACGGCGCCGTCTGGCCCGTCACCACCTCGGTGAGCGCCGGCGCAACCTCCTTGACGCTGAGCGGCTACACGAGCGGCCTCGCCGTCGGTGATGAGCTGCTCCTGCTCGTCGTCCAGGGCCCCTCCAGCTCCACGAGCGTCGGCAGCTACGAGCTGACCCGGGTGAGCGGCGTGAGCGGGACCACGGTGTCCGTCGCCGCGCTCAGCCAGGCCTACGACGGCACGACCCACGACGTCATCGCCCAGCGTGTGCCGAACTACGAGGACGTCACGCTGAGCTCCGGCGCCACCCTCACGTCCTCGGCCTGGAACGGCAGCACGGGCGGCGTCGTCGCCTTCCGCGCCTCGGGCACGGTGAGCATCGACAGCACCTCCTCCGTAGACGTCGCGGGCCTCGGTTACCGCGGCGGCAGCGCGGGCTCGACCTCCGGCGGCGGCGGCGGCGGCGGCGAGAGCTGGGCCGGGATCGACGGCGACGGCGGCAA
>JAKLKD010000319.1 GCA_023150845.1 Myxococcota bacterium | reverse complement strand
GCGGCGTCGACCTCAACGGCGACGGCGTGAACGACTCCGTGGTCGGCGCGCCGCGCAACACCGGCAAGAGCAGCACCGGCATCCGGGCGGGCGCGGCCTGGCTCTTCTACGGCACGCCCAGCGGCGAGGTGACCATGGACGGCGACCACGACGTCGTCTTCTTCGGCGCCCGAAACTACAACCGCGTCGGGTACGGCGCCGCCTTGTCCGCCGACGCCACCGGCGACGGCCAGGCCGACGTGATCCTCGGCGCGCCCTACTGGACCTCGGCGAACGACAACACCGACCGCGGCGGCGTCTTCCTCTTCGAGACCCCGCTCACGGCGTCGAGCTACACCCTGGACGACGCGGAGTTCAGCGTCGAGGGCCTCAACAAGAACGACGTGCTCGGCTACTTCGTCGAGGCCGCGGATCTCGACGGCGACGGCGTAGACGAGGTGATCGTCAGCGCCAACCAGGCCGACGAGGGCGGCGCGGAGGCGGGGGCGGTCTACGTCTTCTCCGGCGGCGCCTTGAGCGGTGCGGTGCTCAGCTCCGACGCCGACGTCGTGATCCTCGGTGGGGCCTCGGCCGACGAGCTCGGCTCCGGGATGCGGGCGCTGCCCGACCTCGACGGGGACGGCCGCCGGGAGCTCTTCGCCGGGGCGAAGGGCGACGACACCAGCGGCTCCGGCGCCGGGGCGGCCTACATCTTCTCGTGGTCCGGCGGCACCGCGCCGAGCACCGCGAGCGACGCGAGCTGGGTGATCTACGGCGAGGGCCTCGGCCACGCCTTGGGTCGGGACGCCGCCGTCGGGGATCTCGACGGGGACGGCGCCGTAGACCTCGCCGCGAGCGCCACCAACGCCGGGTCCATCGGCGAAGGGGAGGTCTACGTCTACCTCGCGCCGCCGCCCGGGACTTACCTCGCCACGGACGCCGACGCGCGCTTCGTCGGCGCGGCGTCGAGCGAAGGGGCGGGCAGCGCGCTCTTGTTCCTCAACGACATCACCGGCAGCGGGGATGGCGCCGACGACCTGCTCATGGGCTCTAGCGCCGGGGACCAAGGCGGGGCGGACTCCGGGGTGGTCTACGTCATCCTCGGCCTCGGCCTCTGACGGACACGCGCAACGACCGCGGCCTCGTCGCCTCCTCTGAGTGGAGGTGCTGGCCATGGATCGGGTGAAGCTCCACGTCGGCGGCGGTCAGGTGATCTCGGCGCCCCGGGGCAGGATCCTCCGGGACGCGCTGCTCGACGCTGGGGTGAGCCCCCACAACGGCGCCAAGGCCCTGAGCTGCCGGGGACTCGGCACCTGCGGCACCTGCGCCGTGGAGCTTGTGGGGGAGGTGAGCCCGCCGACGCGGCTGGAGGAGGCGCGGCTGCGGTTCCCGCCGCACACCGGCGGCCCGGGTCGGCTCCGCCTCGCCTGCCAGGTTCAAGCCTTGGGAGATCTCCAGATCAGCAAACGGGAGGGCTTCTGGGGCCAAGGCGAAGGGCGCGTCTGGGGCCCCGAAGAGGGAGATTCAGGGGGATCTTGATCAAGATCTGCGCTTTGCGGTTGCATAAAGCTGAGAATCGGGTGTCTCTGAAGATGTCACCCCTCTGGGTGATGATGATGGAGGAACTCAACATGCGCTCTCGTCTGCTCCTCGCCGCGCTCACTCTCCCTGTGCTTGTCGCCTGCGAGTCCGTAGACTCCAGCGACGTGCTCACCAGCGGCATGTACGCTGATCTCACCGCCCAGACCGAAGGGGACGGCACCCGCGCGACGGCCACTCTGCGCGTCGGCGGCGCCACCTCCAACACCTTCGTGCGCCTCGGCGTCGATGACCAGCTCACCGTCAACCTCGGCGAGACCACCCTGGAGATGGAGGAGGTCAGCCTCGGCGAGTACTACAGCTACATCGCCGACTTCGACTCCAGCGATCCCGGCTCGACCTTCACCTTCGCCTTCAACCGCGTCGTCGATGAGGGCGCGCCCACCAGCACGGCGACGCTCCCCGAGCCCTTCACGATCACCGGCCCCCAGCCCGACGCCGTGTTCTCCCGCACCACCCAGGACATCTCCGTGACCTGGGAGAACTTCAACATGGGTGATCCCATGGAGGTCCGGGTCACCGGCGACTGCATCCTCGACGCCACCTTGCCCGTGGCCCAGGACTCCGGCAGCTTCCTCATCGGCGCCGACACCCTGGAGAGCTTCGACGGCACCGTGGACCAGGCCTGCGACGCGACGATCTCCGTCTACCGCCGCCGCCCGGGCACCTTGGACGTGGGCTACGGCGAGGGCGGTGTGGTCTACGGCAGCCAGCTCCGCACGGTGAAGATCCGCCTCGACCCGTGACAGCGTGGGCGGGAGCTCAGCGTGAGGCGCCCCGCGGACGGGCGCCGATGGGCTCCAGCGCCGCCTCGGTGAGCCCCTCCAAGGAGACCGAGCCTCCTTGGGGTGGGGCCACCCGCACGGCGTAGCGCCAGTCCCCAGGCGCCCCGGTGATGGCCTGCACGACGCCGCCGAGGGGGGCGTCGCCGAGGCCCCGCGCCTGGCACTCCTCCGCCGAGACACGCACGCGGCTCAAGAGGCGGAGGTTGTCCTTTCGTGGCGGCACGACGTGCTGGCCGCCCTCGTGGGTCCAGGCGCTCACGCCCCCGGCGAGGGACCAGGCGTCCTGCAGGCCCTGCTCCCGGAGGTAATGCGCCACGCCGAAGCTGCGCACCCCGGCGGCGCACATCACGACGATCGGGCGGTCCCGGGGGAGCTCCGCGAGGCGCTCGGGCACCTCGTTCATCGGCATCAAGAAGCTGCCCGCGGCGTAGCCGCTCTCCAGCTCGCCCAGCTCCCGCACGTCGAGGAGCAGCGGCGCCTTGCCCGCGTCCACCCAGGCGCGCAGGCCGGGGCCGTCGAGCTCAAGCTGGGGTTCGTCCTCGGGCTCCGGCGGCGCGGGGGGCGCGGCCGCGGCGGGGCGGGACACAGGCGGCGGGGGAGGGGCGTCGTTGGGCTTGGGCGCGCGGCCGAGCAGGCGGCGGAGGGTGCTGCGGATCATCGGGGCCTTTTGTCGTCGGGTTCATTGTCATATACTCTTGGTCGCTCGGCGTTTGCGGCAGGATCGCCCGCCGCCGACGCTCCGCAAAGAAAGGCACGAATGAACGGCGCGCTCGCCATCCTGCTGGGGTTCCCGACGGTCTTCTGGACCTTCTGCCTCGCGCTCTGCCTCCTCTACTGGCTCACCGTCATCGCGGGCCTCGCCGATCTGGACCTCTTGGGCGGCGCGGACGGCGCCATGGAGGCCAAGGCCGAGGCCCTGGGTGAGGTGAAGGCCGAGGCCCTCGCCGAGGCCAAGGCGGCGATGCTCGGCGAGGTGAAGGCTGAGCTGCTCGCGGAGGTGAAGGCCGAGGCCATCGGCGAGGCGAAGGCCGAGCTCCTCGGCGAGGCCTCGGGCGGGGTGTTCTCCGACGTGTTCGCCGCCTTGAAGCTGCGCAGCGCGCCGGTCACCGTCGTCATCAGCCTGCTCGTCGTCTGGGGCTGGCTGCTCACGGCCTTCCCGATGGCCGCCTTGGCCGGGGTGCCGCTGTTTAAGACGCTCCTGGGCAAGCTCGCCATCTTCGGGCTGAGCGGCGTCGTCGGCCTCGGGCTCACCGGCCTGTGTGTGCGGCCCCTCGCGCCGCTCTTCGCCGCCGAGAGCGGCCTCAAGCGGGACGATCTTGTGGGCCACATCGTCGAGGTCAACACCGGGCGCGTCTCGGACCGCTTCGGCCAGGCGACGGTGTACAGCCAAGGCTCGGACCACGTCATCCAGGTGCGGAACGACCACGACGAGAACGGGCTCAAGAAGGGGAGCCGGGCGCTCATCGTCAACTACGACGACCGCCGCGCCGCCTTCCTCGTCGAGCCCCTCCCCGACGAGCCGCAGCAGACCGATGACGCCCGGCGCCGCGCCGCCGCCCGCGGGGCCGCCGCCCAGGGCGGCGCGGTATGACGCCGAGGCCCGCCGCTTCTTCCCTTCTCCCGACTCCTCAATCTTCTCGCCCGGGGCTGGGGCCCCGCGCCGCAAGGGGTGAATGACATGGATCTGGTCACGATGTTGGTGCTCGGTGTGATCGGCGTGGTGGTGCTCGCCGCGCTGGTGCTCTTTCTGGGGGCGCTCGCGACGCGCTTCTACCGCAAGGTCGATCAGGGCCAGGCGCTCATCATCAACAAGACCGGCGACGACAACACCATCGTCACCTTCTCCGGCGGCTTCGTGCTCCCGGTCATTCACCGCGCCGAGGTGATGGACATCTCCATCAAGACCATCGACCTGGAACGACGCGGCTCTGAAGGCCTCATCTGCCGGGACAACATCCGCGCCGACATCAAGGTCACCTTCTTCGTCAAGGTGAACCCCCAGCTGGAGGAGGTGCTCAAGGTCGCGAAGTCCATCGGCTGCTCCCGCGCCTCGGACCAGGAGACCCTGGAGGCCCTGTTCGTCGCCAAGTTCTCCGAGGCGCTCAAGACCGTCGGCAAACGCCTGGACTTCGAGCAGCTCTACACCCAGCGCGACGACTTTAAGGACCAGCTCATCGAGGTCATCGGGCGCGACCTCAACGGCTACGTGCTCGACGACGCGGCGATCGACTTCTTGGAGCAGACGCCCATCGACAAGCTCGACGCCAACAACATCCTCGACAGCCAGGGTATCCGCAAGATCGTGCAGATGACCGCGGATCAGAACGCGAACACCAACGCGCTGCGCCAGAAGGAGCGCATGACGGTCTCCAAGCAGAACCTGGAGGCCGACGAGGCCATCCTGGAGCTCGGCCGCCGCCGCGCCGAGGCCGAGGCCAAGCAGAAGCGTGAGATCACCATGGTCCAGGCCAAGGAGACCGCCGACGCCGACAAGTTCGCCGCCCAGCAGCGCCAAGGCACCGAGGTCGCCCGCATCGAGGCCGACGAGACGATCAACGTCCGCAAAGAGGCCCAGATGCGCCAGCAGATGGTCGCCGCGAAGGACCGCGAGCGTGTCATCGCCATCAAGACTGAAGAGGTCGAGAAGGACCGGCAGCTCGAGGTCATCACCCGCGAGCGTGAGGTCGAGCTGCAGCGCATCGAGAAGGAGAAGGCGCTCGAGATTCAGCGCAAAGAGATCGCCGACGTCGTCCGCGGCCGCATCTCCGTCGAGAAGAGCGTCGCTGAAGAGGAGGAGCGCATCAAGGACCTCCGGGTGCGGGCCGAGGCCCTGCGCCAGAAGGGCGTGAAGGTCGTGGGTGCTGAGGCCGAGGCTGAGGAGAGCCTCGTGAAGACCATCAAGGAGGCCGAGGCCCAAGAAAAGGTCGCCGAGCACACCGCCCGCCAGCGCATCACCCTGGCGAACGCCGATCTGGAGAGCGCCGACAAGTCCGCCCGCGCCCGCATCCGCGTCGCCGAGGGCGAGCAGGCCGAGCACGCCGCGAAGGGGCTCGCTGAGGTGAAGGTCCGTGAGGCCGACGCCGTGGCCTTGGAGAAGACCGGCCTCGCCCAGGCCCGCGTCACCCTAGAGAAGCTCCAGGCCGAGGCCCAGGGTGAGGAGCAGAAGGGCCTCGCGCGCATCCGCGTGCAGGAGGCCGAGGTAAACGTGTTTGAGCGCCGCGGCACCGCCGAGGTCAACCTCTCCAACCAGCGCGCCCAGGCCGCCGCCGGGGCGATCGAGGTCGAGGGGCTCGCCCAGGTCAAGGTGCGTGAGGCCCAGATCGAGGCCGATGAGAAGAACGCCCACGTCCAGG
>JAKLKD010000318.1 GCA_023150845.1 Myxococcota bacterium | reverse complement strand
AGGTGCTATGCGAAAGGTACTTGCTGGTGTGCTGATCGGAATCATGCTCGTGATGATGTGCGGCTGCTTGGGGCTGATGTTCTTCGGCAAGGTGGCTGAGGAGGCGGCACGTCAACCGCGCCTGCAGGCAGTCCAGGTCATCGTCAACCACGACTGCTCCAGCGTCTTTGATGTGTGCGTCCGGGTGAACTGCCTGATTCGCAACGTGGGTGGAAGCACAGGTCAGTCGAGTGTTGAGTACACGTACACTGGAACAAGCGGTCGCCAATGGACCCAACGACGCACTGTTAGCTTGGGTGCTGGACAGCAGACCTTCTTGGCCGCTGACTTCGATGGTGCGACCTGGGATGAGACCGGCGTAGGTGAATGCAAGATTCTCCCTTGAGCCTACGTTCCGACATGTGACCAGACTAGCCATCATTGACGCTGATACTCCCGGACGAATTTGGCAATTTGCTCATCGGTTAGTCCGGTTTTCTCGGCGATTTTACGCAATTGCTCAACTCTCAAACTGCGAGTACCTGCGCGCAGTCTGGAGGCGGCTGAAGGCGATACGCCGAGGACGTGGGCGAGAGTTGACGGGCGGGGGAGGTCCATACAACCATAATGCCACAGTGGCAAAGTTGCTGCAAGCTGTGATCGGCTGCATGTCCGCTGTATGGCACTTCGTGACCTCCTCCGCCCGATGCGCGATCAAGCAGGACTGACGCAGCGAGCCCTAGCCGTTCGGTTGGGCGTTACTGCTACGGCCATCTCCCGGTGGGAGACTGGAGATCGTGCCATAGACCTCGACACGGCCGAAAAGTGGGCTGATGCGTGCGGCGTGCGCCTTGGGGTCGATGGCGCAACGCCTATCCAGCATGTCGGCTTAGCTGAACATGACATCAACATCTTGATGCGTCTTCTAAGACTCCTGCCTCGTCTTCATCCGGTAGCGCGTGAGGATCTTGAGCACCTCCTTGATCGCTGGGAGCAACGCAACGCCGGGGATTGAGCGTTTCGATTTTGTTTGTTGCCATTTTGGCATTAGTTGTGTAGTTTGCCGGGGTGGCAACAAGGAGCCCCCGTGGCAAGCTTAGGTTCATCCCGTTCGCGCCCCCTGCTCGGCGTCAGCGATGACGATCTCCTGAACGAAGCGTCGACGCCTCACGCCTGTAGGCCGCCGACGAGCTGGCCAGCGGCGGACCTGTCCCCCTTCACCCGCGGCCGACGACGGCCGGGCCACGGGGCGGGCAGGTACGCCCCCGGAGTGTCTATGCGGTTGCCAGAGAGTGACCTCCACACGTTCTCGGCGGGAGGTGAGGCATGAGCTTCATCGAAACGCCCATAGCCGAGATCGAGCGCGTCGCGAATCACGAGGCCGAAGAGCAGGCCGTGCACGATGCCTGCATCATCCTGGCGGGTGCTCTGCGCGTTTTTGGCGTGTCGTTCGTGTGCTCCACGCTGAAAGCGGAGGGCGTCGACATTCGGGTGCTCGTCACGGACTCCCCGCACTTCGTGGAGGCTGTGGACCTGCTGCGGGAGATCAAGCCTGACCAAGCTCTCGTCGACCTACTCCGTGCGCACTCCAAGCGCCGGGCTGTCCGGGGTGGGGGTGCAGGATGAGCGCGTCACCGAGCGAGCAGGCTGCGGCGGTGTTGCTGCGGCGCCTTCAGGATCGTGAGCTCCGGCGTGTGGAGCGCGCACGGGCCGCGGCGCACCTCGCCAAGCTGGCCGACGGCATCTTGAGCGCCCACGCGCCGGTGAGCCTCCGCGCCGCTGCTCACCAGTGGGCCGCGAAGGCCAGCGCCGAGCTGGTGAAGGTCGGCGCGGACGTAGAGCGCCTGGTCACCGCGCAGCGGACGCTCATCACCGAGAGCTGTGATGAGCTGGAGTGGGCCCGCGCCGCGGCGATCTGGTGCGCGGCGCTGGAGGAGCTCTTGCGGCTGGAGGCCGACGTGCTGGCGCGGCTCCCCGCCGATCAGTGGCGCGAGTGGCTCGACGAGGGCGCCGCGGTGCGCGCGTCTCTGCTGGGCGCTCGTGAGAGCAGGCGGGGTGCGGCATGAGCGAGCACGTCGAGAGCCTGTGGCTCGTCTACTTCCCGGACGAGAGCGGGTGCTGGGGCATCGGCTCCACCGAGGCCGAGGCCCGCGCGAACGCTGTGGAGCTGCGCCGCCTCGACGGGCCGCCGCCCTGCGGCTGGGAAGCTTGGGAGGCCGCGCTCGACGCGGTGCAGCTGGTGGGCGTGCGGCGGGTGCTCCGCGCTGTGCGCGCCGATTTAGACAGCGCCAGGGGCCTACCGTGGCCGGGAGGTGAGGGATGCAAGAGCTGAAGGCGATGAGCGGTGAATGGGTGGCGAACGGCACCCGCTATGCGTTGGTGTTCACACAAGACCCCT
Source organism: Myxococcota bacterium (assembly GCA_023150845.1). Classification (GTDB taxonomy): domain Bacteria; phylum Myxococcota_A; class UBA796; order UBA796; family CAJQPC01; genus JADKFE01. The sequence continues at coordinate 3,398 of JAKLKD010000318.1, read as the reverse complement.
TCGGCGGGGTGTTGGTGGCGTGGCCTGATGGTGGCGTGCTGGGGCGCGCGGTCAAGAATGGTTCGGGGCGCGTGGGCCTAAAGGTGCTGGTGGGGCGGTTGCGGAAGCTCGACGGGCAGGAGCTCGCCCGAATCGTCACTCATACGCCTGGTCTGCCGTGGGGAGGTGAGGCGTGAGTGTGGGCGACGGCTTCAACGATGAGGGCCTCGACGACGACACCGAGGACGAGGGCCTCGAGATCGAAGAATACGACTTTGACGATGACTTCGACCCCGACACCCAAGAAGACACCTTTGAAGAGGACACCGAGGACGAGGGCCTCGACGAGGACACCGAAGACGACGGCCTCGAGCTCATCGGCCTGGTCACCTTGGGCGGCGATGACCCTGACGCTTACCTCGCGCGCTTCGGTGCCGAGGGCCTCGCCGCCGTAGGCCGCCGCGTCCGAGGTGAGCGATGAGGGGCGAGCTCCCGCCCGCCGAGCGCCTGGCGTTGTTGCTGCGCCCCCCGGGGCTACGTCTGCCGGTGAACCCCGCCGCGGCGATCTCCGCGCTCGCCCGTCGTCTGCGCGAGCGAGAGACGACGGCCCGGGCGGCCGTCGCGCTGCTGGAGTCACGGATCCAGCGCCGCCTCGACGGTGACGCTGAGGTGTGGACGCTGGCGCCGATCGGGCAGGCCGGGCCGCTCGCCGTGGTGGTGCTGCCCTCCGGCGCCGAGCTCGACGACGCCCAGGCCGAGGCCGAGCACGCCGAGGCCCTCGCGGAGCTCCCGCGCGACGGCGCCGAGGGCCTCGCGCCTGTAGGCCCTTGGGCGCGTGGCGAAGCGCTCCCGAGCCCTGAGCTTCTCGCCCGCGTCCTGCGCGGGCTGACCACCCCATAACGTTTGGAGGGATCATGCTTGAGACTGTGCCGATCGCGTCGATTCAGCAGAAGCACCAGTTCCGCGCTCGGATGAGCCAACAGACGATCGACGACTACGCCGAGGCCCTGCTCAACGGCGCGACCTTCCCGCCGATCGACGTGCGGCGCTTGCCGGATCTGGGCTTCGGCGAGCCGGGCGGCCTCTTCTTGGCCGACGGCTATCACCGGCTCGCGGCCCACAAGAAGATCGGGGCGGAGTACATCCTTGCGGAGGTGAAGGACTCCACCGAGGCACTGCTCTTTGAGGCCGCGGTCAGCGCGAACAGCAACCACGGGCTCCCGCGCACCCAGGAGGACAAGCGCGCCGCGGTGCGCGCTGCGCTCGCTCATGGTGTGATCGGCAAGCGGTCCGACACTCAGATCGCGAAGCTGTGCGGCGTCTCCCAGCCCTTCGTGAGCAAGCTGCGCAAAGACCTCCGCGTGTCGAGCGACCTCCCCAAGACCGCAAAGGAGATCGCGCTCGTGCTCGACGTGCCGCTCCTGGAGCGCTGGGGGCGCGAGCTCCCGTACTCTGATCCTCGGCGCAGAGCGGTCGACGAACAGCTCGAGCTCATCGCGGGTGTGGAGCGGGGCACCCGCTGGCAGGGGTCCGAGCAGGTGACCAACTTCCCAAAGATCGACGCGGCGCCGATGGAGTGGGCGCTCTCAGGCGATCACAGCAAAGGCGGGCCGCTCCTCGCGCTGTGGCTTCGTAAGCTCGACGAGGCCCGCGACACGACGATCGGCGACGCGGAGACCTGGTGGGCGCAGCTTCACGCCGCGACGACCCCCGCGCAGTGCTGGGCGCTGGCGTCGGCGTCCTGCGTGTCCTTCGCGCTGATGAAGCAAGCGCTGCTCGCTGGCGTGCAGCTCCACCATTGGGGGCAGTGGAACTGGAACTCGACGAAGCTGCGCAAGCTGGCTCCGGCCTCTGACCATCTCGCCCAGAAACGTAAGGAGCGCCTCGACTACTACGACAAGGAAGAGGCGGCCGAGCGCGCCGCGCGTCCCGAGGCGCCGGACGTGGCGAGCTACACCCTGGAGCAGCTCCAACGCGAGAGCCGCGTCAGATGGGACGACGCCCTCCGCGCCGCGTGCTGGGAGCGAGCCCAGGCGCTCAACCTGCCGCTCTCACCCTGTATGGGCGCGCGGTGTGCTCTGCCCACGCCCACCCAGATCGACGCTTGCCTACGCTGTGGCAGCTACTCCGCGCACAGGCCCAGCCAACACGCGGCCGCGTGGGACACCCTCTTTGAGTGGCACGAGCGCACCAACTCACCTCTTCTGCCGCTCTTAAATGCGCTGCTGAAGGGTGATCCGTGGAACGTCACCCCAGGCGAGAAGCGGGCGCTACGCAAGCACTTAGAGGACGGGCTCGTGCCCGGACTCAAGGCCGACGACGCCGAGGCCAACGACGCCGAGGCCGACGACGCCGAGGCCGACGACGCCGAGGCCGATGACGACGACGCCAGCGAAGACGAGGGCCTCGACGACGACGAGGGCGCCGCCGATGACTGAGGCCCTCACTCCCCGCAAGCCGAGCGCCGACGAGCGCCGCGCCCTCGCGTTGCTGGAGCGCCTGCGTGAGCTCGCGCCTCGCGACTGGCCGCGCCACGCTGAAGACCTCCGGCGCCTGGAGCGCCTCTGCAAACGTTTGGGGCTCACCGCGGCCGAGGCCCAGGCCGGGATGCTCGCGGAGCTCGCCGAGCGCCAGCGGGGGCGCCGCGTCACCGCGGCCGGGGCGTTCTGCGTCGCCTGCGGCGTCTGGCTTCATGGCTGGGGCCGTGTGCCCTCCAAGGCGCGCCGAGCAGGCCGCGCCCGGACGCGGCTGGCCTACCACCACGCGCAGCGCTTTTGCTCGCGGCGCTGTCGGCTCGCGGCGTTCCGGGGCGAGTGGACGAGCCCGATCGAAGCTGAGGCGCGCCGGGCCAAGCTCGCGCTCACTGACCTGTGGCGCTCCCCGCCGGAGCTCGTGGCGCGGCTCATCGACGAGCTGGGCCCGCTCGTGCTCGACGCGGCGGCGACGGCGGCGGACAGCCTGGCTCCGGCGTGGATCTCGCCCGAGCACAACGCCCTGCTCGCGCCGTGGGCGGACTTCATCCCTGACGACGCGCCACCCGACGGCTGGATCTGGTGTAACCCCCCCTATGGCGTCGGCGGCGGCGGCCTGCTCGCCTGGATCCTGCGCGCGGCCGAGCAGGCCCAAGCCACGGGGCGCCGCGTCGTCGTGCTCGCGCCGCCGGGCATTGGCACCCAGTACCGCCGAGAGGCCGAGGCCCGCGCCGACGAGCTCCGGGATCTGGCCGATGGGCGTCTGGCGTTCTTGCACCCAGAGACAGGTAAGCCCGTCCCCGGCGCCCGCGACGGCTCGACTCTGTACCTCTTCTCGCCCCGGGGCGGCCCCGCGCGGGTCTTCGGCTGGAGCTGGCGATGAGCGCGCGGCGCCTCGACGACGGCCGCTGGCTCGTCAACCTCACCACGGCCGAGGGCAAGCGCACC
>JAKLKD010000317.1 GCA_023150845.1 Myxococcota bacterium | reverse complement strand
CTCCGGTACCGGCCTTCGTTTTGGAGATCGACCGCGGCCCCGTGGTCCAGGCCCCCGTGGTGCTGCTCAGCGGGCCCGGCGGGCGGGTGGAGCTGACCTGCCGCGACGACGGCAGCTTCCCCGACCGCGCCCAGAACGACAACGTCGCCACCTGCGCCGGCCCCGCGCCGGGCTACGCCTTGGAGGTCAGCCTGCGCGGCGGGGCCGAGGCCGAACGTTACACGGCGCGTTTCCCCGAAGGCGCCGCGGTGCTCAAGGCGCGCCTCACCGCCGAGGGGCTCGCCCCGGCGGACTGGGCGATGTTGAGCCGCCCCAAGGCCCAAGACGCCGGGCCCCAAGGCGGCGCCCCCCAAGGCGGCGCGCCTCAGGACGGCGGCCCCCCGCCTGGCGCGCCGGGGGGCCCCGCCGGTCGGCCTCCGAGCTGGAGCCTGCCTTTTTCTTTGGCCCTCTGCGCGCTCACCGCGGTCTTGACCGCCGCCTACACCTCACGCCGCCGCGCCGGGCTGCCCGCGCACCTGCGCCGCGCGCGACCGCTCGACGCGCCGACGATCACGCGGAGCGATGAGCCCCTCACGAGCCTCATCGAGGCCCGGGCGCGCCTCGGCGTCGTCGTGGTGCTCACCGGGCCGGAGACCCCCCTGCCCGACGCCGCCCCGGGCCCCGTGCTGCGGGCCACCTCGGACGACGCTTTGGACGTCGCCGAGGCCCTCCACGCCTTGCACCGCGCCGACGCTCTGCGCACGATCAGCGTCGTGCTCGCCGCTGACCGCCCCCTGCGGAGCCCCGGCGAGGTGGGCGTGACGGCCCAGGAGCGCCTCTTGAGCCGGGCGCCGGACGGCGTGACGGTCTTCTTGGTTGGAGCGGGCGCCCCCAAAGATGAGGCGTCCGTGTCCGCGTGATGTCAAATTTGAAGTAGGATGTTCGGGAACAGGAAGTCTCAAGACTCAAAGGAGGAGTGATGAGGTTGGCACGCATCCCGCTAGTGCTCGTGGGGCTCGCGCTGACGAGCTGCAAAGGTGAGAGCGCCGAGTGCGCCGAGGGCTTCGGCCGGGCGTCGGACGGCAACTGCTACCCGCTCGCGGGCTGGGACTCCGGCCAGGTCGAGGGGGACGCTGACGCGGACGCCGACGCGGACTCGGACACCGACGCAGACAGCGACGCGGACTCTGACGCGGACAGCGACGCGGACTCTGACGCTGACAGCGACGCGGACTCCGACGCGGACAGCGACGCGGACTCCGACGCGGACAGCGACGCGGACTCCGACGCCGACGCCGACGCGGACACGGACTCCGACGCGGACACCGACACCGGGCTCGACACCTGCGGCGACGCGACGATCTCGGGCAACAACGTCTTCTGCGGCACGGTCTCCGGCACCACACCGTCGGTGACGATCGCCCTGGAGTTCCACCGCAGCGGCACCTCCCCCGGGAAGGGGCTGCCTGAGGGCTCGGTGCAGTGGGACGGCTCGACCTGGCCCTGGGAGTACCGCACGGAGTTCCCGACCTTCTCGACGGGCACCAAGCTCGACGTCTACATCATCGAGGAGGCCGACGGCACGACGCCCACGGAGTCCTTCAACAACTCCACGGGCAAAGCCACGGGCGACATCGTCATCGGCCCCAAGACGACGCTCACCGTGAACCCCGGCGACAAGACCGAAGGGACGGCGATCACCTACTGATCGCCCCTCCTGGGCGCCTCACCGCCCCCGGCGCCTCGGCGCGCGGGGGCGGTCTGCGCTCTGGGCGCGCTCAGGACTTGGGCAGGGCCCAGCGCCGCCGGGCGGCCCAGGCCAGGTGGTCAAACTCGGCGCGGATCTCGGCGGGCACGTCCTTCTCGAAGGAGACGGTCACCTGATCCCACACGGAGCCGAAGGCCTCGCGGCAGGCCGCGCGGGTCGTCACGTCGTCCATCTCGCCGTTGAGGCCCGAGGGCGCCGTGTTGCGGTGGTAGAGGTCGAGGTCGCCGATGAGCGTCTCGGCCACACGCCAGGCCTCCTGGTGCCGCGGGCTGCGGAACACCTGGGGCGTGCGGAGGGCCAAGAGGTCACGGAGGGCCTGCGCCGGGCGAAAGCGCGGCAAGTAGCGGCCATCGACCATCATACGACGCCGGTTCGTGATGCTGCGCACGGTGCGCGCGTCACGCCAGGTCGAGCTCAACACACCGACACCCTTGAGGGGCACCTTCTCACCCTCGGCGAGAGAGGCGAGGATCTGCTCCATCGTGGCGTCCAACAGCTCGCGGGTCTGGGTCTGGGAGCGGCCCGTCTTGGTCGCCACCGCCGCGATCAGCTCGTTCCAGGTCATCTCATCACCTCGTCGTGGCTTGCTCAATCTGGGAGAGGGCGCTCTGGAGCTCGGCGAGGGTCTGCCGGGCCAGCTCCAGGATGCGGCGGTCGTCCTCGTTGGACGGGTTCAGGCGCGGCAGCACGGCGTGGAACTCCTGCACACGCTGGTGCAGCTCCACGACGCAGGAGCGGCGCTGGCGCTCAGCGAACTCCCGGGTCGACTCGACGACCTGCTCGGCGAGCTTCCGGGGGAGCCCCGTCACCTCGGCGACGTCGCCAGGATCGGCCTCGGCGACGGCCTCGATGGTGAACAGCCCGGCGCAATACAGGCGCTCCAGGCGTTTGGGGCCGATGCCCCGGAGGTTCGCGAGCTCCTCCAGGAGCGGTAGGCTGCGATCTTGGTACAAGATCAAGCCCTTGAGGCGCTCGGCGTCCTCTTCGCGCAGCAGGTCGGCGAAGACCAGGACCGCGTCGCGGAGCTGGGTCAAGAAGCGGTTGAAGTCGCGGCGGTGCTCGGGCACACCGGCCGTGATGACCTCATGGACCGTGCTGAGCGCGGACTGGAGCGGCACGTCGCCGGTCTCTTTCGACAGGCGCAAGAGCGCGTCGAGGGCGCCGAGCACCTGGTTCCCGGGCTGGGCCCGGCCGGGGCGGCTGGAGAACACCTGCCGCACGAAGGCGCCGACGACGTCGACGTACTGGCCCGACAGCGTGCGCGCCAAGGCGTGCAGCTCGTCGCTGGCCTCGAGCTCACCCTCGAAGGGCTCCGCGTCGTCGGTGCCGAGCCCGCTGAGCAGGCTGTTGAGGTCACCCTCGGAGAAGTCGAGGCCAGAGAAGGACATCCCGTCCTCCTCGGCCAGAGAGAGGTCCAGATGAATCGACGGATCAGAGCTCATCTTGGCGCTCGGTCGCGGCCTCTTCTGCGTCACGCTCAACGAGCGGGCGTAGCAGATCGATCAGCCGCTTGATCAGCAGGTTGGTGTTGTGACGCCAGGTGGCCTTCACGGGCACCTGCACAACGAGGAAGAGACGGGGGTTCGCTTCAATCGGCAGCGGCCGGATGACGTAGCGGTTCGAGTCGCCGTCGGTGAGGGTGAGCTCATCGACGCGCGTGAAGCCGAGGTCACGCTGGGCGCGCACGACGATGTCGTCAAACAAGCTCGTGAGACCGGCGGCGATCTCCGACCGCAGGCTCTCGCCGGAGGCCGCAACGAGCAGGCCCTGGTCGGTACACACCAGGGACAGGGGGTAATTGCCGATAAGGTTCATCCCGGTGAGCAGCGCGGTCATCTCGCGCTCAAGCCCCTGAATCTGCATAACGATGACTCCAGACGAGACGTCCGCGAGGAAGCTGTGGTGTTGAGTTCACGGCGGAGGACGGGAGAGAGGAGCGCGCCCCTCTCTCCCCGGATCACGCACGACCCGATTCAGCGCAGGAGCTTGCCGATGTCGGCGGCCGCGCGCTTCACGTCGAGGAAGATGAGGCCCAGCTTGGCGTTCTTGGAGGTGAGCACGGAGAGCACGGCCTCATCGCTGCAGCGGGTGAGGATCGCGAAGCCGTCGCCACCACGAACCATGACCAGCTCGAAGCTGCCGCGGTTGAGCTCAGAGGCGATGCGCTCGGAGATGCCCTGCAGCGCGGACGACATCGCGGCGACGGAGTCCTCATCGACGTCTTGAGGGAGCGAGGAGGCCATCATGAGGCCGTCGTTGTCGACCACGGCGGCGGCCTCGATGTCGGGGGTGGTGGTCGAGAGGCTCTTGATGAGCTTAGTGATCTGCTCGGCACGACTCATGGCGGACTCCTTCTACGGGGGTTGGCGGTCGGGACACACGGCCTTGGGCCGGAGGGGCTAGGCGCGCTGCTGCTTGAGCTGCAGCACTCGCTTGAGGTTCTGCTCGGCGAGACGATCATCGGGGCGGGCCATCTGCGCGCGTCGGAACGCGGCCTCGGCCTCGACGAGCTGCCCGTTCTTCAAGAACGTGCGGCCCACGTCGATGAGGGGGTAGTACTCCTCGGGGCTCGGCGGGCTCAGGGCGGCCTTCGCGCGCTCCGGCGCCGGGGCGCTGACCTCACGGAGGAGGCCCTCGTCGAGGCCACGAACGATGGGGTCGATGGCCACGACAGGGAAGGTGCCCGCGGCCTGCACGACCTCGACGACGGTGCGCCCGCCGTCCATGTGGGCGACCAAGGCGGCCAGGGCGGGATCTTTGATCTCCCGACCCGGGCGCGGGCCGAGCACCAAAGCGGAGAGCCGCGCCCACTCATCGGAGAGCCGGAGCCCAGACATGATCACGCCGGTCATCATGCCGAGCACACGCTCCTCGTCCACCTCAGCCTGGGTGACGACAAAGGAGGCCAACGGGGTGAGGAACATCTCCTCTACGGCTTGCACGCCGCTGCGCCGCCCGATGAGCGCGCTGACGAGCTGCCCGTGCTTAAACCGGATCTCTGCGCCTTGGTCAAAGGTCATGACGCCCGTGACGGCCTCAGCCTCGATGAGCTGAAGCACAGAGGCGAGGTTCAGAACCTCCAGATCGCCACGAAGGATCTCACGCATGGGCTCGTGCTCCGTTCGATTTGGGGTCAGGGTGACTCAGCGCTGCGGTTGGCTTGAGACAGAAATCGAATACGTTCAAGGACCGAACGAACGATGAGCGAGTGTGTCTCATGGACACCCTCACAGCGGCTCGCGACGGCCGAGACCGAGGGCGCCTTGCGGGGGTTGAGCGTCGACTCGAGGACCGACACAGGCAGCGCGTCGTTCGCGTCGCGCTTGTTCCATTGAAACACGATCGGGAGCTGATCGATGGAGATGCCGAGGCTCTCCAAGTTCTGGTGCATGTTCTTGAGCGCGACGATGTTGGCCTGCTCACGGCGCTCAGAGCTGTCAGCGACGAACACTACGCCATCCGCGCCCTCAAGCACGGTGCGTCTCGTCGCGTTGTAAAAAGACTGACCGGGGACAGTGAAGAAGTCCACCTTGATCTTGTAGTTGCCGAGGGTGCCGAGGCTCAACGGGAAGTAGTCGAAGAACAGCGTACGCTCGGTCTCCGTGTCGAGCTGAATGAGCTTGCCACGAGACGTCGGAGGGAACGCCTCGTAAAGCTTCATCAGGTTCGTGGTCTTCCCAGACAGGCCGGGCCCGTAATAAACGATCTTGACTCGCAAGGATCGTGACGCCGGGACGATGTAGGGCATGCGGGCTTCCTGCGCTTGCTGCCTCTTCGGGGGTGCAGTCCGATGAGGCTGAGCGAAGAGTATCAGAACGGGGTGGGTCGCGAGTGTCCGCGAGGGGAGGAGAGGACGGTATGTAACAGGAGCGTATGGGTTTGAAGGTTACAATAGTTATCTTTTGAAGTTCAAGTGATCGCCCGCACTTCTGGGCGCGGGCGCGCGCCGACCCCCCTGGAGAGGGGATGAGGGGGGCGGCGCGGTCAGGAAGCGGCGCGGTCAGGCGCCCTGCGTGGCCAGGGCTTCGGCGCGCGCGGCGCGCAGGCGATCGA
>JAKLKD010000316.1 GCA_023150845.1 Myxococcota bacterium | reverse complement strand
GTGGCCACGCGGTCCCCACGACCACGTTAATCCCTGCCGCCCTGGTGCTAGATCCCTTGGCAGACCACACACACGAGCTGGTGAACGACCGATGATGACGCCGACCGACGCGGCCCGTGAGCTTCTTGGGGACTGCCATCTCTCGGGTTTCACGTTCTCTACCGGGTTCTCTCTCCGCTTCGAGAAGAGACGGGGTGGGGCGGTGGTCTTCGTCACGCTTGACGGGGCGTGGAGCTTCGGCACGCCCGCGGCTTGGGCTGCGCTCGTCGCGACCTGGCCGTTTACGGGTGTGGAGCCGGAGGAGCCCGTCCGCGCCGCGATGCTCGCGCAGCTCCGCTGGTCGATGGACCACTCGGTGCGGGACGTGCTGGTGGAAGGCAACAACCTTCGGATTGAGTTTGGCTGCGGGGAGGCGCTGGTGACCAGGGTCGGCACCATCTCCGGCGGGGGTTCTGAGTGGGACATCTTCGACGAGAAGGGTCGTTCCGTCACGTTTGAAGACGAGGAGGTGACGCTCACGGGCTTCGCCGAGGGCTCCGGCTGACCGTGCCGCTTGTGCGCTCGCCGGAGCCTCGCGCGAGACGCCTCACCCCCAGCGCTCCTCCCGCTCGTCGACCTCCAGGGCCTCGCCCCAGAGGGTGAGGAGCTGGCGCTCCCCGCCGCCGTCCCGCCACTCCCGGAAGCTGGGCGCCTTCGCCGCGCACAAGGTCGCCGAGTGGCGCCAGGCGTCCAGCAGGCCGAGGCCCCGGAGGTGCTCCAGGAGCGCCTTGGTCTGGGGGTCGAGGCGGTCGGGGGCGGGCAAGGGCAAGAGGCGGCGGCCCCGGGCGTCTGCGGCCTCGGCGCGGATGGCCCGGGCGGTGCCGTAGAGGGGGTTCTGGGCCAGGGCCTCGGCGCTCAGGCCCGCCGCGGCGCGGGCGTCTCCGGCGAGCAGGCGGCAGCGGGCGAGGCGGGCCAGCACGGTCGGCCCAGCGCCGTCTCGGGCGCGGGCCTCTTGGTACCTCCGCTCGGCCTCGTCGGCCTGGCCCATCGCCAGGAGCACGTCCCCCAGAGCCGCCAAGGCCCCCGGCGTACGGCGGGCCGCCAGGGCGGTCAGGCGGGCCGCCGCCGCCGTGTACTCACCCTTTCGAAAGGCCACCGCGGCGTCGGTCAGGGCGGGGTCGGGCGGCGGGAAGTGCTCGGGCAAGGCCAAGGCCGCTTTGCGGTTGAGCACGAGCGGGTGGCTGGGGTCCTCGGCCTCAAAGCTCTCCTCCAAGGCGCGCAGGCGGTGGGCGTCGGCGGGCAGGCCGTGGCTCAGCCGAAATCGCAGATCCTCGACGGTCCAGGCGAGGGTCCAGGTGCCCGGCGCGCTCATGGGGTCGCGCGGCGCTGGGCCCGGGCCACCCAAGGCGCCCACTCCGCGGGCAGCTCGGGCCGGGTGGACAAGGCCGCCAGCCGCGCGCCGAGCAGCGCCCGCAGGGCGGTGAGGCCCTCCTCTTGGGTCGTGCCATCGGGCCGACCCGCCGCCCGGGTCAGGGTGAGCCAGGCGCCATGAATGGGGGCGCGGCGCTCCAAGAGGCTGATGTCCACGGGCGCGCCGAGGCCGAGGAGCGCGTCGGCCAGACGGGGCAGGGCCTCGGCGAAGCGCTCGTGCTTGAGCCCCACCTCCAGGCGATCGATGGCGTCCTTGAGCGCCGCCGCCAAGGCCACGTCCGCCCAGAGCTGGAGCCGCGGGGAGTACCGGCCCGCCGCCGCGAAGGTGTCGGCGCGGTCCAGGGCCTCGGGGCGCACCTCCAGCCAGCGCGCCAGCCCCACCGCCAGGAGCGCGCCGCCCGCGCCCTCGTCGTCCCCGGCCTGGGGCACGAGCCCGGCGGCCACGGACCGGGCGTAGGCGGGGAGGGGATCGGCCCCCGACGCTCCGGGCAAGGCCAGCACCCGCGCCCGGTGGGCGGCCTGCTCCTTGTCGGAGTCCGCCGTCGCGCGCTCCAAGAAGAGGCCGAGCAGGCGCTCAAGGTCCCCCAACGCCGCCGGGGGCGCCGGGCGCGGGGCCGAGGCCCGGCTGAGGATGACCTGCCCCTCAATCTCCGACGTGAGCCGGTCGTAGGTGGTGTCGCCGAGCAGGCGGGCGAGCTCCTCCAAGGGGGTGTCCGGGCCGTCCAAGAAGCCGCGCAGGGCCCAGCGCTCGCCATAAGCCCGGAGCTGCTCGGGGCTCACGGGGTCTCCCACGAAGAACCAAGGCGAGTAGGGCACGGTGAGGGTCGGCGCGTCGCGCAGGCCGCTGAGCCAGAGGAGCGCCGTGCGGGCCGCGGCCTCGTCGCCTTGGGCCAAGGGCCCGATCATCGCCTCCACGGCGCCCAGACGCCAGCCTCGGGCGAGGCCCACGGCGAGGGTGCCCCGGCGCTCACGCTCAAAGGCCGACCAGGCGGCGGGGTCTGTCGGCGCGGCGCGGGTGAGCGCGGTGAAGTCCCGCAGGGGCTCGGCGCCGGGGAAGGCGGCGAGGGTGGCGTCGTCGGGCGGGCGTGGGCGGCGGGCGAGGGGGTCCCCGGCCAAGGTCGCCGCGAAGGCCGTCGGGAGGTCCACCACCACCACGGCCTGGGCGCTGGTGGGCGCGTCGGGCTTGAGGTGCTCGGGGATCTCCCGGACACCGCAGGCGAGGAGGAGCAGGAGCGCGGCGGAGAGAGACGGCACGGATCGAGCATCACCCGTCCGGGGGGCGCTCGCCAGGGCGCAACATCGCCGCTCAGGCGGCGTAGCGGACTGTCGAACCGGAGCGTCTTATGCCCGCTGAACCTCAGGTCATCGTCATCCTCGGCGCCACAGGGGGCGTCGGCGCCGCCTTGGCCCGCCGCCTCGCCGCGGACGGCGCCACCTTGGCCCTCTTCGCCCGGGGCGCGGAGCGGCTCGACGCCCTCGGGGAGGAGCTCGGCGCCATGGTGATCGCCGGGGACGCCACGAAGAGCGCCGACGTAGACGCGCTCCTGAGCGCCGTCGTCGCCCGGCACGGCCGGGTGGACGGCCTCGCCTACTGCGTCGGCTCCATCCTGCTCAAGCCCGCCCACCGCACCACGGACGCGGAGTGGCACGAGACGATGCTCCTGAACCTCCACGGCGCGTTCTACGCCCTGCGCGCCGGGGCCAAGGCCATGACCCAGGGCGGGGCGATGGTGTTCTGCTCCTCAGCGGCGGCGACGGTGGGCCTCGCCAACCACGAGGCCATCGCCGCGGCGAAGGGCGGCCTGGAGGGCCTCGTGCGCGCGGCGGCGGCGAGCTACGCCCCCCGGCGCCTGCGGGTGAACGCCGTGGCCATGGGCCTCGTCAACACGCCTCTGGCCGCCCGGCTCACGAGCCATGAGCCGAGCCTCAAGGCCAGCGAGGCCATGCACCCGCTGGGGCGCATCGGCCAGCCCGAGGAGGTCGCCGAGGTGCTCAGGCTCCTGTTGAGCCCGGCGACGTCTTGGGTCACGGGCCAGGTCTGGGGTGTAGACGGCGGGCTCGCCCAGGCGCGCTCGACCCGGGGCTGAAGGCGCTCAGCGGGCCCAGAGCGGGCGGCCCTGCTCCATGAGCCGCCGCCAGTCGTCTGGGGTCTGGAGGTCGCGCCAGTCGGTGATCTCCAGGTGGCAGAAGGGCTCAAGCACCTTCGCATCGGGCACGCTGTGCAGCACGGCGACCCGGCCGCTCCCGGCGGCCTGGGCCGAGCGCAGCCCGGCGGCGCTGTCCTCAAAGACGACGCAGCGCCCGGCGGGCAGGCCGAGGCGGGCGGCGCCGGTGAGGTAAGGCTCGGGGTCGGGCTTGCCCCGGGAGACGTCTTCAGCGCAGACCCGGCGGGCGACGGGGATGACCTCGGCGAGCCCCAGCGCGGTGAGCGCGCGGTCGGCGTAGGCGCGGTCGCTGGAGGTGACCAAGGCCACCCCGGCGAGGGCCTCGGCGGCGGCGCGCACGGCGGACGGGGCGCCGGGGATCGCGACGACGTCGGAGAACACGACCTCGACGTAGAGCGCGCTCATCTCGTCGGACAAGGCGACGAGCTCCGCGGCGGGGAGCACGGCGCCCGGCGGCACGCCCCGGGACTCAGCCAAGGCGGCGACGGCGTCTCGGGCGATCTCGAGCCAGCGGCAGCCGAAGACCTTGTGGTCGGGGAGGCCGGGATCCGGCAGGCCCCGGGCGGCCAAGGCGCGGGTGATGACCTCGTGGCTGTGCCGCTCCGAGTCCATCAGGGTGCCGTCGAGGTCGAACAGCGCTCCCCAGGTGAGATTCATCGACATGTGCTCGCTCCGCTGCGATAATGCTGGCTCGCCTCCATACCCAGCCGGTGCGTGAATGGCATCTGACGGAACCCTCCGCGTCTCTGATCCAGGCTTACGCCTCGCCGCGTGGGGCGTGCACCTGCTCACCGCGTCTGGGGTGATCTGGGGGCTGCTCGCGCTCTTGGCGATCTTTGAGGGGCGCTACGGGGACGCCTACCTCTGGATGGGCGTGGCGATCGTCGTGGACAGCGTCGATGGCCCCCTCGCCCGGCGGGTCAAGGTGAAGGAGCGGGTGCCCGAGGTGGACGGCGCGTTGATGGACAACATCATCGACTACCTCACCTGGACCTTCGTGCCCATCGTGCTCATCTGGCACGCGGGCTGGCTGCCCGAGCCCGCGGCGCTGTTTATGGGCTTCGCGCTCATCGGCAGCCTCTACGCCTTCGTGCACACCGACGCCAAGCAGGCCGAGAAGGGCTTCTTCCGGGGCTTCCCGTCGTACTGGAACCTCCTCGCCTTGTTCATCGACGTCGGCCTGCGCCACATGGGCCCCTGGGCCGTCGCCGCCGTGGTCACCACCCTCGCCGCGCTCAGCGTCGCCCCGGTGCGTTTTGTCTACCCCAACCGGGTCACGAAGCACCGCGGCGTGCTGCTCTGGGGCGCCTGGACGATGGTGCCGACGATGATCCCCCTCATCGTGCTCTACCCGAACCCGCCGATGTGGATCGTCGCCTTGAACCTCGTCTACCCCGCGGTCTACACCCTGCTGTCGTTTAAGCTCGACTGGGAGGACCGCCGGGAGGAGGCCCGCCGGGCGCTCACGCCGAGCGTCTGAGCGCAGCCGGGCGGTCTGTGACCGGGTCCGTTACCCTTGTGACCAGATCCATCACAGCGGTCGAGGGGTCAGGCCCCGCGCCGGAGCCCCCTGGGGGCGAGCGCGGCGTCGGGCGGCTTGGCCCGGTTCTTGCTGTGCCTGGATCTGGAGGCACATGCCCGCGCGTTCGGCCCGCTCCCGGTTCAACCTGATCGTCTCGCTCTCTTTGGGCGGGCAGCTCCTCGCCGCCGTGGCCGTGGCGCTGGCCTTCGCCGACGTGCGCGGCGCGGCGCGGCGTGAGGAGGCCCTGAACCAGCAGCGCCACGCCTTCGGGGCGCTCAGCGAGGCCGCCCTGGCGCTCTACACCCACGAGTCCCACACCTACATCGAGGGCGGGCCGGGGCACCTCGACCACCTCGACGAGTCCGCGCGCCGCCTGGAGGCCGCCGTGGCCGCTGTGGTCGCCCTGCCGCTGCCCCCGTCGGCCGTCGCCGAGCTGAGCGCGGCGAACCAGGCGCTCAGCGCCGAGCGCGCGCACTTTGATCGGGCGGTGGTCCCCCTCGCCCGGGCGGGCGCCCTCGACCGGGCCAAGGCCACCGAGGCCCACGCCATCACCGAGAGCCTCGCCGCCCAGGCCGCCCGGCGCATCGGCGCGGCGATGGTGGCCCTTGACGGCGAGGCCGATCTCGCCCGGGCCGAGGCCCAGCTCGCGACGCGGCGGGCGCTCGTGGTCTCGGCGGTGGCGGTGGCCTGGGGCGCGCTCCTCGCCTGGGGCCTCGCCCGGGGCCTCGCG
>JAKLKD010000315.1 GCA_023150845.1 Myxococcota bacterium | reverse complement strand
CCGCAGCTCGCGGCGGCGTCCCTTCGACCTGATGTTCGATGATCCCGAGATGGCGGCCTCGATAAAGCTCTACATGCCCTGGCAGCCTCTTGACTACGCGATCGAGGCGATCAAGGCAGACCTGATCGAGCTTCTACATCACCCGCGCCACGGCTTCTTCATCGCCGGGCGGCTCGACTTCAGAGATGGCCTGAGCCCTAGTGGGCGAGAGCGCAAGGGGTCCACCGGAGCCCAATGGCTCGTCGAGGCGGTGCGCGGCGCGCAGGACGGCATGGAATCTCGGCACCGCATGAGATTGAGGAAGCTTGTGGAGTCTGATATTGACTCCTCCGCAGAGTGCCTGCACATTGACTTGCACCCGATGGAGTGGACCTGGGGAGACGGGACGACAGAGTTCCGGCAGCCCATCCTCGCCCTCGGCGCCTGGTCCGTCTACAAACCGTCCAGCTCCTAACCCCCCGCCTCCGCCTCCCCAGGACCCCATGTCATCGCTCTCGACCACCATCAAGTCCATCCAAGACGTCATGCGCAAAGACGTCGGCGTAGACGGCGACGCCCAGCGCATCGGCCAGCTCGTCTGGTTGTTGTTCCTCAAGATCTGGGACGACCGGGAGCAAGAGCTTGAGCTGTTGGAGGACGGCTTCGCGTCGCCGCTCGTGCAGGTGCGCTGGACGGACGCCGCCGGAGAGCCCCGGCAGGCCGCCGATCTCCGCTGGCGGGCCTGGGCGGCGGATCCTGAAGGGGCCACGGGCGACGCCTTGCTCAGCTTCGTGAACGACACGCTGTTCCCGGCGCTCAAGGGCCTGGAGCCCGGCCCCAAGTCCGAGGACCCGGTCGTGGAGGCCCTGCGGCGGCGGCGGGCGCTCGTGCGCTCGGTGTTTGAGGACGCCTACCAGTACATGAAGTCGGGCACCTTGCTGCGGCAGGTGGTCAACCGGGTTCACGAGGCCATCGACTTCAACGACTCCCGGTCCCGCCACCTCTTCGGCGACATCTACGAGCAGGTGCTCAAAGACCTGCAAGGCGCGGGGAACGCGGGGGAATACTACACCCCCCGGGCGCTCACGCAGTTCGCCGTGGACATGGTGAACCCCCAGCTCGGCGAGGTCGTGCTCGACCCGGCCTGCGGCACGGGCGGGTTCTTGGCCTGCGCCATTGAGCACGTCCGCAGGCACCAGGTGCAGACGCCCGAGCACGAGGCCACGCTGCAGGCGAGCATCCGCGGTGTCGAGAAGAAGCCCCTGCCGCACCTGCTCTGCGTCACGAACATGATCGTGCATGGCCTCGACGTGCCCGTAGGGGTGCGCCACGACAACACGCTCGGGCGGCCCCTGCGGGACCTGAGCGCCCGCGACCGGGTGGACGTGATCGTCACCAACCCGCCCTTCGGCGGCATGGAGGAGGACGGCATCGAGAACAACTTCCCCCTGGAGTTTCGCACCCGGGAGACGGCGGATCTGTTCTTGGTGTTGATCGTCGAGCTGCTCAAGCCCGGCGGTCGGGCCGCGGTGGTGCTGCCCGACGGCACGCTCTTCGGCGAGGGGGTGAAGACCCGGGTGAAGGAGCGGCTCTTGACCGAGTGTGACCTGCACACCATCGTGCGGCTGCCCAAGGGGGTGTTCGCGCCGTACACGAGCATCCAGACGAACGTGCTGTTCTTCACCAAAGGTCGGCCCACCACCGAGGTCTGGTACTACGAGCACCCCTACCCGCCCGGCGCCAAGAGCTACAACAAGACCAAGCCCATGCGCATCGAGGAGTTTGACGCCGAGAAGCGGTGGTGGACCCAGCGCGCCGAGAGCGAGCGGGCGTGGAAGGTGCCCATCGCCGACATCCGCGCCCGTGGGTTTAACCTCGACATCAAGAACCCCAACGCCCCGGAGCAGACCCACGAGGACCCCGACGCGCTCCTGGGCCGCTACACGCAGGCCAGATCGGCCGCCGCGGAGATTCGTGAGGCCCTGCGGTCCGCGCTCTCCGAGGCCCTGGCGGAGCGCTCATGACCCACCACGATCTGATCGCGGCGTTTGAGACCCTCGCCGAGGCCCCCGACGGCGTGAAGCGGCTGCGGGAGCTGGTGCTCCAGCTCGCGGTGCGGGGGAAGCTCGTGCCTCAAGACGCGGGGGATGAGCCTGCTTCAATTCTTATGCGCAGAGTAGCCGCCAAACGGATTGAGCTTGGAGGCCGTCCGTCAAAGGGTGGCGCGGTTCCTCCCGACGAATTCCCATATCTGATACCGGCGACATGGGCCTGGGTACGCTTTGGCGACATCTTTGAATGCAGGCTCGGCAAGATGCTTGACAAGGCGAAGAATCGGGGGAGTCTGCATCCATACCTCCGAAACGCGAATGTTCGTTGGGGTTCGTTTGACCTCTCTGACGTGCTTGAGATGCGGTTAGAGGAGCACGAAGTTCCCGATGTGACCGTTCGCAAGGGCGACCTTGTCATCTGTGAGGGCGGTGAGCCGGGCCGGTCGGCCGTCTGGGACTCGGATAAGCCCTTTGTAATTCAGAAGGCGCTTCATCGCGCACGACCCTACCTCGTGGATAGCCGGTACTACCAGATCCACCTTCGGGTAGACTGTGCGTCGGGTCGGGTTGCCGAGCTATTCACCGGGGCGACAATCCAGCACCTCACGGGTCAGGTGCTCGATAAACATACGGTCACCGTCCCCCCCCTCGCCGAACAACACCGCATCGTCGCCCGTGTGGACGAGCTGATGAGCCTTCTCGACCGCCTGGAGGCCGCCCGCACCACCCGCGACGACGTTCGCCGGGCCGCTCGTGACGCCGCCCTCGCCGCGCTTCGGGACGCCGAGGACACCGAGGCGGTGGAGGCCGCGTGGGGCCGCATCGCCGGGCAGATGGACGCCCTGTTCGCGGAGCCCGAGGATGTGGCGCCGCTGCGGCAGGCGGTGTTGCAGCTTGCGGTGCGGGGGCGGTTGGTGCCGCAGGATCCCAACGATCACGAAGTTGAGAAGGCCATTGGGTCCATCAAGACGCAACGGCTGAACGCCGGAAACTTACCTGCCGAACGGGCCAAGGACTTCGGCACACTCGCGCCAAAAGACTGGCCCTTCGTACCACCACCATCTTGGCGGATGCTACTGTTTGGCGACGTCTTTATTGACGTATTCACCGGCCCATTCGGCACGTCCCTTAAGGCGCATGAGTATCGCTTAGGAGGAACGCCGGTGGTGAATCCTCAAAACTTACGGAACGGCGTGATCGTGCCAACTGAAGAGACTTGTGTCGGGCCTGAGACGCTCACGCGACTCCACAATTTTACAGTTTCTGAGAGAGACATCGTCGTCGCGCGCAGAGGCGAAATGGGGCGTTGTGCAGTGGTGACCTCCCAAGAGGTAGGCTGGCTATGTGGAACTGGAAGTCTTGTTCTTCGGCCGCCTAAAGAGTTGGATTCGCAGTTTGTGGCGATGTTTCTTGGAAGCCCCTGGACGGTTGATCGGCTGGGGGGCGACTCGGTTGGGTCGACAATGAAGAACTTGAATCAGAAGATTATGGCGAACCTTCCTTTTGGACTCCCCCCCCTCGCCGAACAACACCGCATCGTCGCCAAAGTAGACGCGCTGATGGCCCTCTGCGACACCTTCGAGGCCCGGCTCACCGCGGCCCGGGAGCTCCACGCCGCCTTCGCCGCCGCGGCGGTCCACCACCTCGACGTGTGAGGCGCGACGGGGCGCCAACCTCTCGCCTCGGCGGTCCATGGATCCCAGATCGTGTGCATCGTCGCCGCGCCGAGGCGACAGAGTCGGGCGAACGAACCACAGAGGCACAGAGGACACAGAGCTATGAACACAGAGGACTCGGTGGTGAATGAAGGCGGCTGCCGCGACTCGGAGGGCGTTGGGGAGGCGGCGGGCGCGGAGAGGTTGTGGCGCTGGTTTAGCGGAGCTCGCGGTGCGGCGCCACCAAGCCCTCTGTGTCCCTCCTCTGTGTCCTCTGTGCCTCTGTGTTTTAGTTCAGCATTGGGACAACGCCGACTATCCCCCGTTGTGCCAGAACCTATGCCCCGTCCCGGCGTCGCTCGGCGCTCCCCTTTGCCACCAACGGCACCCCCAGCCCAGCCTTTGACACGCCAGCGACCTTGTCATCGTTGGAGACGCGGCGGTAATGTTTGAGCATCACCTCCGCCGTGTGGCCCATCAGCTCAGCGGCAGCCTTGATGTCAGCGCCCGCCCGAAGGAGGCTGTTCACGACCATGCGGCGCAGACCGTGTGCGGTGAACTCGGGCTGGACTAAGCGGGAGCACGCCGCGAGGAGTTGGCGGTGGATCAGGAGGTTGGGAGACTGAACGGGCCAGAGGAAGACGGGCGCCTCGCTGCGGTCGGC
Organism: Myxococcota bacterium; assembly: GCA_023150845.1. Lineage (GTDB taxonomy): Bacteria > Myxococcota_A > UBA796 > UBA796 > CAJQPC01 > JADKFE01. The sequence goes on along the minus strand of JAKLKD010000315.1, from coordinate 1,566 downwards.
GCGCGGCGCCAAGAGCGCTCGCAGCTCAGGGACCAGCGGGAAGCGCCTCGGGCCGGTCTTGCCGTTGAGGTGCAGCCAGCCGCCGGAGAGGTCGATCGCGGATCGGCGCAGCGTGGTGACCTCGGACACACGGGCGCCGGTCACCGCCATCACCGTCACCGCGAGGCGTGTGTCGCCGTCGAGGAGGGCGATCACGGCGGCGGCCTCGGTGTCCGTGGGGGTGTGATCCCGGCGGGCCTTGGGGGCGCCCGTGGCGCGGTCGATGGGCACCAAGGTCGGCGGGAGGAGGCCCTGCTCGGTCGCCCAGACCACGGCGGCGCGCAGCGTGCGCTGGTGCTGCACGATGCCTCGGGGGCTGATGCCGCGCGCCGCGAGGCCCGTCCGGGCACGGTCCATCGTCGGGTGGCCAAGCTCCTCGACGGGGAGCGCGCCGATGCTCAGGGACAACGCACGAACCCGACGCGCGTAACACTCCCACGAGCCCGCCTTGAGCTGAGGGTCGTTCGCGCGGGCGTCGATCCATAGATGCAGGAGCTGGTCGATCGTGCGGAGCTGCGGGTCGGCCTTGGGCTCGATGTGCTGACAAGACAGGACCAAGGCCGCGCGTGTAGCCCAGCCGGTCCAGACAGTCACGCCGTCGCCGTTACGAGCGCGCCAGTACCACTCCCTGGCGGCGTTGGGGCCGCGCACGACGCCGTAGGAGAGGCCGTTCACGGTGAAGGGTTTAGGGCGTGCGGGGGAGCTGTTGGTGAGGCTGTTCATGGGGCGGCCTCCAGACGGGGCGTGAGACGAATGACCCGACCCAAGTCGGCAAGCTGCGCGGCCTGCCGCAGATCATCGTCGGTGACGACGCGGTAGTGCTTGAGCATCACCACGGGATCGTGTCCGGTGATGCTCGCGGCGACGGCGGGCTCGACGCCCGCGCGGGCCATGCGGTCAACCGCCATGCGGCGGAGACCGTGTGGGGTGAACACCTGGACGCCCAGGGCGTCGCAGGCGCGCGTCAGGACGTAGCGGAGGCGCTGCTGCGGATGATCGACGGTTGGCACAATCAAGGGCGTGGGGGTGCCGTCCAGGCGATCAACGACCAGCCGCAGCAAACCCTCGGTGAGCGGGAAGTCTCGGGGTCCGGTCTTGCCGTCGAGGCGCAGCAGGCCCCGCCCGGGGTCGATCTGGTCGCGCCGCAGGGCGAGCACCTCCCCGACGCGGGCGCCCGTCGCGGCGAGGAGCTGCACTATGAGGGCCTCCTCGCCGTCCAGCGCCGAGATCACGGTGGCGACCTCTTCAGGGGTCGGGGTGCGGTGGTTCGCCGTGTAGACTCGCTCATCGATGCGCAGACGGACTTGTGGCGGTTGACCGTAGGGGATGAGGCCACGCTCCACACCCACACGCCAGGCGTGACGAAGAGAGACAAGATCGCCGCGGACAGAGCGGATAGAGGCATAGTCTTCGAGCCGGGCGGCGACGTAGCGCTCCAGATGTTCACGTTTGAGAGCCGAGATTGACTGGTCGCCGAGCTGCGCGGTGAGGTGCCTCGCGCGGTTGGTGTAGTTGATGAGGGTGTTT
>JAKLKD010000314.1 GCA_023150845.1 Myxococcota bacterium | reverse complement strand
CGAGGCGGAGGGTCAGGCCGAGGCCCAACACGACGCCGAGCACGGCCCAGGTGAGGCTCGGCAGGCCGGTGATCCAGACCACGAGGGCCGCCGAGAGCGCCGCGGTCTGCTGGGGCCAGAGCTCTCGGGCGATGAACCGGAGGCTCGCGAGCACCCCCAAGGCCATGGCGAAGGAGGTGAGGCGCACGCCGAGCAGGGTGAGGTAGGCGCTGAGGCTCGTCGCGGCCTTAAACACCACGTCGAGCTGCTCAAAGGCGAGCTCCAGGCGCCCGCCGACCCGCTCCGCCCGCTCCGGCAGCTCCCGGGACGAGGCGGCGGCGGCCTGCTTCGGGCGCACCCGCGCCGAACGTTTGGCCCGGCGCTCGCGGCGCTCCCCGGCGGCGCTGAGGTAGTCGCTGTAGACCTTGTCCGGCAGCCCCGGGAAGAGGCGGTAAGCCAAGGAGTCATAGAGCAGGGTCGAGCGCATCATGCGCAGGGTGTCGAGGTTCAGCCCGATCTGGTGGCGCTGGCTCACCTCCAGCATCTTCACCCAGAGCCCAGCGCTCGTCTTCTCGTACCACTTCGCCCCGGGCGCCTGGGCGGCGGTGAAGTACTCGGCGAACTTCCGCTCCGTCTCTTTGAGCAGGTCATCGTGGCTGAGGCCGGGCAGGGGCGAGAGCTCGTAGACCGCGACCGTCGCGACGCCGAGCACGTCCTCGTCCAGGTTAAGGCGTCGGAGGATCTCCTCGTTGTTCCGGGCGCTCCGGCGGCTGGTCACGCCGCAGGCCCCGAAGTCGAGGAGCACGACCTGGCTCCCGGGCAACACGAGCAGGTTCGCCGGGTGGGGGTCGGCGTGGAAGAGCGGCGCCTCAAAGCGCCCCCACATCGACAAGACCATCACACGCTCGGCGAGGGTCGCGGGCTGGATGCCGTCCGCCGCGAGGGCCGCGAGGGCCGCCTCGTCTTGGGCGTCCGTGGCCTTGAGCACCTCGGTCATCGGCACAGCGCGCACAAAGTCGGTGACGATGACCCGCTGGGCGCTGAGCGCGCGGTGGACCCTCGGCACGACGGCCCAGTCCAGGCGGTCGCGGCGCAGGGCCTCGCGGTAGAGGGTCTGGTAGCGGGCCTCGGCGCGAAAGTCGAGCTCCTCCAGGAACATGCTCTTGAGCTCGCTGCGCATGTTGGCGAAGAAGCCCGGGCGCACGAGGGTGAGCAGCTCCATGACGAGGGTCATGAGGTCAAAGGCGGCGAGGTCCGCGGCGAACTGGGCGGCGACGTTCGGCCGCTGCACCTTGATGGCGACCTGCTCACCGCCGGGCAGGGTGCCCTTCCAGACCGCGGCGATGGACGCCGCGCCGATGGGCTGGGCGGAGATCGCCTCAAACAGCTCCTCGGGGGGCCGCCCCAGCTCGGCCTGGAGGATGGCCCGCGCCTCCTCCCAGGGGAACGGCGGCACCTGGTCCATGAGCAGGGCGAGCTCGTCGCAGACCTCAAAGGGCAGGAGATCTACACGGATCGAGAGCTGCTGGCCGAGCTTAATCGCCGGGCCGCCGAGCTCCTCAAAGGCCTCACGCAGCCGGGCGGCCTGGGCGCGCAGGCCCCGGCGGCCCCGGGCGCCGTCGAGGGTGATGCGGACGAGGGTCAGCCCGCCGACCCACATCCAGCGCAGGCTGCGCCAGGCGACCTGGGCCGCCGAGGCGCTGGGCACGACCCGCTCGGGGAGCGGCAGCGGCGGCACGTCGGCGCGGAGCCCCACCCGCCGGGGGAGCGCCCGCAGCACAGAGGCCGCGCTCACTCCGCCGGGTCCTTGTCCAAGAGCCGGAACTGCACCCGCCGCAGGGCGAAGACCATCGTGAGCGCGAGCACGAGGCGGACGAGGGGCGCCTCCAGGAGCTCCACCACGAGGGGCCAGGGGGCGACGGGCACGCCGTGCGCGAGCCGCCAGCCGCCGACGAGGGCGGCGAGGCCGACGATGAGCCCGGCCCACTGCATCACCAAGGCGAGGAGCTCCGAGAGCACATAGGACGCCTTGCTCGTCATGGAGAGGTTCGAGATGGGCAGGTTCTCGGTCATGGACTCGACCCAGAAGCCCAGGCGATCGACGGCGCGTAGGCCCCGTGCCGCCCCGGCGAGCATCGCGGCGCGCCCGCCGTCCTCGTTGTTCTCACGCATCTTGCGCTTGAAGCGCCGCGCCGCCCGGCGTTCGGCCCGGCGCAGGTAGGCGGCGAACTCGTCCAGGAGCAGAAAGTTGGGGTGGACCCGCATCGCGAAGGTGTCGTAGAGCAGCAACGAGCGCAGCATGCTCGCGAGGTCGGAGCGCACGGGCACGCCATCCTGACCGGCGGTCAGTAAGATCGCCATGGTGAGGCTCGCCGTGCTGCGCTCGTGGGCGGGGGCCTGGCGGTCCTGCATCGCGAAGTAGCTCTGCCAGACCCGCGCCTCCAGGTGCTTCGAGAAGGCGTGGGTGTCGATGAAGGGCAGCGGCGCGAGGGCCTGGAGGATGACCTCGGAGCTCCCCGACACGTCGTCGGCGGCGAGGCGGGCGAGCACCTCGCGTAAGGTGCGCCGGGTGCGGCCCAGAGCCGTGAAGAACTCGCCGAAGCCGACGAAGACGAGGGCCCCGCCGGGCTGGACGACGATGGTGTCGGGGTTGGGCTCGGCGTCGAAGAACTGGTTCTCAAAGAGGCCCCACCAGCAGACCTCCCAGAGGCGGCGGCCGACCTCCTTGGGCTCGATGTTCATGCTCGCCAAGGTCGCTAAGGCGGCGCGGTCGTCCCGGCCTACGGCGCCGATCACCTCGGAGAGCCGCACCCCGGAGATGAAGTCGCTCACGAGCACCATGTCGCTGAGGATGCCGTGGTGGACCCGCGCGGCGCTGACCTTCCGCAGCCGGTCGCGGCGGGCGCGTTTGCGGAAGAGCGACTGGTACCGGGCCTGGTTCCGGAAGTCGAGCTCGTCGGTGATGAGCGCGCTCATCTCCACCCGCAGGGTCTCTAAGAAGGCCTGGCGCAGGATGGTCAGGCGCTCCAAGGTCCGGGTGAACATCGACAGCGCGGCGAGCTCGACGGCGTAACGCTCCCGGGCGTGGGGCCGCCGCACACGGACCACCACAGGGGCGCCGGAGCGCAGCACGGCCTGGTACTCGCTGCTGAGCGAAGACGAGGCGAGGGGGGTCGGGTCGAAGGCCTCAAAGAGGGCGTCGAGGGGCTGCCCCCCGGCGGCCTCGATGCGCTCGATGGCCTGCTCGACGGGGAAGGGGCGCTCTTGGTCCCGGAGGTTCAGGAGCTCCAGAGCGATCTCGATGGGCAAGAGGTCGAGCCGCATCGAGAGCTGGCGGCCGACCTGCACGGCGCAGCCGCCCAAGGAGCGCAGCGCCGCGGACACCCGCTCGGCCTGGCGCTGGGGCGACGCCTGACCTGTGAGGCGGTCCCAGGCGAGGCCGAGTCCCACCCGGGCGAAGGCCAACATCCAGGCGATGACCCGAGCGAGCACCTGCCCCGTCGGCGGGAGCGGCATGGTCAGCGGCGTCATCCGCGCGGGCTTCACCTCCTCGCGGGTGTCGACGAGGGGGGCGCGGCGCGGGAGCGACCGGACGACGTCGGCGCTTGGGGGAGACGCGCTCACCGGCGAGCGCCGGGGCGGGTGGCCAGGGGGGGAGGGCCGCTCATCGTTGGCCTCGGTCTTGAAGCTCGATCGCGGACGATACTACGCGGGCTCGCCCGAGACAACGGCGGCGGCGAAGGTTCGGAGGCGCTGGGCGAGCTCGGCGGGGTGCTCAAGCACAAACATGTGGCCGCCCGGCACGAAGTCGAGGTTGCAGCGGGCGCCGTAGCGGACCCACTCAAAGATGAACTCCGGGCGGCAGAAGGGGTCGGTGACCCCGCCGACGGCGAGGAGCGGGGTCTCTAGGAGCTCCGTCGGCCGCCAGGCCTCAAAGGCGCGGAAGTCAGCCCGGAGCTGGGGGATGAAGCGCGCGAGGAGCTGGGGGCTCTGGGCAAGGGCGTCGTCGATGCCGCCGAGCTGCCGGAGCTGGGCGAAGAGCTCGTCCTCGGGGAGCCGGGCGAAGGCCGTCACCTCGGGCAGCCGGTGGGCGGGCACGGTGCCGCCGACGATGACGCCGCTCACCGCGTTTGGCCCCAGGCGCCGCGCCAGCTCAAAGGCCAGGGCGCCGCCGAGGCTGTGCCCGTAGAGCAGGCCGCCGCGCAGCCAGCCCGGCGTGAGCTGCTCGGCCAAGAGATCGGCCAAGGCGCCTACCTCGTCCAAGGGCTCGCCCGTCGCCCAGCCGTGGCCGGGGGTGTCGATGGCGACGACCTCCCAGCCGGGCCCCATCGCCCCGGCGAGGGCCCGAAAGGCCAAGGACTGGCCCCCGGCGAAGGGCAAACACAAGAGCCGCCGCCCGCCTGGGGACGCGCTCAGGGTGCGCAGGCCGAGGCGGCCGTCCGCCCGGCGGATGTAGCCGACCTCACTCATCGTCGTCCGTCCAGGCACGGGCGAGCCGGGCGTCCTCCGGCGCCTGGACCCCTTGGGCCTCCAGGATCCTGACCCTCATGAGCAGCGCCGCCCCGCGCATGAGGTGCCGCTGAATCGCCACGACGCCGCGCCCAGAGAGGGGCTCCAGCGGCCCGCCCCGCGCCCAGGCGTTGAAGCTGCCCATCGCGGGGCCACACCAGATCTGAAAGTCGGCCTTTCGTGCGGCGAGCCCGGCTTGGGCCCAGGCCGAGGACTGGCCGAGGTACCAGCGGAACACGAGCGCCATGCGGTGGCTGGGGTCACGCTCGGCGATGGGGAGCTGCTCCGGGGCGTGCTCGGCGAGCCAGGCTTGGGTCTCGGTCCACACCTGAGCGAGGGGCCGCCGGAAGATCCGTTCCTCCAGAAGGACACGCTCCTCATCAGGCAGGCGCTCCAGGCGCTCGTACCGGCGGTGCAGCGCGGCGAGCTTGCGGGAGCGCGCGGCGTAGAGCGTGCCCGCCCGGAGCACCTGCACCTCGCCGCCCAGCTCCATCGTGTCGGCGGCGGCGGCCATGGCCGTGTCCGACGCCGTCGCCGCGGCGAGCATCTCCTTGACCAGGGCCGAGGTGCTCGCCTCGACGCTCGCCTGGTTCACCGAGCCGGTCATGACGTAGTCGGCGCCCATCAAGAAGGCCGCGGCGACGGCCTGGGGGGTGCCGAGGCCGCCCGCGGCGCCGACGAGGGGCGGCGCCTCGTAGCCCCGGGCGCGGCTGATCTCGTCCCGCAGCGCCAGGATTGATGGCAAGAGCGCCAACAAGGGCTGGCGGTCGGTGTGGCCGCCGGAGTCGGCCTCAGCGGTGACGGCGTCGGCGACGGGCACACGCTCGGCGAGGCGGGCCTGGAGCGGCGTGAGCGCGCCCTCATCGACGAGCTGCTGGAGCAGGTGGGCCGGGGCGGGCTCCAAGAAGCGCCGGGCGACCTCAAGGCGGCTGAGCTTGGCGAAGAGGTGGTTCGGCGTGACGACGCGGCCGTCTGGGGTGGCGTAGATGCCCGTCAGGCGCCAGCGCGCGAGGCCCGGCGTCACCGTGGCGTAGGCCGAGGCCGAGGCGTGGCGGAGGCCGAGGCGCAGGGTGAGGCTCACGGCCTCCTCGTCGCGCCGAGGGAGGAGCGGGTCAAAGAGCAGGTTCGCGCCCCAGGCCGCCCCCGCTGGGGCGCCGTCGAGCACCTGCCGGGCCTGGGCCTCGACCGCCGCCAGCGGGAGCCCCGCCGTGCCCAAGAAGGCCAAGAGCCCGGCCCGGGCCATGGCGATGACCAGGGCGGGCCCGGCGATGCCGTTCGCCATCTCCCCGGAGACGATGGCCATGGACACGCCGTGGTCTTGCCGGAACGCCGCCGCGCCGAAGGTCTCGGGGGAGACCGCGGGGACGAAGGCGTGGCCTGGGCCCGGGCCCTCGGCCAAGGCCCCGTCGGGCCGCGCCCAGACCGGGCGGTCTAAGTCGCGTAAGGCGCGGAGCAGGCTCATT
>JAKLKD010000313.1 GCA_023150845.1 Myxococcota bacterium | reverse complement strand
GCCGCCCCCGCCGAGGAGGCCGCCGCCGCCGCGCCCACCGCCGCCGCGGATGACGCCGCCCTCGTCGCGGAGCGTGAGGCCCGCTGGGAGGCCCGGCTCGCCGCCTTTGACCCCGAGAAGCCCGACGTCGAGCTCCAGGCCGCCATCCGGGAGCTGCTCCGGGCCGGGGAGCTCGCCGTGCTCGCCAAGGCCGCCCTTCGCTTCCCGAACACCTTGCCCGCGGCCTTCCCCTCCGGCGGCGACGTGGCCGGCCCGAAGATCGCGCTCGCCGAGCTGCTCCGCGACACGAACCCCGCCTCGCTCCCGAGCGACGCCGAGCTCTTCGCCGCCCTGGACCGCTACGCCCTCTTCGCCGCCCTGGTCACCCAAGGCGACGCCGGGGTCGTGCGCAGCGTGCGGGAGGACTTCGGCACCGCCGGCCTCGCCCGGCTCGTGGCCCAGCTCCCGGCGCGGCACGCGGCCTTGCTCTTCGCCCTCGCCCCGCTGGAGACCCGCCACGAGCTCGTCGGCCTGCTCAGCGAGGCCCAGACCACGGCGCTGGCCGCGGCGCTCTTCCGCTCGAACCGCCTCGGCCCTGAAGAGACGGCGGATCTCTTCGCCGCGCTCCAGGCCGCCCAGCGCGGCGACACCTTGCCTCCCCTGCCCGCCCGGGCCGAGGTCGCCGACCACGGCGCGCCCTTCGACTCCCCCGGCGCGCTCTCGACGCTCTTGCCGCGGCTCCCCACCGCGGCCCGGGTGGCCTTGCTCCAGGACGCCCAGCGCGCCCTGAACGGCAGCCTCCCGGCCTGGGTTCAGGGTGTGCTCACCCCGGACATGGTGCTCCAGCTCCCCGCCGAAGAGCTCGCGGACCTGCTCTTGTCCGTCGAGGTCGAGGCCTTGGCCGCGTGGTGCTCGCTCTTGGACAGCGACCTGCGCGCCCGGGTGCTCGGCGCCGCGCCGGAGTCCTTGCGGCGCTCCGTCGAGGCCGTCTCGGTGTTCCCCAACCGCGCCCAGCAGGTGCAGCTCGCCGATCGGGGCCGCCAGGCCTTGGCCCGGGGGCTCCAGGCCCAGCTCGCCCGCGCCCGGCGCCCCTTCGCCGCGCTCCTCGCCGGGGAGGCCCTGTGAGAGCCGCCGCGGCGCTCCTCAGCCTGCTCGCCCTCGGGTCGTGCCGGAAGGTGCCGCTGTTTGACGTCAACGCTGGGTTCTCCATCGCCGACGCCTCTTGGTTCGCTGAAGAGGAGACCCTCTTCATCTTCTACAACGTTAGCGCCGACCAAGGCATCGGCGACCCGAGCGTCATCGAGCTGACCTACACCACCGACGACGAGCGTGTGGACTGGACGCCCATCGACCAGTTCGCGACGGTGCACACCCACGTCCCCGTGGACTGCGGCGAGACGAGCCTCTGCGGCAGCACAAGCATCAAGCTCGACATCGAGCCCCGGGACGTGCGCCTGCGCCTGCGGTACCACGTCGACGGCGAGCTGACCCTCGACCCCCGCACGGTGTTCAACGTCATCGGCCCGGGCCCCGCCCACCTGAACCGCAGCCTCCTCGTCTACGGGGTGTTTGACGACACAAACACCTGGGTTCAGTGGCGCGGGCGCCACCACTTCCCGACGATCCGTAACCAAGAGGCCGAGGCGCTCGGCCTGCGCCGGGACGTGCTCATCGAGGACCAGGGCTACGGCATCGGCCAGGTCGGCGACGAGGACAACCCCTACGGCTACGGCGGCGGGTGCGGCGGCGAGATGACCGCCTTGGGCTTCGAGGCCCTGCCGTTCCAAGAGCGCGCCCGGTTCAACCCCGAGCAGCTCCCCGTCGAGGCCGCGTCCTCCCCGGTGGTCTGCTCCAGCGCCACGGTGACCGACGCCAAGGGCACCTTCACGACGACGGCGGTGGCGCGCAAGAACCCCGAGGTGCGCCCGGCCTTCCCTGAGCTGCGCAGCCCCATCCACGCCGCCCGCCGGGTGCCCTTCTTCTTGGCGCCATGCAACCGCGAGATCTCTCCCGAGCACGCCGAGATGCAGCGCCAGCGGCTCTTCTTGGAGGACGAGCCGACCTTCTGCATCGACGACTGGGCCGACCCGGCCTTCGTCGACAAGCTCACCGAGGCCATGAGCGACGCCGTCGAGGACGCCCGGGTCTACGGCGAGGACATGGTGCTCGTCATCGCCCTGCACCGCGACATCACCGGCATGGCCGAGGTCGTCCAGGAGGCCCTCACCCGCCTCGTGCCCGCCGAGCGCCACCGGGCCACGCCGCGCCTCGCCGGGGCCTTCGTCTTCGACAGCATCGAGCGCTCCATCTCCGGCACCGAGCTGAACAGCTCGACCCTCTGGTGTCCGGCCACCGTCGACAGCCTGGGCCTGAGCCTCGCCTGCGCGGTGATCCCCGACATCCCGGAGCTTGAGCTCGGGCCCCTCTCCGTGGGCTTCTTGCCGATCTTGCCCACCCGCGCGGAGTACCTCGACTTCTTAGAGACCTACTCCGCCCGCCTCGCCGGGGAGATCACGAGCTCGGAGTTCCTCACGCCGGAGTTCGCGGCGAACGTCGATCACGCCGACCTCGGCGAGCTGGGCATGGTGACCTTCTTCAACGACGAGGTCTTCAGCGCCGAGATCGACGACGCCTTCTCCTACTGCGCCCAAGAGGACGCCCAGCTCTTCATGTTCCGCACGGAGATCACGAAGAGTGACCTCCTCGGCGAGGTGGTGGACGCCCTCTGCGCTGAGGACCCCACAAACATCATCTGCACCGTCGTCACCCAAGGCATCTTGCCCATCGAGCTCCTGCCCACGTGGCACAGCTTCCTCCGGGAGCCGAACTACGAGCTCGGGATGTACTGGGAGTTCCCCTACCTGCTCCGCGCCGAGTACCAGACCTACGTCGCCGGGGCGGTGAGCGCCTTCTCCTTGAGCGTGCCCTTCGGGGTGCCCATCGACGCCGAGGGCTCCTACGGCGCGGCGAAGTGGCTTGAGGACAGCTTCCGCATGGACCTCATGCTCACCCAGTGCGACCGCTTCTGTGAGCACCCAGTGTTTGACCGCGCCGAGGTCTACCAGGTCACGCAGAGCTTCCGGACCGACTACGCCGCCACCTGCTACCGGCCTGAGTACCCCGCCCCCGGCGACGACGGGTTCCCCCTTGATCCCTGAGCTGCTGCTGTTCGTGGCGCTTGGCGGCGCCGCCTGGGCCCAAGACGCCGAGGCCGCCGAGGAGCCCGACGCCGAGGTCGATCCCCTCGCCCCGTACCGGGTGCCCTTTGACGTGCTCGCCGAGCGCGCCATCGGCGCGGCCGCCCAGCCCGTCGAGTTCAACTGGCGCCGCAAGACCGCGATGGTGGCCGCCACCGGGGGCCACCCCTTCGAGCTCAACAACTTCAACAGCCTACGCGCCGGGGGCCTCGGGCGTTTCCCGGTGAACCGCGCGATCTTTGAGGTGGGCGTCAGCTACGTCTGGGTCTGGGACTCCCCGTCGAGCGAGCTCCTCGCGCTCACGCCTTACCGGCAGCCGAGCCGCCCGCCGCGCCTGGAGCTCGACCTCATCGCCGGGCTGCCCGTCGCCGAGGGCGTCGTGACGTCCTGGCCGCGCCGTTTCCCCGCCGTGCAGATGACGGTGAACCTCTACGGCGGCTTCCGTTACCTCGTCTACCCCACGGGCTTCCGCGATCTCACGCTCCGTGAGGCCGCGCGGGCCGTCGTCTCCCCCACCCTCACCGACCCCGAGCGCGCCAACCTGGAGGACATCCGCCTCGACGCTATGCAGGTGGACCCCGCCCGCTACGGCGTCATGGTCGGCGTCGGCAACGACCTCTACCTCCAGCAGGGGCTCTTCCTCTCGCCCCGGGCGATGTTCGCGCTGCCGCTACTCGCCCCGGTCACCGAGACGGAGATGTACTTTCAGGCCGAGTTCTCCCTCGTCCTCGGCGTGGCGTTTTGAGGGCCTCGTTGGCCCTGGCCCTCGCGGCGCTCTTCACCCTGGGCGCGGCGCCGCCCCCCGCGCCGCCGCCGCCGCCCCCGGTCTTTGTGCCGGGCGCCACGCCGTCGAACGCCGAGCTCGTCTACCTCAACGCCCGCCTCGCCCTGCGTGAGGGCCGCCCCGACGCGGCGATCAAGCTCTGGCTCCTGCACAACGCCTTGGAGAACCAGACAGGCCGGGTGTCCATCTACGACCAAGACTTCCACAGCGTCACCTGGGCCGCCTTGGGTGACCTGGGGCTCTGCCAGGATGGCCACCCCAAAGACGTCGATGGCGCCGGGCTCTGGCCCTTGGCCCTGCAGAACACCTTCGTGCGCACCATGGGCCGCGAGCCGCGCAGCGCCCGACCACGGCCCTTCGACAGCTTCGAGGTGAACAAACAGACGCGCTTCGTCGCCATCGGCGACATCTTGGGCAGCGCCGAGCTGGCGACGGTGCGGCTCGACCGGGGGCGCTGCTTCGGGCCGCGCCTCGCGGCGATCCGGGCCGGAGAGCTGCCCAACGCCCGGCTCTCCGACCGCCAGGTGGCGGCGCGGGTGCTCCTGAGCCTGCTCACCCGGGCCGAGCGCACCCTCAACGACGCCCAGGTCCGGGGCCAGGCGGTCATCGCCGCCCGCCGCTTCGACCTCTTGCTCAAGCTCGCCGAGCTCGCCGCCCGGGAGGCCCGGCAGAAGGCCCGGGACGAGTCCACCCGGGCGCGGCAGCTCGGGCTCTCCAGAGAGGTCGCCGAGGCCATGCGCGCCGAGGCCCCGACGAGCACCCTGCCCCCGGACTCCGAGGCCGCGCAGATCCTCCGGGCCTGCATGGACTGGCCGATCTCGGAGTGGATGGCGCTGTCCCCAGACCGCCGCCTGTTCATGTTTGACTACGCCGTCTCCTTCGGCGCCTCCCCCGAGGCCGCTCACGCCGTCGCGATAGGCGTGCTCGACGCGCTCATCGAGGCCCGAGACGGCGCCGGGGCGACCCAGTGGATCCCCCGGGCCAGCGCCGGGGTGAGCCCTGCGGTGATCTGGGACGGCCCCCGGGGCGCGGCGCTGTTGAGCCTCGACGCGGAGTCGGGCTTCACCGAGCGCGCGGTCCTCTCGATGCACCGCGGCGTCGCGCACCTGGAGCGTGGGGAGATCCCCGAGGCGCTCCAGAGCTTCGCCTTGGCGCTCAAGCTCGCCCCGGAGTCGAGCGCGTCGGAGGTGCTCACCCCCCTGAGCCTGCGCTGGCTCAACCACGTCTCGTCCCAGTACCAGCTCGGCGAGGACCTCCTCGCCACCTTGGAGGCCCTGGTGCCCCGGCGTGAGCTCGCCGTGCTCATCGAGGACATGATGTGGCGCGCCGCCTTCCGCGCCGACGCCGGCTCCTTTCAGCGCGGTGAGGCCCGCCTCGCCGGTCGGGGCGCGGCCCAGCGCCGCCTGGACCTGCTCACCCCCTTGGCCTCGGGCGACGTCAAACGGTTCATGGCCGGGCTGCGGGGCGGCCTCAAGGACTCGCCGAGCGAGACCTTACGGTTCATCGAGCAGCTCATCGAGCGCCTGGAGCTCGAGGACCCCGAGGTGCGCGCCGCCCAAGCCGAGACGCTCAAGGCCGTGCGCACCTTGCTCTTGACCTGGCCCTGGGACGTCGAGACCGCCGCCCGCCAGGCGCGGACCGTTGAGGCCCTGCTCGCGCGGAGCCAGGCGATCCTGGAGGGCCTCGGCCCCTTAGGCGAAGACGCCCCGGCTTCAGACCGCGCCCGGGCGCTCTCCCCCGACGCCGAGGTCTACGGCGGCGCCGTGCGCCTCGCCCCCGCCGATCCCCTGCCCTGGCCCTTCCGCGCCCAGGCCGTCACCGCGCCGTCGGTGTTCACCCCGCTCAAGCTCACCCCCGTGGAGTGGCCGGACGGCGCCGGGGCGCTCGTGCTCGGCTGGGAGATTCACGAGTGAGCACCCCGGACCCGGCCGCCGCGCGCCGCGCCGCGCTGGAGGCCCGCCGCGCCGCGCTCCTGGCCGAGCTGGAGCGCCGCCGGGGCGC
>JAKLKD010000312.1 GCA_023150845.1 Myxococcota bacterium | reverse complement strand
CCCGGCGGGGCCGATCCCGGGAGGCGCGCCTGGAGCCCCCGGCGGCGGTCCCGCGGGGCCGTTTCCGCCCGGGCGAGGCGGCGGCATGGTCGGGTTCATGCCCGCGGGGGGCTTGCGCGGACCGAGGCGCACGATGCCCGCCGGGACGGCGACCATGCCGTCGCTGGCCAAGGTCTGGGTCGGGATCGGGCCCGTCTGCGGAGGTGGGCCCTCGGCGCCGCCGTCGCAGGCCGCGGCGCCCAGGAAGTTCAAGGACAGAAACGCGCCGCGCCGGGTGAGGCGCTCGGCGCGGGTCAGCGCGCGGGGAAGGCGCATCGAATGCCTACGGTGAGCGCCACACGGTCAGGCCGGGCGGGCTCTCGATGGGTGCAGGTGGAGTAAGACGGCAGGTTCATGTACGAGCCGCCGCGCATGACGCGCCAGGTGCCCGTCGGGGGGCCGCTGGGGTCGGTGACGTCGCCGGTCTTGGTCCCGTCGCGGTGGTACCAGTCGGCGGTCCACTCCCAGACGTTGCCCGCCATGTGGACGGGGCCCTCCTTCGCGGCGAGGGCGGCGTCTTGTGTGGCGGCGGGGGAGGTCTTCACGTCCACGATGTGGCCGAACTTGCCCTCGGAGTACCAGCGGATGTCCTTGTCCTCGCCTTCGCCCCAGGGGTAACGGCGGCCCTCGCCCCCGGAGCAGGCCCGCTCCCACTGGGCCTCGGTCGGCAAGGCGCCGCCCGCCCAGCGGCAGTAGGCGTCGGCCTCGTACCAGGTCACCGCGACGACGGGGTGATCGCCGCTGCGCCCCGCCGCGCGCAGCGCCGCGCCCGCGCCTTGGGGGTGGGCCTGGGCCCAGGTCCAGCCCTCGGGGCTCCACAACGAAGGATCCGTGTAGGCCGTCGCGGCGAAACGCTCAAACTCGTCGATGGTGACCTCGGCGACGCCGAGGCGGAAGGGGCTGAGCGTGACCGAACGTTTGGGCTCATCGGGCGCGCGGCCCGAGCCTTGGGGGCTCGCGCCTCCGGCGATCGCCGCGGTGGCCTCGCCTTGGGCGGCGCAGCCCATGAGCGCCGCCGCGGGGCTCAACAGCGCCAGGATCAGGAGGACACGCATGGGGGTGGGGTGGCCTCAGAGGAGGGTGACACGCGGCGCGCTCCGGACGAGGCGCCCGCGGTGTAGGATCTTGCCATGATCCTGACGTTTCTGATCTTCTTCTCCTGCGGTGAGCCGAGCGCCCCGTCCGATGCCCCTCCTTCCGCGCCTGTGGCCGGCGCGCCGGGCGCGCCGCCGATGGGCCCCCCGGGTCCAGGTCGTCCTGGCGGGCCGATGGGTCCGATGGGCCCGAACGGCCCCGCGGGCGGCCCCGGCCAGTCCGGCGCCATGCTGCAAGACCCCTCGGGCTTCCCGCCCTTCCATGACCAGCCCGCGCCGAAGGGCCCCGCCATCGAGGCCCTGGGCGCCTTCGCCCCGCCGGTCTTGCTCACCGAGACCAAAGGCGGCGGGTATCGCCCCCAGGTCGCCGCCGCCGCCGATGGCCGCCTGCACGCCATCTACTACGAGCGCACCGACGCCGGGGACCTCATCCGCCACCGCGTCTCCCAGGACGGCGTGACCTGGACCGCCCCCGCCCCCCTGGGCTTAGAGAAGGACCGGAACTGGGGCCCGGACATCGTCGCCCGGGCGGACGGCAGCGTCGTCGTGGTTTTTGACCACGCGAAGCCCGACTTCACCAGCCGGGGCTACCTCACGATCTGGCGGGACGGCGTCTGGTCGAAGCCCGAGCCCCTCACCCCGGACGACGGCGGCGAGATCGGCAGCGGCCACGTCGCCGACGCCGTCGGGGACGAGCTGGCGTATGTCTGGATCGGCAAGCCGCTCTCCGAGGAGGCGCGCTTCGTGGCCCGCTGGCGCTGGTACGCCGACGGCCAGTGGAGCGAGATTCACGACTTCAGCGACGGGCGCCAAGACGCTTGGCACACGAACGTCGAGCGGCGCCCGGACGGCAGCGTGCTCGCTGGCTGGGACATCGGCTCCGGCGGCAGCGCGACCACGCTCTACGTCGCCGAGGGCCGGGACGGCCAGTTCTCGAAGCCCGAAAACCTCACCGCGACGGGCAAGCCCGGTGAGCGCCCACACTTCGCCTTCGGCAAAGACGGCGTGGACCACATCACCTGGTTTCACAAGGAGGGCGGTCAGCCGATCGCCGTCTATGTACGCTCCGGGCGCCCCGGCGCCTGGGGGCCCGTCGATGAGCCCAGCGCCGGCTTCGGCGGCTTTCATTTTGATCCCGACATCGCGATCAACGACGCCGGGGTCCGGCTCTTGGTCTGGGGCTGGGACTCCGGGCAGGACGCGGAGATGGTCTACAGCGTCAACTCCGGCCGAGGCTGGAGCGAGCCGCGGAAGATCGCCGACATCAACTGGGGCAAGCCGGGGCTCGCGTCGGTGAGCGTCGATCCCCAGGGGGCCTTCCACGTCGTCTGGAACCAGGGCGTGCGCGGCGACAACAAGGTCTACTACGCGAAGCTGGTGGTGCAATGAGCCCCGGGCTCTGGCTGCTCGGGCTGGCGTGCACCGGCGCCCCGGAGCCCTCCGGCCCACAAGGCGCCGTCGCCGAGCGTCCGCCGGGGCAGCCTGGGCCCCCCGGTCCCAACGGGCCCCCTGGCCGCCCCGGGGGCGCCGCGTCGCCGAAGCCCCACATCCTCAAGCCCACCTTTGAGCTCGTCGGCCAGCCCAGCGAGACGCTCCGCTCCGTCGTGATCATCAGCCTCGACACGACCCGGGCCGATCGCCTCGCCGTCTACGGCGGCCGCGCCGAGACGCCCAACCTCACGGCCTTCACCCAGGCTGGCGCGCGCTTCGACGCCGCGTTCACCCACTTCCCCGAGACCTGCCCGGCCCACTGGTCGATGATGAGCGGCGTGCCGCCCGAGCTTCACGGCAACGTCGGCGCGAACCGCGGCAGCCTCTACACCGGCCCGACCATCGCCGAGATCGCCAAACAAGGCGGCTACGCCACGGCGGCGTTCATCGGCGGGGTGACCCTCCAGGACGTGAGCTGCGGCTTCTCCCGGGGCTTCGACAACTTCGACGATCGTTTTGACGTCGACACCGACGACATGCGCCGCCCCGCCGCCGAGGTCACCGCCGCCGCGACGACCTGGATGAGCGCCCAGACCGGCCCGTTCTTCGCGTTTGTCCATTATTTCGACGCGCACTTCCCCTACACTCCCACGGCGCCCTGGGACACCCGCTACGACCCGGACTACACCGGCACCTTAGACGGCCGCGACCGCTCCTTGGACCCCTACCGTCGTGGGGACACCACGCCGAGCCCGCGTGACGTGGAGCACATCCTGGCGCTCTACGACGGTGAGCTCTCCGAGCTCGACGCCTCGCTCAAGCCGCTCCTGGCGGCGATCCCCGCCGACGCCGTCGTGATCATCACGGCGGACCACGGGGAGTCCTTCGAGCACGACTACTACTTCAACCACCGCGGCGCGCTCTGGGATCCGGTGATCCGGGTACCGCTCTTGGTGCGTGCGCCGGGCGTGCCCGCCGGGGCCGTCGTCACCGAGCAGGTGGGCCTCATCGACGTCGCCCCGACGGCGCTGCAGCTCGCGGGGCTCCCGCTGGACGGGCGCATGATGGGCCGGGACCTCACCGCGCTCACCCGCGGGGAGGGCGAGGGCCGCGCCGTCATCGTCTCCAACACCGACCCATGGATGAGCGACGCCCAGGAGAGCGCCCGCGGCGGCGGCCTCAAGCGCCTTGAGAAGGGCGGCGCCGTCGCCGTGTACGACCTCAGCGCGGATCCGGGAGAACAGCGCCCGCTCACGGGCCGGGACGACGCCCTCGCCGCCGAGCGCGCGGCGTATGAGGCCCAGGTGACGCCCCTCAAGGTCCACCAGGGCGCGCCGCCCGCCAACGCCATCCAGCACAGCCCCGAGGAGCGCGCGCAGCTTGAGGCCCTCGGCTACATCCCGGCCGGTGACGGGAAGGGCCGCCCGCCGGGCCCGCCGCCGCAGGGCCCAGGCCAAGGTCCACCCGGTCCGCCGCCGGGTCCGCCGAAGCGCTGAGCCGGTCTGGTCGCCTCGGCTCAGGCGCCCAAGAGCACGGCCAAGGTCCGCTCCAGCTCCGGGTGCCGCTGCCCCGGGCGCAGCCCGATGAGCCCGCCGCGCAGCCGCGCCCGAGGCCAGGCGGCGTCGAGCATGGTCGGGCCGACGAGGCGCAGGCCATCCCCCGGCCAGAGGCCCCAGATGGAGGAGACGAGGGGCGCGCCCCGGTGATCGCCGATGCTCTCGCCGTACCGCCACCAGAGGTCCCGCAGGGCGTCGAGGGGCGGGCCGCCGTCGGGGTCCCGGCGGAACTTCGCGTCGAGGAGGTGCAGCTCCGTCTGTCCGCCCTCGTGGCGGATGTCGAGGACGAGGTCGGGGCGCCAGGGGCGGCCGGGGTGGAGCTTCCGCATCGGCGCCCCGGGCCGGTGGTGGTACTCGGGCTCAAGCAGCAGCCGCACCACACGCCGGGGCTGGTTCCAGCGGGCCGCCTCGCCGCGCCGCAAGGAGGAGAGCCAGCCCGGCGTGAGGGACTCGCCGCCGTGGGGTGGGCCGAGGGCAGCGGTGAGGAGCTGGAGGGTCACGACGGCGCAGTAGCGCTCCCAGAGCTCGTCCAGCGAGGCGAGGGGGGCCTCCGTCGGCGCGTCGAGGGCCAGCGACGCGGCCTCGGCCAAGGCGTAGGCGCGGGCCGTCGTCCAGTAGGCGGGCTCGGCGTCGGCCCGAGGCGTCCGCACCATCGCCGCGGTACGGGGGCGCAGGTCGGGCAGCCCAGCGCGCAGCCGCACGGCCCGGCTCTCGGCGCCCAAGGCCCGCAGCCGGGCCTCACGCTCACGCAGGCGGGAGAGCCGCGGGGCGTCATGCTCCGACCACACGTCGCCAGCCTCGGTGAGCAGGGCCTCACGCGCCGGGCGGGCCGCGCTCAGGGCCTCGGCGTGGCGGGAGACGACGCCCAGGAGCGTCTCGACGCCCGCGTCGATGCGGTCATACGCGGAGAGCACGCCGCGGTTCTCTAAGGTGTCGAGATCGGCCCGGCGCTCGCGGGAGACGCCGACGGCGCGTCCTTGGGCCGCCGCCCGGGCGACCTGGGCGGGGTGGGTGGCGAGCCAGCGCAGGTCCGCTGGGCGACGGGCGCCTTGTACGTCGGGGGTCGCCCGCCGCTCCTCCCGGGCGCGGTGGACGGGGCGTCGGCGGATGCTCGGCGCGGCGCTCGCGGCGAGGCCGACGGCGCGCTCCAGGGCGCTCAAGGCCTCGTCGAGGCTCGGGCGCTCCCGCTCCAGGGTGGCGACGCCGCCGAGGTCTTGGCTCAAGGCCGCGGACAGAGACTCCAAGGCCTGAATGAGCGCGTAGAGCTCCTCGGCGACGAGCTTTCGCGGCCGCACGACGAGCTCCCGCTCCAGCTCGCCGACCCGCACCCGCATCCGCCCGGCGGTCAGGCCGAGGAGCTGGCCGTCGCGGTGCTCCGCCTCGCCGTCGTCATCGGCGGTGAGCGTGAGCTGCTGGTTCCCGAGGTGCAGCAGCACCTCCGCGCCGGGCGCGTGGCCCCGGCTCACCACACGCAGGGCGCCAAAGCCGGGGATCTCCGCGCCGCTTGGCGCGAGGCGCCCCCGGACATAGACCTCCAGGGTCACCCCCGCGGGCGCCTCAGGTGTGGAAGAGGTCATACCAGTCCCCCAAGGCCTCGCCGCGCTCGCGAAGGGCGCGGGTGTGCGCCGCCGCGCGCCGCCAGCCCCCGGCCTCCAGCCGCCCGGAGAGCTCGTCGAGCAGGGCGCGCCACCGCGGGCCGACGCCGCGCAGGGGCGGCAAGACGCGCTGCAGGAGCTGCTGATCCTCGGCGTCCGCCCTCGGCAAGACGCCCTCCGACGCCGCCAGGGCGCGCCGAATCGCCGTGATCGTCCGTCGGGTGGGCGCGCCGGGCAGGCCGAGGC
>JAKLKD010000311.1 GCA_023150845.1 Myxococcota bacterium | reverse complement strand
GGCTGGGTGACGGACGGGGGAGCGCGCCCCCTGTACGGGCAGAAGGAGGCCTTCAACCTCTCTGTCGCCGAGGCGCACTCCTACTTCGTCGGCGAGGAGGGAGCGCTGGACCGAAGTTCAAGAGCAAGCGCGTCATCCCCCAAGGCTACGATATCGGGAAGCTCGATGAGCTCGTCAGGCGATGCGGAGGCGATCCACGCTTCTGGCAGAAGATGACTGATCTGGAGCCAGGCACCCGGCGGAGGCTCTCAGATGGCACTGAGGCTGTGGTGGTCTCCGTTCACACCCGGTACAGAAGCCAGAAGGACTTCAACCTTAGCGTCGCCGAGACGTACTCCTACTTTGTTCGTGAGGAGGGTGGCGAAGGCGCGGGGGTGCTGGTTCACAATGGGAAGTACACCGAAAAAGAACGAGCGTCCGACACGCCGTCATGGTTCAAAAAGTGCCCATTGCCGCCTGGCATGAAGTCGGACGAGGCAACGATGCAGGCGCTCGACGAGCATTATGGCGGTAGATCATGGTACGAAGGTACCAAGTCGTCAGGCTTTAGATCGGAGTTTAGCAAGACCAAGAAGTGGTTTGATCGAAGAGGAACCAGGTGTCGATAGAGCTACAGAACCCCTATACGCTGGCCAAAGATGAGCTTTGGCTCCTGTACATTCGTATGCCCATGGTCTCTGGATTTACGTTCTGGGGGCAAGGCGGTGATGAAGAAGAGCATCTCGTGAATGACGGGAAGAGCATCCTCTTCGTTCCAACTCTCGGGGCGTTGACCCTGCTGGAGGGTAACGCCGCTTGGCCAAGCTCGGCGCGTCTAAGTCGAGCGAGGCAATCGCTGGAGTCTGGACAAGAGGGACCAACAGAACGGGAGATCACCAGACTCGATCTCTGTCGGCCGCTGCTGTGGTCCCTGCGACCGGTGAGCCGCTGGCCGAGGACGATCCGCGACGAGACGCTGAATTGCCTGAACATGGCTTGGGATATGGCCTGCACCCTGAATCACACGGAGACAATCGCCGAGCTTCGCCCCGATGCCCCGCTCGGCATCATCGCCGACGCGCTGACCGGACCCATCCGGGCCTTCGAGGGATCGGATGGCCCCTTCGAACTACCGCCTCCGCACGTCGTCGGCGAAGGCTACGCGAGGCTTGTGGGGAGGCTCCAGCGATGGGTGCGTGTGATTGAATGAGGAGCTTCCCTCCATTGAGCTTCCTTCTCGTGAGTATCCTCGCTGAGCCACGAACCTCAGTCGCAGCGCGCCGTGACGATGGGCGCTGGTCTGTCGGGAGATAGAGCATGAAACGCCGCGTATCCGCACACGAACTCCAGAGCATCCTGGACGAGCTACGTCCATTTCCATGTTGGGCCGCGCGGCGCGGTCACGGCACCTTCCTCAACTTCGAGTGTGGAGAGCGGAAGCTCATGCAAACGATGAGCGGACCAATGGAGTTCGGCGATATTCACCTTTGGGTGTACCTGTCCCGGTGGCAGATTGACGTGTCTGACCTTCATGTAGATTGGGATTCTCCAGTAGATCAGCTGCTTCGGTCGCTCGACCACTTCGTGGGGCTGCCGCTTACGAAGATTGACAGGAAGCCAGCCGTGGTCGGGTTCGGACTGAGCGGTCAAACTCGGATCACGATGCGGCCACATGGAGACGTCAAAAGGAGCGCTCACTTGTTCAAGCTGTTTCTTCCTGGGCATCGTGTCCTAAGCTGCACGCAGCATGGGATCATATACATGGGTGATAGCAGAGAGTCGTAGACGGGAGAGGGTTCGGAGCTCTGAGCGCGGCTGCGGTGGCCCTGGAAGACCGCGAACGCTCACCAGCGCGCGTTGAGTGGGGACCACATCCTCGCTCTCCGGCTCCAATCCACAAGATCATTCCTATTGCTGACGGAAGTGGCAAATATGACTCCCCATGAGGCGGTGCTCCAGGACGACGCCCTGGCGCTGTCTGAATTCGGCAAGGGGCATCCTGCCTTGTCATCAACCGATCCATCTGGCTTTACACCTCTCCAGCGAGCGAGCGAACAGCTCGACGAGGCCCTCCGCATCCACAGGGACGAGGAGCTGCCCGTCTACGAGCGGCTCGGGGACGTGCGCGGCAAGGCCGTCACGATGGGCAAGATCGCCGACATCCTCCAGGCGCGCGGGCAGCTCGACGAGGCCCTCCGCATCCGGCGGGAGGAGGTGCCGATCTACGAGATGTTGGGGGACAGACGTACGCTGTTGATGGGCCAAGCCAACCTCGCCATCACCCTCATCCGCACCGGCAAGCACGAGCACATCCCCGAGGCCATCGCCCTGCTCACCACCGCCCTCAAGAGCGCCGCGGATCTCAACCTCCCGGGGCAAGCCGAGTGGATTCGTGGCCTCTTCCGCCAGCTCGGCCTCCGCGCCCCCCGCTAGCGCCCAGCGTGAGGCGCCGGTCGGGCCGACGCGCAGCGGCGGGCGCCCGCGCAGCGGCGCCGAGCGCGAAGGCGCGAGCCCGTGAGGTGCCGACCCCGCGCAGCGGGGGCACGCCCAGAGGAGGAGGAGGCGATCTGCGACCTCGCGCCGTCACCCCCAACTTTTTCACCACCCCCGCTTGCATCCGATCGCCGCATGAGCCATGCTCCGTATGTGCGGCTCACCGCACCCGGAGGCCCCGCGCCCCGGCCGATCTCAACCACCTGAAGCACGAGGGCGCCCCTGTGTTACCAGCACAGAGGCGCCCGAAAGGAACGACGATGTCGAAGCATCGCGCCCAATCACCCGGATTAAGTGCCGGGCCCCCTCCTCATAACCGCCCTCCGCCCCCCGCCGAGCCCCCGCCCTGGCCCCCACGCCCCGGACCAGCCGCGTAACCCGCTCCTGACGGCCACTTAGCGCGCTCCGCGTCGTCTCCCAACGCCGCAGCGCTCCGCCACGCCCACGATCCTCCCCCCACCTCCGGGCCTCATCCCGGCGGCGGGGAGCCCTGTGGCCGACGCCTCACGCCGCCCGCCCCAGGCCCAGCCGGACCTCTGGCCGAGCCGCGCCCAACACGCACACCTCTCTACCTCCCTGGCGGGAGAACGGACCTCCTATGTCTCATGCGGACACCTGCACCATGACCCTCTTCACCCTTCACGGCTTGGCGGTACACCTGCGCGATCGCGCCGACACCGTGAACGAGCGCGCCGAGGCCCTGCTCAGCGCGACGGAGCGCCTGCTCACCCAGCAGCTCGTGGGCGAGCCTGTCGATGTGGGGGAGCTGCTCGCGCTCTCGGAGCTGCTCTCGACGGAGCTTCAGAGCTCGGCGAAGCTCGGCGACCGCCTTCGGCGCGGGGCGAAGGCGCTCGCCGTGGAGCACGGCACCCTCGCACGGCTGCCCAAGCTCCTGGCCCCGGAGCGCCTCGTGACGGCGCTGCCGACGCTCTCCGACGCGGCGGCGACCCTGCGCCGGGCGATCCCGAGGGCACGGCTCACCACGATCGCCCGGGAGCTCACCGAGGCGCTTGGCGCCTTGGCCCTCGCCGCGACCCAGCGGCCGCTGACGGACGATGACCTCACGCCGCTGCGGGCCGTGTTTGTGCGGCTTGACGGCCTGCCCCAGGCGCTCGCGGGCGCGCGGGAGCGGCTGGGCGTGGCCATCGCCGAGATGGACGGGCCCTAGGGGAGGGGCGGCGCCGGGGCTCGTTGGGGCCTCGGCGCCCAGCCTAGCCTCGCGGGCGTCCCGGGAGCAGGCCGAGCCGGCGCTCGCCGAGCTGGAGCCCTGCGGCGCCAGGACCCAGCGCGCGTGAAGACGGCGCCCGCGGAGAGCAGCTTGGGGGATCGTGCGTGAGCGCCGACGACGCCGCCCGGCGCCAGGACTCGGAGCGCCTGGCCCCGACTCCCGCCCTCTGGTGGTTTGTTCCCGCGTGTGTGAACCCCAGCGCCGGCGCTTGGCGTCTTGACCCGTCATGCGCGAACGCCAGCGTCGCCGCTCGGCGGTTCGTCTCCGCGCCCGTGAACGCCGCCGCCGCCGTCCGGCGCCACGACTCAGCGTGCGTGAACGCCGCCGCCGCCGCCCGGCGCCACGACTCAACATGCGTGAACGCGGACTCCGCCGCTCGGCGGTTCGTCTCCGCGCCCGTGAACGCTATCGCCGCCGCCCGGCGCCATGACTCAACATGCGTGAACGCTGACTCCGCCGCTCGGCGGTTTGACCCGACTTGCGTGAACACCAGCGCCGCCGCTCGGCGGTTTGAACCGACTTGCGTGCACGCGGACTCCGCCGCTCGGCGGTTCGACCCGACATGCGTGAACACCAGCGCCGCCGCCCGGCGGTTCGACCCGACATGCGTGAACACCAGCGCCGCCCCCCGGCGGTTCGACCCGACATGCGTGAACACCATCGCCGCCGTCCGGCGACAACCCCCAGCGCGCATGAACGCCGCCGCCGCCGCCCAGCGACATGCCCCCGCGCCCGTCACCGCCACCGCCGCCCTCCGGCGGCCCTCCGGCAGCCCGACCCCGCCGCGTGACGTTTATGATCACCAGCGTCAGAATCGTGTTGACACCCCACGCTGCCTTGTGGCAGCTTATCCCCGGTCCTAAATTCCTGGAGCCGTCTCGATGAGCACCTATCTCTCACACATCCCCGTCACCAGCGGCGACCTCCTGTCGCTCGCGCTCACCTTCGTCCAGCTCGCCGAGACCGGCGCGGCGGACGCCGTCACCCTGGCCACGATCACCGAGCACGGCCTCGCCCCGGCCAAGGCGCTGGTGAGCAGCACCACGGCGCTGAGCGCCGCCGAGGGCGCTGAGCGCGTCGCCCGCGCGGCGGAGGCGGAGGCCGAGGACGAGGCTGATGACGAGCTCCGCGAGGGCTTCACCACGGCCCACATCCGCGGCGGCAACGAGGCCAAAGACACGCTCAAGTCCACGAGCGGCGGGCGCACCTACGGTGAGGTCGTGCGGCTTCATGGCCAAGATCAGGTGCGGGTGGTGCGTGACATCACCACCCAGGCCAAGGCCGCCCCCGACCGCCTCGGCTTCACGGCGGGCCATCTGGAGCGCATCGAGGCCAGCAACGAGGCCCTGGCCACCGCCAACGCCGCCCGCCAGGCCGCCGCGCTCGCCACCGCAGCCGCGCGCCTCACCCGCCGCCAAGACGAGGACAGCTTCGTCAGCGCCGCCCGCGTCGTCGTGCGTATCCTCACCGCCCTGCACGGGCGCGAGAAGCTCGCCACCCTCCTGCCCCGCTACGAGCGCAGCGGCGGGCGTAAGGCGACGGAGCCGAGCGGCGCCTGAGCGGAGGCTCCCCCGAGGGGGCGCCCGAGACCGCCGAACCCGCGCGAGGGGTGGCCCCGACTGTGCCGCGGTTGTCGCCCCTGTGCCCCGCTCTTGCAGCCCGAATCACCACGACCAGCGCCGGGGGTGGCCCCGACTGTGCCGCGGTTGTCGCCCGTGTGCCCCGCTCTTGCAGCCCGAATCACCACGACCAGCGCCGGGGGTGGCCCCGCGCGCGGGGGGAGCGGGTCGTCCTCGCGGGAGCTCAGTAGGGGTCTGGAGCCCGTGACGGGCGAGAAGACCCCGAATGCGCAGCGAGCCAAAATCCCGGACGGATTTTGGTGAGCGTTCCCGCGAGGATGACCCCGAGCCCCAAGCGATCAGGGGCCACCCTCGGCGCGTTGAGGTCTCGACGACGCTCGCCGCCGCGAGTCACCACCGGGAGCCCCGTCCCCGAGCGCCGACGAGCTCAACGCCGCCCTGGCCAAGTCCCAGCGCGCCGTGGCCACCCCCGCCGCCTTGGCCCACGCCGAGGCCGCCTGCGCCGACGGCGCCCGCGCCCGGACCCGCCCCTCCCTCGGCCCCCGGATGTCCGACGAGGACACCTTCGAGCGCCCGGCCCAAGACGGCGGAGCGGCGGGCGCGGCCGCGCCTAGTAGACGTAGCCCGGGTCGGAGTTGATCCAGGCCATCAGGAACCCTGGGGCCACGTAACAGACGGGGAGGAGCACGATCCCGATGAACACCAAGGGCG
>JAKLKD010000310.1 GCA_023150845.1 Myxococcota bacterium | reverse complement strand
CCTCCGCCGCCGCCCCCGAGCCCCTACCGCCCCAAGAACCGCTCCCAATCCGGCGCCAAGGCCACGAAGCCCGCGCCCCCGCCGACGCCCCCTGCGGCCCCGCCCGTCGCCGACGCCCGCGGCTTGGCCCCGGGTGAGCAGCTCGACGGCCTCATGCCCGTCGGCGCCGCCGCGGTCTGCGCCTGCGCCTGGATCACCGACGACAGCGACCTGCGCAGCGACTTCGTGCGCTGGAGCTTCGCGCCGGACTGCGGCACCTGCGAGCCCACCACCCCCCTGGAGATCCGCGACGAAGACGTGGATCGCCGTTTCGGTGGGCGCCGCTAAAAACCCCTGATCCGCTCCCCGACCTGAGGTCTCTAAGGAGGTTGATGGCCTTCCCAACCGACGATCACCAGCTCATTCGACGTGCAATGGACGGCGATGAGCGTGCCCTGGACCAGGTATTGCGGCATTGGACGCCGCAGATCGTGTCCTGGTGTCGCCGGTTGTCCGGCCCTCGAGTGGATCCTGACGACGTCTTCCAAGAGGTCGTCGAGAAGGTGCTCACTCGTATGGACACCCTGCGAGAGCCCGCCGCTTTCCCCGGCTGGCTGTTTCAGGTGGTCCGAAGCCAGGCCAACCGCCAGCGGCGGCGCGCCTGGGTCAGAAAGGTCACAGGCTGGTTTGAGGGCCAGCCCGAGGGCCCGGCGAAAGGCGCTTCCCCCGAGCGCCACGCCGATCTCGGCGAGACATCTCTACAGGTCATGGCCGTCTTGGACCGCATCCCCGACGAGCAGCGCGACATCCTCGTGCTCTGCTTCATCGAGGAGCGCTCCCAGGCGGAGGTGGCTGAGCTCCTCGGCTTGCCCGTGGGGACCGTAAAGAGCCGCATTCGTCTCGCCCGAAGCCACTTCATCCGAGAGGCCAAACGCGTCAGCCCGGACCTCGCTGCACCCCCAGAGCCGAGCGACGACGCGTACGGAGGACTCCAATGGACCACGAGCACCCCCTGAAGACCTTCGCCCGCGAGACGACCTTCCAAGAGGAGGAGCGGGCTCACTACGACCGCCTGATCCGTCAGGCCCGGGCCCCGAAGCCCAACGCCTGGGCGATCCCCTGGCCCGCGATGAGCCTCGGCCTGGCCGGGGCGGCGCTGGCGGCCTTCGTCGCGCTGCGCGCGCCGGAGCCGACCCCGGTGTCCTTGGCGATGAGCGCGAGCGCCGAGCCCACGGCGATGACCGCCAACCTCGGCGAGCACGTCTCCGTCGAGTACAGCGGCGTCGGCGAGGCGAGCGGCACGTCGATGGCCCCGCGCATCCGCTGGGAGAGCGGCGTGGCGACCTTCTCCGTCACCCCGGGCCAAGGCGTCGACCTGCGCGTCGTCACCCCCGAGGGTGAGGTGCGGGTGCTGGGCACGATCTTCGACGTCAAGCGCTCGGCGCTGGGCACCGAGGTCACCGTGCGGCGCGGCAAGGTCGGCGTGACCTGTCAGGACGGCAGCGCCGTCGAGATCACCGCCGGTCAGCACCACACCTGCCTGCCCACCACGGCCGCGGGCCAGCTCGGCCGCGCCCGGGCCCTGCAGGCCGCCTCGGCGTCAATCGACGAGACCTTACAGGCCACGGCCGCGGGCCTCGCCGCCGCCGACCTCAGCGCCGACACCCGGGCGGAGCTGCACGCGGTGCGCCTGGAGCTCTTCACCACCCTGGCGAAGTGGCCCGAGGCCCTCGTCGAGGCGCGGGCTTACCTCGACACCCGGCAAGACGCCCGGCGCCCCTGGGCGCTGCAGCGCGCCGCCCAGCTCAGCGCCTTGCTCGAGGGCTGCAGCGCCGCCCAGATCTACCTGACCGAGCTGGAGGCCGCCGGTGCGGGGGACTCCGTGGCCGACCTGCGGGCGCGCTGCCCCTAAGCGGCGGCGGGTGGAGGCGGGCCGAGATAGAGGGCGCGGATGAGCCAGGAAGCCCCCTCTCTCCGCGCCCGCCTCTCCGCCATCTCTAGCCGCCTCCAGGCGCTCATGGAGGAGTACGGCGGCATCGCCTTGGCCGTGTGGATGGTCCTGTTCATCGGGACCATGGCCGCGTCTTACACGGCGATCAAGCTCGGGTTTCAGGTGGAGACCGCCGCGGGGAGCGCCAGCACCTTCGCCGCGGCCTACGCCTTCACCATGCTCACGAAGCCCGCCCGGGCCGTGGCGACCCTCGCGCTGACCCCGGTGGTCGCGCGCCTCGCCTCCCGTCGTCAGACGCCGCCCGCCGCTGATCCAGCGCAGGCTCCTGAGGACGCCCCGCGGAGCTGAGGGCCCGCCCGGGTTACGTTGGGGGATCATTTTTCTCCTTGCCGCCCCGTTTCGGGGTGCGTAGCTCATCGTGGTGAGGCCGACAGCGAGACGAGATGAGACGCTGAGGCCCGCCGCGCTCCTCCCCTTGAGGGGCGCCACTGACGACTGTTCACGCACGTTCCCAACGAACCTGTGACGCGCCCCGCGCGCGTCGTGGAGCCACAAATGGCGGACACCACTCTGCGCTTCGACCTCCCCGATCCCCTCCCCCGCAGCCTCCCTGTGCTCGCGCTGCGCCGCGGCGTGCTGCTGCCCGCGGGGGTGAGCGCCTTCGGGGTGGCGCGCAGCCTCTCCCGCAGCGCCCTGGACGCGTCTCACGGCGGCTTCGTGCTCATCGCCGTGCAGCGCGACCCCGTCGCGGAGCCCCTCCCCTCGGACCTCCTGCCCGTCGCGACCCTCGCCCGCATCGTCGAGCGCCCTGACGCCGGTCGCGTGATTGTGCAAGGTGTGGCGCGTGTGCGCCTCACCGGCTTCCCCTCGACCCGCCCCCACCTCGAGGCGACGTTTGAGCGCATCGTCGAGATGTGGGAGGGCTCCCCCCACCACGAGGGCCTCACCCGCACCATGGTCGAGGCCATCAAGGAGACGGCCGAGCTCCTCGGCGGCCAAGAGCGCGCCGCGCCGATCCTCGCCTTGGTGAACGAGCCGGGCCGCCTCGCCGACGCCGTCGCCTCGCTCATCGAGGCCCCGGAGGAGTGGCGCCGCGAGCTGCTCCAGACCGCCGACCCCGTCGTCCGTGTGGAGCGTACCCTCACCCAGCTCATCCGGGTGAAGGAGGTCATCTCCGCCCAGAAGTCCATCAAGGACCGCCTGGAGACCGACGCCCGCGAGCAGCAGCGCGACGTGATGCTGCGCCGCCAGCTCCAGGCCATCAAAGAGGAGCTGGGCGAAGACAAGGACGAGGATCTGTCTCGTATCAAGGCCCGCCTGGCCGCCGCCGCCCTGCCCGACGAGGTGCGTGAGACGGTGGACCGCGAGCTGCGCCGCCTGGAGCGCCTCGGCGCCAACTCCCCCGAGCGGAACGTCGCGACGGACTGGCTGGAGTGGATCGCCGACATGCCCTGGGGCAAGACCACCGCCGTAGACGTCGATCTCGGCGCCTTGGAGGAGGCCTTGGCGCGCAGCCACCACGGCCTCGACGACATCAAACGCCAGGTCGTCGAGCACCTCGCCGTGCGGAAGCTCTCGGGAACGGGGCGCGCCGATGTGCTCCTGCTCGTGGGCCCCCCCGGCGTCGGCAAGACCTCCATCGCCCAGGCCATCGCCGACGCCACGGGCCGCAAGCTCGTCCGTGTGGCGTTGGGCGGCGTGCGCGACGAGGCTGAGCTGCGTGGGCACCGCCGCACCTACATCGGCGCCCGCCCCGGGCGTCTCATGGAGGGCATCCGCCGCGCGGGCACGGCGGACCCGGTCATCCTCCTCGATGAGCTGGACAAGGTCGGCGCGGACTACCGCGGAGACCCCTCGGCGGCTTTGCTTGAGATCCTCGATCCCGAGCAGAACCACGCCTTCACCGACCACTACCTCGAGGTGCCCTTCGATCTGTCCAAGGCGCTCTTCATCGCCACGGCGAACGATCTCAGCCCCATCCGGGGGCCGCTCCAGGACCGACTGGAGGTGATCGAGATCGCGGGCTACACCGCGGAGGAGAAGAAGACCATCACCAAGGGCCACCTGCTCGACCGCCTCGCGGCGAACGCTGGGCTCTTGCCGGGCGACGTCGAGGTCACCCCCGAGGCCATCGAGGAGATCATCAACGGCTGGACCCGGGAGGCCGGGGTGCGCCAGCTCCAGCGTGTGCTGGGCCGCATCTACCGCGCCGCCGCGGTGCTCCGCGCCAAAGGGGAGCTCCAGCCGCCTCTGGTCGTCACCCCGAACGATCTCTCGAAGTACCTCAAGCGCCGGAAGTTCCACGAGGAGGCCCACGAGCTCATCAAGCACCCGGGCATCGCCACGGGCCTCGCCTGGACGCCGGTGGGCGGCGACGTGCTCTACGTCGAGGCGAGCCTCTTGCCAGGCCGCGGCAACCTCATCCTCACGGGCCAGCTCGGCGACGTGATGAAGGAGTCCGCCCGGGCCGCGCTCACCTACGTCTTGTCCAACCACCGCGCCTTGGGCATCCGCCCGGACGCCGTGACCGACAAGGACATCCACGTACACGTCCCCGCCGGGGCCGTGCCCAAGGACGGCCCGTCGGCGGGCGTGACGATGTTCACGGCCTTGGCGTCGCTGCTCTCCGGTCGTCAGGTCTATGAGTCCTTGGCGATGACCGGCGAGGCCACCCTGCGCGGCCGGGTGCTGCCGGTCGGCGGCATCAAGTCCAAGGTGCTCGCGGCCCATCGGCGCGGCGTGAAGACGGTGATCTTGCCCAAGCGGAACGAGGCGGACCTGGAGGAGCTGCCCCAGGAGGTGCGTGAGGCGATGCGGTTTGTGCTCGTCGAGCACATGAGCGAGGTGCTCTCCGAGGCCCTCGGCCCCGCCGCCGCCCCCCCGCCGCCGCCGGTTGAGGAGGCCATCGCCTGACGCGGCGCGCCGCGCTCCGGCGCCGCGCGCGGTGGTGACGCGAAAAAGTCACCGCCCCGCGCGCTCGTGCGACTTGACCATCACGCAATCGTCCCTAAGCATGGACCAGCCGAGGTGGCAGTCCGCCCGGCCCTCCCCCTCACCGAAAGAGGCCACATGAGCGAGATCTCCGGCATCCCCCGCATCGGCGACGCTGCCCCCCAGTTCACCGCCCCCTCGACCCACGGCGAGATCAGCCTCTCCCAGTACGCTGGGAAGTGGATCGTGCTGTTCTCGCACCCTGCGGACTTCACCCCGGTCTGCACCACGGAGATCGCCCAGTTCGCCCGCAAGCAGGACGTCTTCGACACCCTGAACGTGCAGCTCATCGGCCTCAGCATCGACTCGATCTACAGCCACATCGCCTGGGCCCGCTTCATCGAGGGTGAGCTCGGCGTGCCGGTGAAGTTCCCGCTCATCGCGGACCTCTCCCAGCAGGTCGCCGCGAAGTACGGGATGCTGCACCCCGGGGTCTCCAACACCGCCACGGTGCGCGCCGTCTTCATCATCGACCCCAACCAGGTCGTGCGGGCCCTGGTGTACTACCCGCTCACCACGGGCCGCAGCATCGACGAGATCATCCGCGTCGTCCAGGCCCTGCAGCTCAACTCCAAGCACGCCTTGGCCACGCCTGAGGGCTGGCACCCCGGCGACAAGTGCATCGTCCCCGCCCCGGTCACCTTGGCCGGCGCCGCCGAGCGCGTGAAGTCGAGCTACGAGGTCACGGACTGGTTCTTCTCGAAGACGGACTGCCCGCAGTAGCCCAAGCTCAGCCGCGGAGGCCCAGGCGACGCCGGGCCTCCCGGCATGACGCCCCGCCCGGCTCAAACTCCGCGCAGGACGTGGGCCGCGCGTCGTATCGAGCGCAGAGGTAGGGGGCCTGCCGCCCGTCTCCGGTCAGGAGCACGCAGCGGCCGCCGGGGCGCGGCAGGTGGGCGCCGTGCTCGTCGGTGACGATGAGCTCCGGGGCGATCTGCCACAGGGCGGCGCCGTCCTCGACGGGGACCTGGTGGAAGGCCTCTCGGCAGCAGGCCCCGCAGCGCCCGCAGGCCGCGGCGTCCAGCGGCGGCTCGTGGTGGCGGCAGCCGAGCCAGCCGGGCTCCACGGGGGCGCCCCCGGCGACGACGCAGCCCA
>JAKLKD010000309.1 GCA_023150845.1 Myxococcota bacterium | reverse complement strand
GGCGGAGGCCCTCGCCCAGCGCCTCGGCGTGGCGGCGATGGTCGCCCGGGTGCTCGACGAGGACGCCGCGGCCTTGGCCTACGTCGAGGCGGCCATCGCCGCGGGCGCGGCCCCGGCGGCGGCGGCGAACAGCGTCGTGAACGAGCTGCTGCCCGCGGCGAAGGGCGCGGCGCTCAGCACCCTGAGCCTCGATCCCGTGGGCCTCGCCGCCTTGGTGAACCTCGTCACCAAGGGCGAGATCAGCACGAAGCAGGCCAAAGAGGTGCTCGCCGAGTGCCTCACGAGCGGCGAAGCCCCGGCGGCGGTGGTCAAGCGCCTCGGCCTGAGCCAGCTCAGCGACGACGCCAGCCTCAAGCCCCTCGTCGACGCCGTGCTCGCCGAGCACCAGGACAAGCTCAGCGAGCTTCGCGGCGGCAACGTGCGCCTGATGGGCTTCCTCGTCGGCCAGGTGCTCAAGCGCAGCGGCGGCCGGGCGAACCCCAGCCGCGTGCAGGCCTTGGTCGAGGAGGCGGCGCGGGCCTAACGCTGCGACCAGCGCAGCAGGAGGCTCGCCAAGGCGCTGCCGACGCTGCCCTCGCGGCGGCGCTGGCGGCCGTCCCAGGCCCAGACGGTGTCGCCCTCGCGGACGTAGAGGGTCTCGGCGTCGGTCGCGAAGAGGCGGCCATCGCCGGGGTAGTCTTGCCCGGTGACCTCGATGGAGGTGCGGCTCAGGCGGCCCGTCGAGACGAGCTTGCCGCCGCCGTCGCGGTGCACACCGACGGGCTTGGGCTGGCGGTGGAGGGCGATGATCTCGCCGAAGGGCGCGCCTTGGCCGACGAGGAGCACCTTGGAGGTCGCCCGGCGCAGGTCGGGGAACCCAAAGGCCGTGTAACGCTCGCCGTTGAGCTCGAGGCTCGCCTGCTCACCAGCGGACTGCAGCACGTCTAAGGCTGGGGCCAGCCGGGCGAGGCCCTCGGGGAGCTCCTCACGCAGGTCAAACCGCAGCGCCACGCCCCAGTCTAGGAGCGTCTTGACCCAGCCCACCGGCGGCGTGTCGTCGTCTTCAGGCTTCTCCGCGAGGATCTGCCGCGCGCTCACCCGGCCCTCGGGGGCCTCGGCGGCGGGCTCTGCGGCGGGGTCGGCCACGGGCGCGCTCTGGAGCGCCGTAGACGCCTCTCCGCTCGTCGCCCCGGCGGCGGGCTCTTTGCCCAGCTCCCAGAGCAGGTGGGAGAGCTCGGGGAGAATGAGCTTCTTGAGCGCGAGCTCGCAGGCCGCGGGGGAGCCGGGGATCACGAAGACGAGCAGCTCGCCGATGAGGCCCGCCGTGGCCCGGCTCAACATCGCCGCCGCGCCGATCTCCTGGAACGACAACATCCGGAACAGCTCCCCAAAGCCGGGGATCGTCCGGGTGAAGAGCGCGGAGACGGCCTCGAAGGTGCCGTCGCGGCGAGAGAGCCCGGTGCCGCCGCTGAGGATGACCACCTCGGCCTGGCCACCAGCGGCGTGATCCTTGACCAAGGCGGCGATCTTGGCGCCGTCGTCGGGCACAATCGTCGGGCCGCCGACCTGGTGCCCCGCGCCCTTGAGGCCGTCTACGAGGGCCGGGCCCGACCGGTCCGTGCCCGCGTGACGGCTGGTGGAGACGATGACGACCTCAACCTTGGCGGCGCGCTGCCCCGCCTTGGCGTGATGATCCGCGTGACCCATGAGACCTCCGATGCCGGAAGGATATCAAAGCCCGCCGCGCTGGGGGTCAAGGGCCGCCCAGGTGTTCACGTTTTGTAGCCAATCGGCCCGAAGGAGCACCCTGCGGGCGTCCTCAGCGAGGGCGTAGGCGGGCGCCTCGGCGCGCCAGAGGGCCTCGACGGCGGGGCGATCGACGGCTCGCCGCCGCGTGAGCAGGGGGTGAACCCGCTCGCCGTCGAAGGCGACCGTAGGCGCTGGGCCGCTTAGCAAGGCCAAGATCCCCTCGGCAGGCAGCCAGGGCAGGTCACACGGCGCGCAGAGCACCTCCTCCGCCACGCCCAGGGCCGCCCAGAGGCCACGCAGAGGGTGCCGGGGGCCATCGTCGGGCTCCACAAGGAGCGGCAGGCCCAAGGAGGCGAGGCGGTCGTCCGGGGCGGCGAGCACCACGTCGAGGCCCGCCGCGCGCATCGCCTCGGCAACCCGCAGGGCCATCGGCACCCCGTCCACCAACGCCAGGGCCTTGTCGGCGCCGAAGCGGCGGCTCAGCCCCCCGGCCAAGACGACGCCGAGGGGGCGCGCCACTCAGCCGACCTCAAAGGCGAGGTGCTTGAGGTAGCGCGTCTCGGGCAAGAGCGGGTTGACGGGGTGGTCCGGGGCCTGCTCCCCCCGGCGGAACAGCCGAAGCGTGCGGCGCGCCCGGCGGGCGGCGTCGAGCACGGCCTCCATGAAGCGCTCCTCCTGCACATGGTGGGAGCAGGACGAGGTGAACAGGAGGCCGCCGGGGGGCAAGAGGTCCATCGCCTGCTGGTTCACGTCGCGGTAGGCCTTGAGTGCCACGGCGGCCTTCTTTTTGGTCTTGGCGAAGGCCGGGGGGTCGAGGTACACCGCGTCGAACCGGGCGCCTTTGGCCCGCAGGGCGTCCATGGCCTCCCGGGCGTCTTGGCAGAGCACGGTGAGGCGCTCGGCGACGTCGTTTCGTTGGGCCGAGGCCTCGATGAGCGCGCAGGTCTCGCGGTTCACCTCGATGGTCGTCGCCGAGACGGCGCCGTGGCGTAAGGCCCCCAAGGCCCAGGCCCCGGTGTTCGCGTAGACGTCAAGCACCCGAGCCCCGGCGGCGAGGCGCGTGGCGTAGGCCCGGTTGTCGGCCTGATCAAAAAAGAAGCCCGTCTTCTGCCCGTCGAGCACGTCGGCGACGAGCTTCACGCCGTTCTCCTCAAAGGGCGTCTGGGGGCCGACCTCACCGAACCACAGGCGGCGATACCGCTCCAGGCCCTCCAGCTCCCGGGCGCCGCAGTCGTTGCGTAAGACCGCGCCCTTCGGCGCGAAGACCTCTTGGATGGCCTGCTGGAGCAGCTCCAGGCGAGACTCCAGGCCGAGGGTGCTCACCTGCACGGCGAGCACGTCCTCGTAGCCGTCGATCACGAGGCCCGGCAGGCCGTCGGCCTCGGCGGCGACCCAACGCATCGACCGGCGCCCCGGCAGCACCCGCTGGCGATAGGCCCGGGCCTTGAGCAAGGCGTCGCGGTAGAGCGCGACGCTGTCGGGGTCGGCGTCGGGGCGGTGGCTCAGGATACGCACCGAGATGAGCGAGCGCGGGTTGGCGTAGCCCCGGCCCACAAAGCCCCCCCGGCTGTCGCGCAGCTCGACGGCGGCGCCGGGCGGAAGGCTCGCGACGTCGTGGTCGAGCTCATTGGAGAAGATCCAGAGGTGACCTTGGCGAGCGCGGTGGTCATGGCCGTTCTTGAGGCGGAGCGTGAGCACGAGGGGAGTCTCCAGCGGAGCGGTCAGGGGGCGAGGAGGCGCGTCCAGAGGTCAGCCATCCGGCGCACCCAGCGCTGAACCTCGGCCCCGTCGGTCCAGACCTCCGGGGGTTGGTCGAGCATGGCGCGGTCCAAGGCGGAGCTGACGGTCATCACGAGGGTCGCCAGGAGCGGGGCGGGGAGGTCGTCGCGGACGAGGCCCCGGGCCTGGGCCTCGCTCAGCTCAGCGACGACGAGGGCCTCGGCCTCGGCCCAGAGCGCCTGGACCTTGGGCCAGCGCCCCTCACCATAGAGGCCGTAGAAGGTCTTACACAGCGGGACGAAGTGCGGGTGGCTGAGGCTCCAGGCCATGAGCTGCGCGGCGCTCTGGGTGAGCGCGGCCCGGAGGTCTTTGCCGCTCAAGCGCAGGGGCTCGGCGGGGAGGTCGGCGAGCCCGGCGCGCAGCACGGCGACGAACAGCGCCTCCTTGTCCTCAAAGTGATGGTAGAAGCTGCCCTTGGAGGTGCCAGCGGCCTTGAGGATGTCGTTGAGGGAGGCGGCGTGAAAGCCCCGCTCGGCGAGCTCGGACTCCGCGGCGAGGAGCAGGCGCCGAAGGGGCTCCTCGGTGGCGAGGGAGGGTCTCATTGGGCGACCTCCATCCGCCCGCTCAAGGCGCGCCGGTAGAGCCGCAGGTAGGCCGCCGCGCCCGCGTCCGGGGCGATGAGCCGATCCACACCCGGCTCAGGGACGGCGGGCTCGATGCTCTTGAGCAACGGGAGGTCCTCCATGTGCTGCAGGACGGTGAAGTCGTACTTCGCCCCCAGCCAGGCGATGACGCCGTCAAGCTGGGGGAGGGGCGTGAGCCTCGCCTCATAACGTGCCCAGACCCAAGAGCGCTTGGCGTCGATAGGCGTCACACCGACGAGCACATGAAGCCCGAAGCCGACGTCGAGGTGAACGAGGCCAGGCAGCCGCAGGCGTGCGACAAAAGGCATACCCTTGGCGCCCTCGTGGCCCAGGCGGCCCTCGGTGTGCACCTCGTCCTCGGTGGTCGTCATCGTGAAGTCGGTGATGACCTGGCCCGAGCCCGGCGCGGTCCGCCGATGCAGCACGCCGACGTGGTAGATGTCGAGCATCGACTGGGTGAGCTGGACGTGGTGGACGGGCCACTCCTCGGCGATGTCGGCGCAGCGGCGGAGGTCGTCGCCGAGGCCCTCAAACCAGGGCGGGGGCGGGGTGTCGGCCTCGACGGCGCCGGTGAAGGCCCAGATCAGTCCGTGGGCCTCGGTGACGTTTCGTATGTCGAGGGACATCGCCGGGGGCTTCGCGTCACGACCCAGGACCGGGGCGTGGGCGCAGGGCCCCTTGGGGCTGAAGGTGAAGCCGTGGTACGGGCAGACCAGCTCACCGGCCTGGTTGACCGTGGCGGTCTTAAAAGAGACGCCCCGGTGTGGGCAGCGGTCCAGGGCGGCGTGGGCGCGGCCTGCGGCGTCACGCCAGAGCACGAGGCGCTCGCCGAGGCGCTCCACGACGGTCGGAGCGCGGCGAAGCTGGGCGGAGGAGAAGATCGGATACCAACGGCTCGGCAGCGCGTCAGGGAGCACAGACACCTCGAACATGAAGTGGACTGGTGGTCTAGACCATCAGTCTAGACCAGTGGTCTAATCTTGTCAACGAGCTCAAGGGCTGAGGATCCACAGCATCTGGCGGTCCCGCGCCTCCCGCAGGAGCGCGCAGGAGCCGGGCTCGGACTCGGCGTCGCAGGCCCGGGACCAGAGCTCCAAGGCCCCCACCTCGGCGCCCAGGGCCCCATCCCAGCCCGCGTCGCAGGCCTCGCGGCCGTCCTCGGGGCAAGGGACATGATCGGGGCCGAGGTCGTGGGCGGCGAGGTGGACCCAGCTCCCCGCGCCGCTCGGCCCGTCGATGGCTCCGGCCGCGGGGGGCGTGTCCAGCCGTCGCCAGCCACCGCGGGTCTCGACGCGCAGGGCGCCGTCGTCGAGGCGGACCTCTTGGATGAGGTCCGCGGTGAGGTTGTAGAGGCGCGCGCCCACCTCGTCTCCGCCGCCCCTGGCCTTCACGTCCGCCAAGGTCTCGATCAGCGGGGCGCGCAGGGCGGCGCCTTCGGTGAGCGCCCCGGCGGGCCTCCCCAAGAGCTGCACCAAGGACTCAAACACCCAAGGCGCCCAAGCGGAGCGGCGCACGTCCTCGTGAATCTTGAGGTCGTAGGCGAGGTGCTCGACGCAGAGGTCGTCGATGGGGGGCAGGGCGCCGGGGTCGGCAGACTCCCGCACGAAGGGGGAGGGGAGCGCGCAGGCCCGGGCCGTCTCGGCGTGTCGGTCAGGGATGGGCGCGGGGGCGCAGGCGACAAAGAAGAGGAGGACAAGAGACAGCGGCGACATCGAGGCTCCGGCCGCTGACGACCAGCCAGCGGGCGGTCCCCCTTTCGCAAGGGTTGTGCCAAGGTCCGGACCCCTCAGACAGGCCCGCCAAGGCCGATCGGCGTCGACAGAAGTTGACAGGCCCCCTGTTCGGTTCCGACAGTCTCGACAGATTCACGCCCTGAAGCGATGCGGCCCTCCTGAGGAGGGCCGCGGTCACCCGGGTCTAGAACGGGATGTCTTCGTCGCTGTAGGGCATGTCATCCGGGGGG
>JAKLKD010000308.1 GCA_023150845.1 Myxococcota bacterium | reverse complement strand
GGTCGGCGTCTTCGGGCTCGCGGCGGTCGGGGCGCTGGGTGGGGCAGGGGGGATCGCCCCCGCCGGAGCGGATGGGGTCACCTCGGCGGGAGGCTGCGCGGCGACGGCGGGCTCCGGGGGAGGCGCGGGCGCGACCTCGACAGGCGTTGTTGCTTCGGCGCTGGGCGCAGGAGTCCCCACGACGGGCGGCTCGGGCGGCTCGGGCGGGGCGCCCTGGTCAGGCCAGAGCAGCATCCCCAGCACGATGAGCGCGGGCACCAGCAGCCAGAGGGCCCGTCGCCGAGGGGGCTCGGCGGGTGTTGGTGGGCGAGCCGCGGGCGCTGGCGGGGCCACGACCAGCTCCGGCGGAGGCGCCTCGACCCGGGGCGGCGGGGGCGTCGCCGCGACGGTGGTCGGCGCGTCCTCGTCGGCCTCGCCGATGTTTCCCGGCAAGGGGGTGAGCCGTGTGGTGTGCTCGGCACGCTCCGCCGCCAGCACCTCGGCGACGACGGCGGCGAGCTCATCCCGGCGCTGCTCCGGCGCGCCGACCAGCGGGGTCAAGGCGAGCTGCATCGCCCGGGCGTCGGCGAATCGATCCTCGGGCTCCCGCGCCAGGGCCCGCCGCACGACGGCCTCGAGCTCAGGGGGCGCGGCGCCTTCGGGGAGCGGCGGCACGTCGGCGTCCCGCACCCGCTCCAGGGTCTGCAGGCCGGTGTCCGCCTTAAACAGCCGCTGCCCGGCGAGGGCCTCCCAGAGCACCACCCCCAGCGCGAAGAGGTCCGAGCGGCCGTCGAGGCGGGCGCCGAGGGCCTGCTCTGGGCTCATGTACGCGACGTGGCCCTTGAGGCCCGCGCCTTGGGTGGTGTAGGTGTTCGCCGCGGAGCGCGCCACGCCGAAGTCGACGATCTTCACGTCGCCTTGGGTCGAGAGGAGCAGGTTGGCCGGGCAGATGTCGCGGTGAACGACGTTGAGCGCGCGCCCGTCGTGGTCCACGAGGCGGTGGGCGGCGTCGAGCCCCCGGGCGACCTCGACGCCGATGTACGCGACGACCTCGGGCGCGAGGCGGCGGCGACGAGAGCTGAGGCTGTGCAGCGCCCGGTTGAGGTTGAGCCCAGGGACGTGCTCCATGGCGAGGTACCACTCGCCGTCGACCTCGCCCAGATCGTAGAGCTGCACGATGTTCGGGTGGTGCAGGAGCGAGGCGATGCGGGCCTCATCCACAAACATCGCCAAGAACGCGGGATCTGCGGACAGCCCCCGCAAGATGCGCTTGATGACGAGGCGCTTCTCGACGCCCCCGTGGGTCAAGCTTCCGCGCCAGACCTCCGCCATTCCGCCCGCGCCCAAGCGCTCATGCAGGGTGTATCGGCCGAAGGGCTGGCCTGGTGTGGTCATCCCGCTTGTGCTCCGTCGGCTCGGGCGCCGCTGGCCGCGCGCAGGTGGGGCATCATCATCGGCGCCACGACCTCAGCGCAGCTCCGGTCTTGACGCGCCGCGAGCAGGGTGATGTCGAGGATGAGGTGGTTCGTCGCGACGTCCACCAGGGACGGGTTCGTCGTGCTCACCGCCTGGTTGTCCGCCTCGGGCTCCGCGCCGCCGAGCAGCGCCTCACGGCGATCGACGACGATGAGCAGCTTGTGCGCCCAGCCCGCGCGGGGCGAGGTCCACGAGGGCAGGGGAGTGCAGCACGAGGTGCAGGCCTTGGGGCGCCTGGGCCAAGACGGGGGCTAGCCGCTCCAGCTCCCGGGGCCAGGCCGAGAGCCAGATCGAGCGCGCCGCGCCTCGGATCATCTCCTCCGCCCGCGCCATGACCTCGTCGTAGCGGCTCAGGATCCAGATCGGCTCCGGGGTCGCACGTTTGGGCATCGACCTCAGCGCGTCGCCGAGGGCCTGGAGCCGAGACAAGGTCCCGCGCCGCATCGTGTCGATGAGCTGGTCCGGGCGGGTGGGGAGGTAACGCGCGGGCTCGTCGCCGATGGGGAAGGCCGCGCCGCTCTGCTCCAGGCGCCGCAGCACGGTGTAGACCGCGCTCCGAGGGATGCCCGATCGCGCCGCGACCTCATAGCCGGTGAGCCCCTCGGGCCCCGCGTCCTGCGCCAAGGTCAAATATGCGAGGGCCTCGTTGCGGGTGAGGCCCAGCGCCGTGAGCTGGTTGAGCACGCTCTCTTCCACTCGGGCTCCCAGGGGGCGTGGTGACTCCAAATGGAGTCACGTCAAAGGCAGGGTATCGGCAGATCGCCGCCTCGGTCAAGCGGCGCGGCAAGCGCAGTCGTCGAGGGGCTTGGAGCCTGTCGCCTCGCCGTGGTACAACGGTGCGCACGCTGGCCATCGAAGGCCCGCGACACGTTCATGGAGCAGCCGATGTCAGGACGTCTTCATCTGCCGCGCGCGCTGGCGCTGAGCCTACTGCTTGTCGCTGGGTGCCCTACGCCTCCCGAGGAAGGGGGTGAGGGCGCTGGAGGCCAGCCTCCCCCCGCGGGCGGCCCCGCGCCCGATGGCCAGCAGCAGCCCCCCGGTGGCGGCCCCGCGCCGGGCGGTGAAGGGGCGCCGGGCGCCGTCGCCCCGGGCGGCCCGAGCGACACCTCCAACGCCAAGTTCGCCACCCTCATCGCCGAGGGCTCGCCGACGGTCACCATCACCGTGAACGTCGTCGGGAGCTGGGGCAAGTCTCAGCTCGACTTCTTCGCGCTGCGCACCTCTGAGGACGGCAAGCAGACCTCCCCCGTGGCGCTGCACATCGAGCGCTGGGACGGCACGAGCCCGGTGAAGATCGTCGCCCCCGCGACCTTGGCCGACGAGATCTACGTCAGCGCCGCCCAGCTCGACGACAAAGACATGCCCAAGATGGACGACAACGCGGGCGCGTCGGTGGCGGCCCCGATCAAGCTGGCCGGTCAAGATGTGGAGCTGAGCTTGACCCTCGGTCAGCACGCGGACTGGTTCAACAAGATGCGGCAAGACCTCCCCCCGCCGGATCCCACGAAGGCCCCGGTCCCCCCGGGCGGGCCGGCGACCCCGCCGACCCCCGGCGCGGACGGCATGCCCCCGGCGCCCCCGGCTGGCACGCCCCCGGCGGCCCCGCAGTAGGTCGCGCGCGCGGAGGGCTCGGGCTCAGAGCCAGCCCGAGCCCTCCAGCGCGTCGGCGATCCAGCCCGAGAGCTGGACGTGCCCCGACTGGGACAGGTGGCAGTCGTCCAAGAAGAGATTCGGATCGCCGGTCTGCCAGAGCAAGGTGGCGGTGTCGAGGTAGAGCCCGCCGCGGGACTCCGCGAGCTCCCGCTGCATCTGCGCGTACTGGCCCATGGGCTGGGGGTCGGGGTTGAGGCCCTCGGTGAGCAGCATGACCTTGATGTTGTTCGCTTCAGCGAGGGAGAAGAGCGCCGTGAGGTTCTCCCGAGCGTCCTCGACGGGGACCGCGACGGCGCCGCCCCCGTCGCGCAGCCCGAGCAGCATAAAACGTAGGCCGTTGTAGAGCCGCAGCTCGGAGAGGCGCGTCGAGATCGCCGCCGCCGCGCCGCTGCCCCGCTGATACCGCGCGTAGAGGTCGCGGTAGGGCGCGGGACTGCGGGTGAGGATGTCGTTGTGCCCGACGTAGACGACGAAGATGTCGGCGTCGAGGCGCTGAATCTGGCTCTCGACGTAGAGGCGGACGTGCAGGGTGTTCCAGCCGCCGACGCCTTGGTTCACGACCTCCCAGTCGTTGTGTCCGCGGGCCGCCAAGGCCTCGCCGAGGCGGTTGGGCCAGAACTGGTCGAGGTCGTCCATCTGGTAGGCGCCGCCGGTGCTGGACCCGCCGAGCGCCACGATGCGGCGTTTGGTGGGGTCGGGGTCGGGCGGGCGCACGGGGAAGCTGTCCGACGGGTAGGCCTTGTGCTGCCGAATCTCCAGGAGCTGGGCGAACTCGCCTCGGGCGCGCTCCCAGCCCCGGCCCGTCGCCCAGGTCGAGAACGAGGCGGCCTGCCGGAGGCCGAGCTCGGCCTGCACGGCGAGCACGGCGCAGAGCGCCCAAGAGATCAGCGGGCGCGCGGGCACGGGGTGGGTGTTCACCCAGGTGAGGAGCGCCCAAGGCACGGCCAGGGCCGCGAGCAGGATCGCCCCAGGCTCCGTGGAGCCGACCCCACCGACCAAGAGGGCGGCGACGGCGGCGGCGACGCCGAGGGTGTGGGGCAGGCGCAGGCCCGCGCTCACCACGGCGAGGAGCATCGTGAGGGTCGGCACCCCGACGAGCAGGGCGGGCCCGGCGGCCTCAGAGACGTGGATGAGCCGCAGGTCGTCGAGGAGCGCCCGCATGTCCAGGCGGAAGAGCGGGGCGGCGAGCAGCAGCGGCGCGGTCGCGATGAGCCACGAGCGGCGGCGCGCGAGGCCGAGCACGCCGAGGACCGCGCCGAGGGCCGCGAGGCCGACCTGGGCGCCGATGGAGCGGCTGAGGCCGGAGAAGTTGTCCTCAAAGACCGGCTGGCCCGGGACCTCGACCCGCACCTCTTGGAGCTGAATCCGGCGCACCCCGGCCCCGAAGAGCACGGCGCCGCCACGATGAACGGCCTCGCAGCGCATGACCGCCTCGCCGTTGATCGAGACGTCCAGCTGAGCTCCTTGGGCGTTGAGGCCCAAGGTGAACTCATCCTCGGCGGGCGCCGGGGCCGTGCGCGGTGAGCACGCCATGTCAGGGCTCGAGATCGACGCCCGCGCGCTCCGGTCGATGAGCACCGAGCCGACCCCACCCCGGGTCGCGCCGCCGGGGAAGGCGCCGCCGGGCATACGCTCAAAGCCCGCGGGGAGCTCGCGGGGGCCCTCCTCCCCGGCCGCGCCGCTGGCTGGACCGCCTCCGCCGGGCGGGCCCCCCGGACCCGCCGGACCCCCCGGACCGCCTGGACCACCCCCATGGGCCACGGGACGTCCAGGCTTCACCGGCGCTCGGGGCGGGATGCCGGGGCCTCCGGGGCCAGGCTCACCCTGCTGCTGCGGCGCGCCCGGACCGGCGTGATCGAGGTTCTCGCCGAGGTACACCCGGAGCTGGCCGTCCGTCGGAACCCGGGCGTTGACCGTGATCTTTCCTTGGGTGAAGGACGGCAGCCAGGGGGAGGCGCCTTGGTAAAAAGAGAGGTCCAGCGCCCGGGGGTCACGCCGCAGCTCGCCGTTGAGCGCCGCGGTCTCGATCGGCACCGACGAGGCCCGCAGACGCCAACGCTCGACGTCGGCCTCGGGGGACATCCCCGCGTAGGTCTGCCAGATCCCCTCGCCGAAGGAGAGCCCGATGAGCGCGCCCAAGAGGCGCCGACGAGCGGTCATTGGAGGGCCTCCGCGAGCTGCCGGGCGAGCTGGGCGTGGCCGTCCGGCGTGAGGTGAATCGGGTCTTCGGCGAAGAACGCCGCGGCGGGGAGGCTCGGGGTGAGCACCTGCGCCTCGGCGGAAAAGGTTTGAAGCGCGGCGAGGTGCCCCTCGGGGCGGCGCTGCATCGGGAAGGCGATGAAGGTGACCGCGGCGCCTGCGGACTCGATCTGGGCCTTGAGCGACCGGAGGTTCGCCAGGTATCGATCGGGAGGCACCCGCTCGGTGACCCCGGCGGGGGCGGCCTGGCCTTGGGGGCGGGGGCGTAAGAGGCGCAGGGCGGCGAGCAGCCGCAGGTCCGGCGGGCTGCGCACCGCGCGGCTGTGGTCCGGCGCCATGGCGGGGTCCGCGTCTCGCACGAGGTAGGCCACGAGCACCCGCTCTGGCCGCACGGAGAGCGCGTTGTTCAGGGTCAACAGCCCTTGGTGGCTGCTGTAGCCGGGGACCCCCGCGTTCGCGACGGGGCGCCCCAAGGCCGCGGAGAGGCGGGCCGGCCAGGCCTCGTCCTCCTCGACGCCCCAGCCAAAGGTCGTCGAGTCGCCGAGGCAGATCCACGCGCCGACGACAGGATCGTCACCGCGGTAACCCAGCGCGCTCGTGCGCACGGAGAAGGTCGTCCCACGCTCGGGGAACGGCACGTCCCGGGGCGAGAGCGACGGGCGCAGCCACCACAGGCTGCTCGGATCTCCACCGTAGATCCCGGGGTCTGGCCATCCCGTCATGCGCAGGATCAGCTCGGCGCCACCCAACACCGCGGCGGCGAAGATCGTCGAGAACAGCAGGTTTCGGAGGGCGCGCTTCATGCGAGGCTGATCCTGCCACATCACGCCGCCCGGGGCGCGTTGACTTCTGCCGGGGGCGTAGGGATACTGCGCTTGTGAGCCCTGACCGAAGAGAGGTCCTGATCTGGGCCGGAGGCGCCCTGCTCATCCTCGCGCTCGTCGCCGCGTGGTTGTGGTGGACTACGCCCGAACAGGACCTCTTGCCCACCCAGTACAACTACGGAGTGTTGTGAGCCTCTCTCGCCGGACGATCTTGCGTGGCGCCTCGGCGCTCGTGGCGCTCACCGGGGTCGTCGGCGGGGTCGCTTGGCAGCGGCGTCGCTTGGCCGAGGCGCTCCTGAGCGAGCCCATCGCCGAGCCTTGGGCTGAGCTGGGCCCGCAGGGCCACTGGCTGCGGGCGAACCTGCGCGGCGCGCGTATGGTCGTGCCCGACCGCCCCCACCGCGTCGAGGAGGCCCGGGCGGGGGAGAAGCGGGCCTTGCTGAACCGGATCCGCCGCTTCACTGTGTCCACGAACGCCAATCGTCTGCGTATGTCGGAGATCACCCCGACCCCGGCGCCGGGCGTGACGCGGCTCGTCGCGATCGGCGACTCGGTGACCTTCGGCTGGGGCGTCGAGGTGGACGACGCCTTCCCCACGCAGCTTGAGGCCGAGCTCAACCGCCGCGGGCACAAGGTCGAGGTGCTCAACGCGGGCGTGCCGGGCCAGCACCCGCCGACCATGGGCTCCTGGCTCAAGCTGATGGCGCCGAAGCTCGGCGTGAGCGGCGTGATCTTCAACCGGCGCGTCGCCTTTAGCGGCCACCAGCCCGTAGAGAGCTACGCCAACGCCGTGCGCACGGGGCGGCAGGGGCTGCCGAAGGCGCGCTTCCAGATCGTGCTCCCGCCGATCAGCCGCTTCGACGCGGG
The DNA here is from genome assembly GCA_023150845.1 of Myxococcota bacterium. Taxonomy (GTDB): domain Bacteria; phylum Myxococcota_A; class UBA796; order UBA796; family CAJQPC01; genus JADKFE01. The sequence goes on along the minus strand of JAKLKD010000308.1, from coordinate 688 downwards.
CTCTCTGACCGCGAACCCGGCGGGGGAGGCCGGGCTCATCGCGCGGCAGATCACCGACGTCCCGATCTTGGACCTCACCGACACCTTCCGCGCGGCGCAGGGGCAGCGCGGCTACGGCCTGCAAGCGACCGCGTCGGGCAAGCTCGGAATAGTAAACCTGGAGACCGGCGAGCTGCTCATGGAGGCGCCAGCGGACGGGCGAGACCTCCCCTGGGCGTTCTGCGAGGCCCTCGACGAAGATCCGTCGATCCGCGAGCCGCTCTTCTTCGACTCGGGGCACCCCGACGCCGAGGGCTTCGTGGTGTACGCGAAGGCCGTGGCGGACCAGCTTGAGGCGAGTGGTTGGTTCAGCCCATGAGCGTCCTGGCGCGCCTCTGGGCTGGCGGCCTCGGCCACCTGCTCCTGGCGCTGCTCATCACCGGCCCCGCCGCGCTGCGCCCGACCTCGACCCTGCTCGGCAGCCCCTCCGTCGACGTCTGGAACCACGCCTGGGGCCCCTGGTACTTCTTGGCGTCGGCGCGAAGCGGCGAGCTTCCTTGGGAGACGCGGCTGCTCGCGGCGCCGGACGGCGGCGTGCTGTGGTTCATCGATCCGGTCCTGGCCGCCTTGGGCGCGCCCCTCGTCGCGGTGATCGGCGTCGCCGCGACCTGGAACCTCTTGATGACCCTCGCCGTCGCCTTCGGGAGCT
>JAKLKD010000011.1 GCA_023150845.1 Myxococcota bacterium | reverse complement strand
AGGCCGCCGCGCTCCAGGGCCAGGCCCAGGCCGAGCGCGCCCGCCGCGAAGACGCCGCCTACCGCGACGTCTACGAGCGCTACATGGAGGCCCGGCGATCCTGCGGCCAGACCGGGGATCTCGACTTCGAGAGCGTCAAGAAGCAGCTCGCGCAGCAGGTTCGTGTGCTCAAGAGCCAGTACAAGTGCACCTCGGTCAAGTTCCGGGTTACCGTCGAGGACGGCAAGGCGCGCCTCAAGGCCGCGCCTCAACGCGACACCCCCGACCCGGCCGCCTCGTGATCCTGCTCCTGTCCGCGCTCCTCACCGGTCCCGCCTACGCCGCGCCAGGCTGGACCCAGATCCTCCCCTTGGGCGTGCCGCAGCTCGCCCAGGGCCGCCCCAAGCCCGCCTTGGTCTTCGGCGCGCCCCAGGCGCTCGGCGGCGCCGCGTCGGTCTGGGCGATCACCGAGATGCGGGAGGCGTCCTTCGCCGGGGACATCGACCGTGAGCTGAACCTCCGCCTCGTGTCCATGGGCACGGTGACCTTCACGGCGGCGTTCTGGTTCGCCTCCGTCGTCGAGAGCGCCAACCACGCCGAGCAAGCCGAGGCCCAGGCCCAGGCCGCGATGGCCTGGCAGTCGAGCCGGATCGAGCTGACCTCCTCCGCTCTGGAGCGCTGACCCGCGTGTTTGATCCCGCCGAAGTCCATCGCCTGCCGCTGTTCCGCTCCGTCTCCAAGGCCAAGCTCATGGAGGCGCTCGCGGCGTTCATGCCCTCGGAGGTGGACCCAGGCCAGGTGCTCATGGTGGAGGGCGAGGCCGACCGCTCGATGGTGCTCGTGCTGGACGGCGAGCTGAGCGTTCACATCGGCCGGGACAACGTCGAGGTCGCGCGGATGGGCCGGGGTGAGGTCGTCGGGGAGATGGCGCTCTTCGGCGTGCTCGACCGCCGCGCGGCGACGGTGCGCACCTTGAGCCCCTGCCGCCTGCTCATCCTGGACCTGTCCGGGCTCACCTATCTGCGCCGCAAACGTTCGCCTGTGGTGACGCTCCTTGAGGAGTACGCGCTGGTGATCATGGCGCGGCGCCTCCGGCAGACCAACGAGCGCATCGGCCAGGTCGGCCGGGGCGAGCCCCTGCCCCAGAAGGCCGGCGCGGGCCTCTGGGGCCGCGTGTCGTCGATCTTCGGCGGCGGCCGTGGGGCCTCGGGCCCGGCGCCGGACCCCTTGGCGTTCTTGGTGGGGCTCCCGGCCTTCCGCGACCAGGACCCGAGCTCCATCGCCGCCTTGGCGGCCCGCCTCAAGCCCGAGGCCATCGCCGCGGGTGAGGTGATCGTGCGGGAGGGCGAGGCGGGTGACCGCGCCTGGCTCCTCCTGAGCGGTCAGGTGCAGGTCTACCGCTCCTGCGGCGGTGAGCACCACGAGCGCATCGCCCGGCTGCGTGAGGGCAGCTTCTTCGGCCTGGCGTCGGTGGTGGACGGCTCCCCCCGCTCGGCGACCTGCCTCGCCGAGACCCCCTGCTGGGTGGCGGTGGTGCCCGGGGAGTGGCTGCGCGGAGGTGAGCTCCTGGAGCCCCACGAGGCGTCCTTGCTGCGCCGCGGCGCCCTGGAGGCCCTCGCCGCCCAGGTGCGCCTGGCGAACGCCCACGTCGAGCACCTGGAGCAGCAGCTCTCCAGCCGCCCCACCGTCGAGATGACGACGGCCGCGCCGATGCGCCCGCCCTCCCAGCCGAGCGTCGGCCTGCCCCCGATGGGCGCCCCTGCGACCCCCCCGCCGAGGCGGCCGAAGGGGTGAGAGGACGTGGGGGCGGCGCGCCAGGGCGGATCCCCTCGGCGAGGCGGGCCGTGAGCCCAGTCGTCAAGGTCTCGCCAACACTGCGGTTCTTGATCCCGACGCCCGCAGGAGGCCGCGCGGACGCGCCCCTCATCGGCCTCTGGAGGCGTTGACGCGCCGCCCCGGTCGGGGCATCCTGCATAGGTACCTCCCGCCCGAGCACGCCATGCTGAGCCCCGACCTCATCCGGTACACCACCGAGCCGCTCCCGCCCTTCGAGCTGGTCCGGGTGCCCAAGGTGCCTACGGCGACGCCCTGCCCGCCGGAGCTCCGCGAGCGCATCCTCATCGACACCGTACACGACGGGCCGGTGCTGCCCGAGCAGTTCTTGCGGCGCCCCGACGGGAGCCGCGTGCCCGACGAGGCCTTCTTGGGGGCCTACCTCAGCGAGCGGGACTGGGGCGCCAACATGGTCGCCGAGAACCTCGCCATGGCCCTGGGCATCGAGGGTTACCACCGGGTGAACCTCGCCCGGGTGCTCATGGACTACGGGCGCTTCCCCGGGCTCACCCGCCAGACCGGCGACCACCTCGGCCGCTTCGCGCTGAACTACCCCTTCTCCGAGCTCTTGTCGTGGGAGCAGAAGCGGATCGTGCTGGAGGATTATTACGACCGCATCTCCGCGGGCTACGATCACGCCGTGCGCGGCAAGCTCATCAAGATCGCGGTGCACACCTACGACCGCTGCAACGCCAGCGGCACCGTGCGGCCCCACATCAGCCTCGTGACGCTCTCAAACGCCTACTCCGCGAACAGTCGCCTGCCCTTCGGCGTGTTTGACGCGCTCTTCCCCGACATCCTCGGCGAGTTCACCTGCAACCGTATGCTGCGGGACCGCCTCTCGCTCACAATGGAGAAGGCCGGCTTCCCCGTGGCGCACAACTACCCCTACCTGCTCCCCGAGGGCAGCATCGAGGTGCGCGCCCAGGTCTGGTACTTCTTCGACTACCTTCGCCGCCGGTTTGAGGCCATCAACCCCGCGTCGAGCTACAGCCCCGCATTCTGTATGGTGTGGGACATGCTCATGGACACCAACCTGCGCAACTCCGAGTCCGAGATGCTGCGCAGCTACATCCACATGTTCCGCCGGGCGCCCAAGGGCCAAGAGGAGACCTTCCGCGAGGCTCGCGACGCCTACCAGGCCATCGCCGACTTCACCGCGCACAGTCACATCGTCGAGGAGTACCGCCACTCCGACGAGCGCCCGAGCTGTGTCGGCATCGAGGTGCGTAAGGACCTCGTCTGGGACTTCGACAAGGACGGTCGCCCCGTCGCGCCCAAGCCTGAAGTCGCCGCCCGGGTGGGCCAGGCCCTCGCCCGGGCCGTCTACACCCACCTCACTGAAGACCGCGAGGGCGAGGTGAAGCTCACGATGAGCGAGGATGAGCTCCGCCAGCCCTGGTATCGGGACGTGGATCGGTGAGTGCGGTCAGGGCCGCGGCGCGCAGCCGCCTCGGCCGTCCTCAACACAGATCATGACGCTCACCAAGAGGCCCTCCGGGCTCTCCACCAAGGTGAGATCGAGCCGCTCGTCACCCCGGCGGCGCTGCTCGGAGGTGCCGACAGACGCCTCCAGGGTGTATCCCGCGGCGTCCAGGGCCTTGGACCACGCCGCCCACACGCCCTCGGTGCTGCCCGCGGCGTAGGTGAAGCCGCAAGAGATGGGGCGACACACCGTGCTCAGCGCCGCGGGCGGGTTGAGCGCCGACCAGGGCGGCAGCGCCGTCGTCGTGGACCACAGAAGGCTGCCCCGGGCGCCCGGCATCCCCGGCAGGCGCAGCACGCCGAGCTCCCAGCGCTGGTCACCACGGCCATAGGTCCAGACCCGCATGTCGTCCCGGGCCGTCTCCCCGGTGAGGGCCCACCCTGAGGCCACGAACCGCGCGGTGACCTGCTCGGGGAGCTGGTGGTGCAGCTCCGCGGGCACCTCAAACCGCGCCTCGCCCCAGGTCCCCGTGAGCCCGGTGACGCCGACGCTCGGCAACTCGAGGCTCGCCCAGTCGCCGCCGTCGCCGGGGAAGCTCGGCGTCCGAGGCGGGCTCGGCGTGTCCACGGCGGGGGTCTCCACGACCGGGGGCTCGGTGGAGCGCCCGAGGCAGGCCGCCAAGATGAGGAGCATCATGGTGAGCCCGGCAGGCCGAGCCCCGCGCGCCCGAGCACCTCAAGCACCTCGTCCGGGAGGGTGATGCGCCGCGCGCTGGCCTTGTCGACGGCGCAGTGGATGAGGGTGACCGTCGCCCGGAGCTCGCCGTCGTTGCCCTTGATGGCGTAACGGAGGGTGACCGTAGAGCCGCCGACGTCGGTGAGGCTCGCCTCGACCCGCAGGCGCTCACCGAAACGCATCGGCCGCCGATAATCGGCCTCGGCGTGGATGAGCGGCAGGATCCAGGGCCGCCCCGGGATGGCCTCGTGCAGCGGCAGACCCCCGGCGCTGAGCAGCTCCTCCCAGGCGAGATGAGCGTAATCAAACGCCTTGGCGAAATAGACGATCCCCGCGGCGTCTACGTCGGGAAAACGCACGTTCAGCTCGGTGGCGAAGCCTCCGCCGCTCGGGCGGGGTGGGATGGAGCCAGGCACGGGTCACCTCAGCGAAGGAGCGCAGAGAGTCTACTCAGCCGCCAATAACCCGCCGCGTCCAGGCCGTCGATCAGTCGAAGGCCGCGCCCGCGTCGATCCAGGCGGCGATGTCCGCGAGCTCCTGATCCGACACAAAGGAGTAGCTCAGCGGCATGGACTGGCCGAAGGGCAGCTTCTCGGGCACGAGCTTGAGGTAGAGCAAGGATGACTCAGCGTCGCCGGGCACGACGAGGGTGTAGCCGCCGACGCTGCGGCTGAGCAGAGTCGCCTGGAGCGCGCTCGTGTTCGACGGCCCGGCCTCGCCCCAGCTCCGGTGGCAGTTCCAGCAGCTCCCCGCGCCCTTGTAGAGCTCACCAAACACGGTCCAGAGCTGGTCCTCGGGGGCGCCGTCGTTGATCCAGTCGCGGATCGCCTCGATCTTCGCCTCGGACAGCGCGGGCACCTGCAGCGGCATCTGGCCGCCTTTCGGCGGCGTCGGGCCGAGCTTCTGGTGAAAGAGGCTGCTCGCCGCGTCCCCGGCGATCACCAAGGCGGGCTCCGCGCCCCGGGTCTCGGTGAGCCGCTGGTAGGCCAGCTCAGACTCCGGCCCCCAGTAGTCGTGGCAGTCGTCACAGCGCGCCTGGATGAGCGGAAAGACGAGGTTCGACCAGCCGAGCGGCTCAGACGACGTGTCGTCGCTGTCGTCTGTGCTCGTGCTGTCGTCTGTGCCGCCGCTGTCGGTCGTCGCCGCGCTGTCGTCCGCGGCGGCCTCGTCCTTCACGCCAGCGTCCTCCCGCCCCCCGGCGCAGGCGCCGAGGAGCGAGAGGGCGATGAGCAGCGCGGGCTCAGAACACCTCACGGAGCCCCATCATCTTCGTGCCGAGGTAAGGATCGGTCATCGCCGTGAGGTTCCCGACCGCCGCCGTGCCCGAGGTGTCGGGGTTGGAGCTGCCGTAGAACAGCGAGCCCGTCTCCGAGATCGCCACAGAGGAGGGATAACCCGCCACGGTGATGTACGAGGCGTCGCCCGCGCCGTCACCGTCTGTGTCGATCGCGCCCTCACAGTCCTTGTAGTTCAAGCCATAAATCCGGCCCTCGCCCGCGGTGCAGCGGTCGGAGGCGGGGATGTAGGTCGAGAAATACACGGTCCCGGCGTAGATCACGGGGTCGGCCGTGAGGCCCTCGCCCGCGGTGAGCTCATACGCGCCCGCGGCGCCACACTCGTCGATGGGCACAGCGGTGGCGCAAGCCAAGGGCTCAGGATCCTTCACGGCGAAGAAGTAACCCTTCTCCGTGGAGTCACGATCGTAGGGGGTGCCCGTGCCCCAATACACACCCAGCGCGCCGTCGGCGTGCCAAGAGGTCGTGGCGGCGTAATACACCTCGGGGCGCACCCCGACATAATCGTTGGGATCGTAGAACTCACACCAGGTCGGGTGCTCGGGGTCCGCGGTGTTGATGATCGCCTTGTACATCCAGGTGTAGCCAGGATCCGCCACGTCGCCCGTGCCCGAGCCGCCGTCGCCGTCAGGGTCACCCATGTCCGAGGGCTCATAAGAGGTCGTGACCGGGAAATACATGACGTCCACGTCGCCGTCGCTGTCCACGTCCACGACCGCCAAGGAGCCCGAGATGTAGCCGTACTCATCGCGACCGTCGCCGTCAGCGTCCAGCGCGCTCGTCGTGCTCTCCGGGTGGCCCGTGCTGCCCTGCAGGTCATACGACACAGACGGCGTACCCCAGTAGTCCGCCGCGATGTGCCACATGTAGATCTCGGCCTCAGCCGTGTTGTAGTAGTCCGTCGTGGCGCTGCCGATCGGCACGGCGCGTCCCGAGCCGAACATCGCGACCCAAGTGTCCTTGTATTCGCTCGGGTCCGTGGACTCGGCGTTGTAGACGTTGGCGATGACCGGACGCGACACCGTGTAGGCCTGGGCCTCCGGGTCCATGGAGTTTGAGTACTCCCACAAGAACCGGGGGTCCATGGGGTCGGTGATGTCCAGCGCGAGGGTCACCGGGCCGCCCTGGCCCTGCTGCACGACGAGCACACGGCGCCACTCCGAGCCGTCCGTCGCCTTGATGCCGTCAGCGACGCCGTCGTTGAAGCCGTCAATCCAGACGTCCTCGACGACGGGGCTGCCGTCAAACAGGAAGGTGCGACCGTACCACATCATGTCGATGAGCCCGCCAGACCAGGTCTCGTCGCGGTGCTCCTCACGGTAGATCGTGTACGCCGGGATCCAGGCCCAGAGCTCCTCGCCTGCCTCATCGGCGTCCTCAGACGAGCCGTGGGTGCTGGCGGCGGCGGTGGTGCTCAGGTCGTCGTACAGACGGAAGGCGTGCAGCATCCCGTCGTTCGCCGGGATGTACACCATGTCGGGCACGTCGTTCGCCTCAAGACCCTGCACAAACTTGCGGTAGGTGGGGTCCGTCGAGAAGACGTTGTTGCGCGCGCTCACCACGACGGGGGAGGCGTGGGGCGAGTCACCGAGCTTCCAGTACCCGCGCTGCTGGTCGAGATAACGGAACTCGGCGCTGGGGAGACCACGCACAAAGTCCACGAGCGCCTGCATGTCGTCGGCGTCTACGTCACAGCCGTCCTTGTTGAGGTCGTAGGCGGTGACGTCGGCGCAGCCGTTTGAGTCGGAGTCGGTGTTGTCCATGAAGTAGGGCAGGTGGCCCATGTTGTTCCGGACGGCCTCGACGAACTCATAATCGAAGCCCATGCGGTGGTCGTCGTTGCCCTCGTTGTAGACGGCCTCACCCGAGAGCACCATCATCTCTTCGACGAAGGTGTAGATGTCGCGCTGACCGAGACCGTCACGGTCGTCGGGGTTGGACTCCGAGGTGATGACCGGGCGAGACACGAGCAGATCGCCCGCGTCCCAATCCGCGCCGCCGAACTGGGTGTTGCCGCTGTCGATGATCTGACCGTAGGTGGAGAGGTCCGCCGGGTCCGTCCCGACACGGTAGGCGCGGACGTGGCCCTCAGCGAGCGGGTTGTCGCCGCTGATCTCGTAGAACGAGTAGATGACGTACTCACCGTCCGCGGACACCACGGGCGACGAGCGGGAATAAAAGCCCGCCCGGATGTAGCCCATGATGGTCATGATCTTGCCCAGCACCTCATCGCCGGAGTTGGCGACGGTGTACACACCCTCGTTGCTGATCTGGTCTACAGAGTTTCCGTACAGAGACTCCGCCACAGACGCGCCGCCGACCTTGATGGCGATCGTGTGTGTGATGATGTTCTGGGTGTCGGAGAGGTCCGACCGCGCGTCGTTGTTGTAGGCGTAGTGCACGACGTTGTCGTAGGTGCAGTCCTCGTCCGGCGGCGAGGTGACCACACCCGTGGCGTCACACATCACGTCGTTCGCCATGCTCCCAGACGGCGTGGCGTTCGACACGATCTTGTCTTCGCTGGGGTGGCTGATGGCGATGCTGATGACGTGGGTCTCTTGGCAGGCATACGTCAGCGGCACGTTGCAGAAGTCTTTGCCCGTCACCAGAGAGGTGCGGGCGTAGAGCTTGCACGGATCGCTGGCGTCCGCGCGCTCGACATAATCGACCACCTCGGAGAGCGACTCGCCCATATTGCGCACAGAGGAGCCGCTGGAGACGACGAGGTCCAAGGCCGCGGCGATCTCCGCCTGGGACGAGCCCAAGGGCGCGATGGGGAAGAACTGGTTGTCACCGGCGTCGGAGCTCGTGCCGACCACGCCATAATGCGCCCACTCATAATGCTGAGAGAGCTGCTCGATGGCGTCGAGGGTCACCTCCAGGCAGGTCTTGCCCAGCGGCGTCGGGCTCGCCGTGTCCGAGGTGTCATCGTCCGACTCGCCGCAGTCCTCGGTCATGTCCGTGGAGAGGTCGAGGATGAAGATGATGTTCGGCGGCGCGGCCTCGGCGTTGGAGAGGAACTCCTCACCCGCGGCGCTGGACTCGGCGTGGACCACGGGCAGGCGCGCCACGAGCATGAGCGCGGCGAGCCCGAAGGGGGCGGTCAGGGAGATGAGGGACTTCATGGACTTGCTGGGCATGGGGGCCTCCTGCCTCTCACCGCACTTTACAGTTGCCGAAGACCACTTTCCGGATCGTCGCGATGGTCACGGCCTCGGTCTCGTTCACGGCGGTCATCGTGTAGGGGTCTGTCACCATCTTCGCCGTGGACTCCATCGACCAGTAGTCCGAGCGGAAGCCGTTCTTGCCGACCTCGGTGGAGTAGCCTGGCGGCGGGTTCGAGCAGCGCTCGTAGGTGGCCTGCACCCAGTAGACGCCGAGGTTCTGGGTGAACGCCGAGCCGCCGAACTTCGCGTCGGCGGCTTGGGCCGTCACGAAGTCATCGGCGGAGTCGATGCCCGTGTCCAGGCCCTCGTTCAGCGGGTTCTTCGTCTCCAGCTCGTTCCGGGCGTGCTCGGTGCCCGCCGTGGAGGTGTTGAAGACGACCATGTGTTTGCGGTTGTGGCTCGCGATGCGCTGGTCGACGCCCGCGATGGACAAGCTCGTCGCGCCGATGACGCCGATGAGGGCGAGCAGCACCAACACGACGAGCATGACGTAGCCGCGCCGCCCGAGGGGGGCGACGACGCGCTGGACCGGGGTGCGGTGGCGAGGGGTCATGGCGTGTGCATCATTCGGAGGTTTCGAGCGGTGACCGCGGTGGTCAACACCTGACGATAATACCCGTCTTCGGGGTCAGTTGGCGAGTGATTTTCGAGACTTGGCCGGGAAGATCGGAAGACGCCGCGCTCGTCCTCCCGCATGGAGCGGGCCACCAAGGAGAAGCGCACCATCCACACCTCGGTCCCGTCGTAGGGCCCTGACGTGGTGCCGAGGTTGTCCGTCCAGGCGGCCGCGCTCTCGCAGCCGCCGACCGCGGTCGCCAAGGAGCGCGGACAGTACGAGATCTGGAGGTCCTCGATGTCGTCCACCAGGGGCACGTCATCCGTGGACGGGCCCGTGGAGGGGAAGTCGAAGTCGAGGTCCATCATCAAGACCGGGTGCTGGGGAGAGCCCGGGCCGACGCCGTCGTCGGTGTTGTCGATGTAGAAGGTGAGGATATGCGCCCGAGAGCAGTGCATGACGGGCGGCAGGTTCTCATCGGCGGGGTCACAGACGGCGTCGAAGTCGGTGAACACACCCGCGGTGATCGGCGTCACACCCAAGCCGCCCGTGCTGGAGTTTCCGGCGGACTGCACCGACCAGAGGTAAGACTCCGTGCCCGTGGCCGGGGCGTAGTCCCAGCACATGACGTAGTCGCCCACGCCGTAGCTGGAGAGGTAGGTGCCGTAGTTGGGGCGGTTGGTGGGGAAGCTGATGCCCGAGGTGCTGCAGGCGTTGATCTGGTTCGGCGCGGTCATCATCTCCAGCGTCGGGTCGGCGTAGACGATCGTGATCGCGTCCGTGCCGCCGCTCCAGGAGTCGTAGCTGATCACCGCGGGCAAGGTCGCGACGTTCGAGACGGCCGAGGAGGCCGGGTCAAAGCCCAGCTCCCCGGTGACCTCACCGCCCGTGCCGTAGCCCGCCATACGCGCCGAGCGCGAGAGGATGTCGATGGCGAACCGCAGATTTTGGTGCATGTAGGACTGGGAGTCCTGGGTCATGAACTGGCGGCTCTGGGCGATGAACAGCGCGTACAACGCCGCCGTGACGATGATCGACAAGGCGACGGCGACCATCATCTCAAGCAGCGTGAAGCCCTGACGGGCTCTGCGGAGTTTGTGTGTGGCGCGCATCAGTCGTCCCGGTAGCGGTAGGTGGAGATCGTCGTGCCGTTCCAGTTGCCGAAGGCGCGGTCCTCCCAGGCGCAGCGGACACGCAGGCGGATCCACGAGTCATTCGTGGGGTCCATCTCGTCCACCTCCCAGGTGATGTAGTAGGTCGCCGCGGGCTGCCCGGCCGTCTCCGAGCCCAAGGTCTCGCCCATGGCGTTGACCGGCGTCGGCGCCCCGCCGCCCGCCGGGTGGTAGAGGTGCCCCCAGTCCGCGGCGCCGGACGTGCCGCTGGCGAGGCTGCCCGAGCCGCGACCCCCGGTGCGGGTCCACTCCAAGGCGAGCAGGTCCTCGGCCTGGCGCTGGGCGAGGTAGGTGCAGTCCGTGACCTTTCGCGCCTCGCGGTTGCTGCGCACCGCCTGCGCGTGAAAGCCGAACATGACGATGAGCGAGAAGCCGAGCAGCGCCGTCGCGACCAGCACCTCGATGAGGGTGAAGGCGCGGCGGCTCCGGCGAGCGCGGCGGTGAAGGAGGGTGTGGGCCATCATGGTCCTCCCGCGCTGGATCCGGTGGCGGTCCCGGCGGTTCCCCCCAAGTCTTCCCCAAGAGAAGACACGAGGCGTACCATTCCTGACCGGGCGATCCGCACGGTGATCGAGTCGTCTACGCCGTCGCGTTTGGCGGCGATGTTCACGAGCGTGAGCTCGACGTAGCCCTGGCTGTTGAAGTCGCCGGGCGGGTTCGAGAGCCAGCCGCGGGGGGAGAACACGATGGCGCTGGCGTTCCCGGCGCCGGGCCCGGCGAGGGGGTCCCAGGGCTTGAGCGACACGCCGGGCACCTCATCGTCGCCGTCTTCGGTGATGACGACCTGGCCCAAGGCGAAGCTGTCGTCCACGCCGTCCTCCTGCGCGTCGGCGGGGAAGGTGTCCCACTGGGTGGAGCCGAGGGGCAGGTCGCCCACCTGCATCCACCACTCGCCGACGTTCGTGGCGCCGGGGCTCTCCCAGGACGAGTCCGCGGCGACGAGCAAGAGCCGCGTCTCCCGGTTCTGCTCAATCGCCGTGTTACGCAGCGCGGCGATGTCCGAAGAGAGCTGCTTCGCCGCGCGAACCATGCGGAAGCGGGGGATCTGGTCCTTCACCGTGCCCAGGCCGATCGCCGCCATCAGGCCGATGATCGACAAGACGACCATCAGCTCAGTCAGGGTGGTGCCGGTGCGGAGCGGGCGCGTGGCCAAGAGTCCTTCTCGGGGCGCGGGGGTGATCGCGGGGCGCAGAGACCCGCAAAGGTATGACTTACCAGAGTTTTCCCCAAATGGGAAGCCCCAATCTGGCCAGAGTCCGCCCTGGCCGCGATCTTCGGGGTTTAGCCGGGGCTCGCGGCGCCGGGGCACTGCTCGGCGATGAGGCTCTTGCGGCGCGCGACGAGGCGGCGGGCGGCGGGCAGATCGCCCAAGGGGATGCCCAGGCTGATGGCCTCCTCGAGATCCCCCGTGGCCCGGCTCAGCCAGGTGAGCACCGGCGGCGCGGTCTCGTCGCAGCGGGCGGGATCGACCCGGTCCGACGTCATGGCCACGATGATCCGGGCGTGGAGCACGAGCAACATCCCCCGAAAGCGCGGCTCCCGCAGCTCGGCCTGGAGCGCGGCGTCTACGGTGGCCAGGGCCTCCTCGTGGCGCTTGAGCCGGAGCTGGGCCTCGGCGATGTTCAGCGCGTACTCGGCGCGGTCGGGCTCAGCGGCCTGGGCGCGGGTCAAGAAGGCCAGGGCGTCCTCGTGTCGGCCTTCGCTGAGTCGCAGCATCCCCAGGGTGCTCAGGGCCCGGGGGTCGTCGGGGCTCAGGCGCAGGGCCTCGGTGAGGTGCTCCTCGGCCTGGAGCGGGTTGCCTTCGGCGATGGCGACCAGGCCCAGGCCCCGGTGCCCGCGGGCGTCTTGGGGGGCCACCCGCACGCAGCGGTTGAAGTAGTCCCGGGCGCGGGAGACGTCGCCGCTCGCGTTGTACACAAAGCCGAGGCCATAGAGCGCGTCGGCCTGGTCGGGCCAGCGCTCCAGCACCTGCCGAAAGCCCGCCTCGGCCCCGGCGAAGTCGCCCTCCTGCAGCGCGCGCTCGGCGCGGTCAAGGGAGCGGCCGGGACCACAGGCCAACAGGCCGAGCAGGCTGAGCACCAGGAGCGAGCGCACCAGACCTCCATGTCGGTGGGCCCAACCATCATGGGCCAAAGCCCCGCCAAACACAAGCGGGGATCACTCCACCGTGAGCGCGGCGTCCTCCAAGATCTCGCTGTAGAAGTAGCCGAACCCGAGGTCCTTGTCGATCGTGAGGGTCGCAGAGGCCGTGACGACCTGCCCGACCTCGGCGAAGCTGTCGCTGGTGATCGTGAGGTCGCCCTCGGCCTGGGAGCCATCGACGATGTGCATCCAGTTCTTGCCGAAGATGCCCTTGTTGAGCTTCACCACCCGGCCCCGCACCTTCACCGGCTTGCCCGCCAGCTCCGCCCGCTTGGCGACGAGCTCGGCGATGCTCAGCCCACCCTCGGGCGGCTTGAGCCCCAAGGCCGCCTGCGCCTGCTCGGCGTTGACCACCTTGGCCTGCTCAATGACAACAACATCGTTGTACGTCGCCTCGCCGCAGGTCACGGCCGTCAAGAGCGGGCCCTTGCCCAACAAGAGCTGGTCCTCCACCTGGAGGGGCTGCTTTGGCAACGACACCCAGAACACCCACTGCGCCTCTTGCACCCGGGCGAGGGTGCGCTCAGCGCAGTCCACGACCTCCAGCACCTTGGCCGGGGCGACGTTGGCGAAGGTGTCGTCCGCCGCCGGGCTGGCCGTCGGGGTGGGCGTCGTGGCCGGGGTGGGCGTGTCTGGGGTCTTGGGCGCGGGGGAGCCGCAGGCGAGGAGCAGGAGCGAGATGAGCATAGGTGCGCAGTGTAGCCGAGACTTCACCGAAGTTGCGCGCGGCTCATCAATCCCAGCTCGGCACATCGGTGACGATGCGTGTGGCCTGTCCGCCGGGTTCGCCCCAGCAGCGGGCCTCCCCCTCCAAGGTGACGCCGCAGCCGACGGTGGCGGAGTCGGGCCAGAGGGCGATGTGTTTGAAGAGGCCCTCGGGCTGAAACGCCCCGGTCTCAGGCTGTGGGCTCTGGAGCTCGCAGCATCCTTCGGGGGCCTCACAGCGGACCTCGCCGGTCTCGTACCGTGCACAGGTGACGCCGCCGAGTCCGACGACCTGGGCGACGCCAGGCCCGGCGTCGCGGTTGAAGTCGGGGTTGAGGCAGCGGATCTGTCCGTCGTCCCGGTCCCAGAGGCAGGCGTCGGCGCCTTCGACGAGGGCGGGGTTTGTGATGTCCGCGGAGAGGGTCTCGCGGGAGAGGTCGTTGGGGGCGTTGGTCTCACACTCGTCGGAGAGCATGAGCCAAGAGGAGAGGGAGCCGTCGTTGTGGAGGGCGTAGAGGGTGCGGTGGGCGGTGGAGACCTGGGCGATGTCGGTGGCGAGGTCCCATTGGCCTTGGGAGTCCCAGCACCAGAGGCGGCCGGAGGTGTGGAGGTAACAGTCGGCGACGGTGAGCGAGACGACCTGGGCGAAGGGGTCATCGGCGGGGGCGTGATCGCGGTAATCGCAGAGCATGAGCTGATCAAACCTAGTGGCCCGCCCCCAGCAGCAGGAGATGGTGGGATCCTCAAAGATGGCGCAGACGCGCCCGCTGGCGGAGTGTTGGGGCTCGTCTAGGCGCGAGAGACCTGAGAAATGAAGCTTGGAGAAGGTGACGCCTGTGGGAGCCACCCCATCATAATAGTAGAGGTCTTCTGTGCCGAGCTCGATCTCGACCTCGGTTGCGCCCCAGCAGATGGGCCAGCCATTGTCACGAACCGCGCAGACCTGGGTGTTTCCGACCGCGAGGGTCTGGAGATGGTACTCGTGGTCAAAAGAGCCGGAGTCTGTAGGGATTCGGTCAGGGGGGTCGAGGTATTCGGTCGTGTCATCGTCCGTCGGATTGGGGCGAGTCGGGTCGTCGCCGCCACAGGCGCAGAGGGCGGCGAAGAGGAGAAGGCTCAAGGCCCGGCGCTCAGGGAGCATCGCTGACGATCCTTCGGGCCTGCCCGGAGGGGGAGCCCCAGCACGAGATCTGCCCATCGAGGGTGACGCCGCAGCCTACGCTGGCGTTGTCAGGCCAGAGGGCGATTTGCTTGAACTGGCCTACGGGGTCGTCGGGCCAGTCGCTGGTGTAGTCGGAGTCGGAATAGTCGTAGTGAGGAGTCTCACAGCGGACCTCGCCGGACTCGTAGATGGCGCAGGTCGTGGTTCCACGGCCAACGGCGTCGACCATTCCAGACCCGGGATCCCAGTCGCCGCGGCTGTCAGCGCATCGAATGATCCCTGGTTCAGACTGCCATAGGCAGCTTGGGGAGCCGTCTACCAGCGATGGATTTGTGAGTCCTTTCGGGATAGACGTTGCGCTGTCACCGAGGGTGTCAACGGTGCGGCAATCTCCGCCACCGCTCAGGATCGCATCCTCGAAGAGTCCGTCTTCATAATAAGCGAAGACTGAGTAACCTGAACCAGCAATGTCAAGAACACCAGTGACGATGTGCTCGGTGCCGTGGTCGTCTCGGCACCGTAACTCGCCCGAAGTTGTTAAGCCACATACCTGCGTCTCACCATTTACAACCTCCGTAAAGGGGTCATGTTCGAATGCAGCAAGCATCTGAGCGCACGTCTTGTTGCCGTTACGGCCGAAGTTGGCGCGACCCCAGCAGCAAATGGTTGAGGATCCACGCTCAATGGCGCACGCTCTGCCGCTGGCTGAGTTGACGGGCTGTCCAGTCCTGCTCACACCAGAGATGTCCAGCCTCTCGAACAAGCCATCTGGTGCGACGCCCTCATGGTAGTAGATGTCTGTTGTCCCAATCTCGATCTCTTCCTCCGTCGCGCCCCAACACTCCACGCTCCCGTCCTCCCGCAGCGCGCAAGCCTGCGTGTTGCCGACGACGACCTGTTTGTACGCCACAGGAGCCGCAGCCCGATCTGCGTTTGGCGCGGCGTCTCGTTCGTCACCACGTCGGTCGCCGCCGCTGCAGGCCGCCACGCTCAGCAAGCAGGTGAGCGTGGTCGCGCGCCAGCGGCGACGGCGGGCGCCCTCGCTCGGCCCGGCAAGGCGCGCTCGACCCGCGGAGCGGCGCCCGACCTGGGCTTGAGCGGCGGCGGCTTCATCGACCTTACGCATCATCCTCTCACGGTGGGTCGCTGGGGCATCGCCGCGCGACGGCGATCCAAAGGGGCGCTTCCCCATGATGAACGACGGCGCAGCCCATCGCAAGGCGAACCCTCACGAATCCGCCCTCGCGGCGCCGCCGTGGACCTCGCCCGCTGGGGCGCCGGGACCTCTCGCTCGGCCCACGCGCCTGCCCCGTTGAACCTCGGGTTCTCTGAACGCAGCGAGGTTGTTGTGTTTCGCCTTGACCCTGATCTTCGCCGCCCGCCCCGCCCACGCCGCCGCTCGCCCGGCTCCACCACCAGTTCAGCTCACCAGGGTGCTAGGGTGACCGTGGACCCAACCGGAGCCGATCTCATGCGCCGACCGCTCGCCGCCCTCGCCTTCACCTTCGCCGCCGCCTGCGACAAGGACGCCAGCACCGACGACACCGCGAGCCTCGCGGAGACCCTCGACGAGGCCTGCGTCGTGAGCGGCGACCGCACGGCGGGCTGGGGCGAGCTGACCCACAGCAAAGACGCCGAGGCCGACTACGACGGCGTGTTTGACCTCAGCCGCGTGCGCCGCATCGACGTCGTGATCGATCCCGACGACTACGCCACCATGCAGGCCGACATGGAGGCCCTCGCCGGGGCGGCCTTCGGCGAGGGCGGCGGCGCTGGGCCCGGCGGCGGCGGCGGCCCCGAGGAGCTCACCCAGGCGGACATGCGGGCGCTCGCCGAGGCCTGCGAGGGCCTGTCCGAAGGGGACGACTGTGACGCCGAGCTCTCGACGGGGGACATCTCCGGCGCCTGCACAGACGGCCCCGGCGGCGAGCTGATGTGTATGCCCGACTCCTTCGGCGGCGGCGCGGGCGGCGGCGGCCTCTCCTTCTTTGACGACGACCCGACCTATGTGCCCGCGACGGTCAGCGCCGATGGTGTGGTGTGGTGCCACGTCGGGATTCGTTACAAGGGCAACTCGACGCTCTCCACCGCCTGGTCTCAAGGGAGCGAGAAGCTGCCCTTTCGCCTGAACCTCGACAAGTACGAGGACGACTTCCCCCAGATCGACGATCAGCGCCTGTACGGCTTCTCGGAGATGACCTTCTCCAACGGCATGTCCGATGACTCCTTGATGCACGACGTCCTGGCGTCTTGGATCCTGGAGGATCGGGGCCTGCCCGCCGCGCGGAACGCCTTCGTCGCCGTGTATTGGGACGTGGGCGAGGGCCCCGAGTACCGGGGTCTGTACACGATGATGGAGGATCCTTCGGATCAGCTCATGGACCGCGTGTGGGGGGATGAGTCGGGCAACCTCTACAAACCCGAGGGCGACTGCGCGGACTGGACCTGCTTTGAGGAGGAGAGCTTCGAGAAGAAGACCAACGAGGACGCCGCGGACTGGTCAGACATCATCGCCGTGCTGGAGGACCTCAACGACCAGAGCCTCCAAGGTGAGGCCTTTCGCGCGGCCTTGGAGGCGGGCTTTGACGTGGACGGCTTCTTGAACTGGCTGGCCGTGACCACGGTGATGGTGAACTGGGATCAGTATGGCTCGATGGCCCAGAACCACTACGTCTACGGCGTGCCCCAAGACGGCGGGCGCCTCACCTGGATCCCCTGGGACTACAGCCTCTCGCTGCAGAACGTCGGGCCCACGGGGGAGGCTCTGGAGACAGAGGATCTGTTTCATGACGGCGTCGGCGAGGAGTGGCCGCTCATCCGCCGTCTGATGGACGATGAGGTGTACCGCGCCCGGTACGAGGCGCTGCTCGCCGAGGCGGTTGTGGGCGCCATGGAGGTGGAGACCTTCCGGGCCAAGGCCGAGACCCTGCACGCCCTGATCGAGCCCTACGTCATCGGTGAGGGCGGCGAGCGGGCGGAGTCCACGATGCTGAGCTCCGACGCCGCGTTTGAGGGCTCCGTGGAGGACCTGGTCGCGCACGTCGAGTCCCGGCACGAGGTGGTGACCGAGGCCCTGGCCGAGTGAGCCTCGCCCCCGGCGCCTCGCCCCCCCGCGGGCGCCGCATTAGATCGGGTGAATGCGCCTCCTCGCCCCGCTGCACGACCTCACCGCCGAGGAGCTGGACCACGTCGGCGGCAAGGCGGCCTCCTTGGCCCGGCTCACCCGCGCCGGGCTGCCCGTGCCGCCGGGCGTGGCCCTCACCGACGCCGCGCTGCGGCTGTTCTTAGAGCACAACAAGCTCGTTGACGAGCTTGAGCGCTTTGAGCGCGCCGGGCGCATCGAGCTGGCGGCGGGGCTGAGGCACCGGGTCAACGCCGGGGCGATGCCGCCCACCCTCGCCGGGGCCCTGCGGGTGGCCTGCGGCGGGCTCGGGGATCGCCTCGTGGTGCGCTCTTCAGCCTTGGGTGAGGATGGCAAGGAGCGCAGCTTCGCCGGGCAGCTCTCGACCTTGCTCAACGTGCGACAAGGCGACGCCCTGGAGGCGGCCGTGCGGCGCTGCTGGGCCAGCCTCTTCGCCGACCGGGTGCATGTGTACCGGGGCGCCGAGGGCCGGGCCGTGGGGCGCCTGGGCATGGGCGTGGTGATCATGCCGCTCATCGACGCCCGGGTCTCCGGGGTCTTGTTCACGATGAACCCGGTGACGGGCAGCTTCGCGGAGATGACCTTAGAGGCCGTGTTTGGCATGGGCGAGGCCCTGGTCTCCGGCCAGGTCACCCCCGAGCGCGCGACCTTGGGCCGACCCCGCCGCCTGCCGCTCTTGGGCCGCCTCGCCGCGCGCCTGCAGGTGGAGGATCGGGCGGTGAGCCCCGTCGAGCAGCCCCGGCAGCTCGTCCCCGGCTCGTCGGAGGACCTGGTCTGGGCGGCGGTCCCCCGGCCAGAGGAGCCCCGGCTCACCCCCAACGAGCGCCGCAAGCTCGGGCGCCTGGGCCTCGCCGTGGAGCGCCTCACGGGCTGCCCCCAAGACGTCGAGTGGGCCATGGACCCCGCCGGGCGCCTGTTCTTGCTGCAGGCCCGGCCGATCACCGCCGCCGGGGAGCCCACCCGCGCCGGCCCCGCCCTGTGGACCCGCCGCTTCATCGGCGAACGGTTCATCGGCCCGGTCACGCCCATGGGCTGGTCCATCGTCGGCGGGCTCTTGGAGTGGTTCATCGCTTACCCCGAGACCTCCCGGCGCCTCTTGGGCGGTGATCAGGCAACAAGGTTGCTGCGAGGTTACCCCTACGTCAACGCCACGGTGTTCCGGCACCTCGCGTTTAAGCTGCCCGGCCTGCCGCCCCCGGCGTTCATGATGGAGTTTTTGCCCCCAGAGGAGCTTCACCGCTGGACCCGCCGCTGGGCTTACCCGCCGGACTTCAGGGTGTACCGCTCGATCCTCTCGACCACGGCCCGAGAGCGTCGCTGGCAGCGTTTCCGGTGGAACCCGCTCACGAACCACCTCTCCTGGGACCGCTTCGTGGAGCGCCTCGACCGGGAGCTCCCTAGCCTGGAGGGCCCCGCCCCGGACGCAGGCGCCCTCGTCTCCCGGATCGAGCGCCTCATCCTGCTCCTGCGGGAGTACATCAAGATCCACGTCATCTCGCTTCTGCTAGCGAATCTGTTGCATCAGACCCTCGGCGGCCTCGTGCCCCCGGAGCAGCTCGACGACCTCCTGCGCGCCCCTGAAGGCAGCCGCACGACCGAGGTGAACCTCGCCCTGCGGGAGGTGGCCTTGGGCGGGGACCGGGACGCGCTCCTGCGGCGGTTCGGGCACCGGGCGAGCAGCAGCTCCTGGGAGATCTTCGCCCCGCGCTGGGGGGACGACCCCAGCCTGATCGAGCCGCTCTTGGAGTCTTGGCGCCGGGGATCTCGGGAAGACCCCGTCGCGCTGGCCCGGGCCCAGGCGGCGGCTTCAGACGCGGCGATGGCCCAGCTTCAGGCCCAGGCGAAGGGGCTCGGCGGGCGGCTCACCCTGGCGACGGTGCGCCTCGCCCGGCGGCACATGCAGCTTCGGGAGGAGCAGCGCTTCCACTTTGACCGTGTGGCCTGGTCCCTCCAGCGCGCCTTGACCACGCTCACCCAGGATGTCCTCGGCGACGGCACCTTGGCGCGGTGGCTGGAGTGGCCCGAGCTGCGAGAGCTGGCCCAAGGTCGCCGCGAGGCCGCGGAGCTGCTGCGCGTGGCCGAGGGCCGCCGGGCGGTGTGGGCCGCCTACGCCGAGCGCCCAGCCCCGCCCGTCTTCTTGTTGGGCGACGAGGGCGTGGAGGTGGCTCCTGGCGGCCGCACCCTGCGCGGCCTCGGCATCTCCCCCGGCCGCGCGACCGGCTTCGTGCGGGTGCTGCGCTCCCCGGAGGAGGCCCACCGCCTGCGCCCCGGCGACGTGCTCGTCACCACGGCCACCGACCCCGGCTGGACCCCCCTGTTTCTGGTCGCCGGGGCCCTGGTGCTGGAGCTGGGATCCATGCTCAGCCACGGCGCCGTCGTCGCCCGCGAGGTCCGCCTGCCCGCCGTGGTGAACGTCACCAACGCAACAACCTTGCTGCGTGATGGTCAACGTGTCACCGTCGATGGCCGGTCGGGTGAGGTGCGGGTGGAGGAGGGGTAGGGGTCGAGGGTCACAGCCCAGCGTCTTCGCACCGGGCCTCGACCGGCACTTCGCCACTCGCCGAGCACATACAGCGGGCCGTCTGAGTCTCACGAACACAGACCTCACCGCCACGTTCGGCGGGGTTGATTCGCCACACAAACCGCTCGTTGAGCCGCTCACTGTGCTCCCCTTCAAGGCTCGTTGGGGGAGCACAGACCCCCGGCGCGCAGGCGAGCCAGGGCGTGTCGAGGCCGTGCTCCCCCGAGAGCGCGACGCCGAGCTGGTGGGTGACCATCGGGAGCTCTGCGGCCAGGGCGTCGGCTTTGGCCTGTTGCACGTAGGTTTGGCAGCCAAGCAGAAGCAGGAGGGTGAGCATCCAGGGTCTCCTCATTGAAGCCTAACGAAGCGGGCGCTTCTCGCAGAGTACACCTTGATCCACGGCATCCCGTCAAGCCTTCTCCCACCACGCCCCTCGTCCGCCCCCCAACGTGCTACCTTTCCCCCGTCCATCGCCCGAGGAACCGATGATCCGCATCCAGCACCAAGCCCGCCCTGCGCTGTCCGGGGAGACCTTCCCCACCTACAACCCGGCCACGGGCGCGCTGCTCGCGGAGCTGCCCCGGGGCCGCCGCGAAGACGTGGACCTCGCCGTGAGCGCCGCCCGCGGGGCCTTCGACCGCTGGGCGCGCATCGACCCTTATGAGCGGGAGCGCCTCCTGCGCCGCGTCGCCGAGCTCATCGTGCAGCACAACGACGAGCTCGCGGCCATCGAGTCCCGGGACACGGGCAAACCCCTGGTCAACGCGCGCACCATCGACGTGCCGCGCACCGCCGACACCTTCTTCTACTTCGCGGGCTGGCCCACCAAGCTCACCGGCCGCACCTTCCCCGTGCGGGGGCCCTTCGCCACGTCTACGCTGCGGGAGCCTCTGGGTGTGGTCGGCGCCATCGTGCCCTGGAACTTCCCCCTGCTCATCGCCGCGCGTAAGGTCGCCGCGGCCCTGGCGGTCGGCAACACGGTGGTGCTCAAGCCGCCGGAGGAGGCCTCGCTCTCGTGTATTGAGCTCGTGCGGCTCATGGAGGAGGCGGGCCTGCCGCCGGGCGTGGTGAGCGTGGTCACCGGCTATGGCGAGGAGGCCGGCGCGGCGCTCGTCGATCACCCCGACGTGGCGAAGATCAGCTTCACCGGCGGCACACAGACGGGGCGTCTCATCATGCGAAACGCCGCCGCGAGCCTCAAGCGTGTGAGCCTGGAGCTCGGCGGGAAGTCGCCGAACATCGTCTTCGCCGACGCCGACCTGCTCGCCGCCGCACGCGCCGCCGCCCCGGCCTGCTTCTACAACCAGGGGGAGCTGTGCACCGCCGGGACGCGCCTGCTCGTCGAGAAGAGCGTCGCCGAGGAGGTCATCGCCCAGGTCGTAGACGCCGCCCGTGCCATGAAGGTCGGCGATCCCGAGGCGAAAGGCACACAGATCGGCCCGCTCATCAGCGCCGAGCACCGTGACCGTGTGGTGGGCTACATTGAGCGCGCCCAAGAGGAGGGCGCCCGGCTTCGCACCGGCGGCCCGGTGGACGGCCCCGGCTACTTCGTGGCGCCGACCGTGTTTGATGAGGTCCGCCCCGAGATGACCATCGCCCAGGAGGAGGTCTTCGGTCCCGTGCTCGCGGTGTTGACGTTTGAGACGGTCGAGGAGGCCATCGCCCTGGCGAACCACAGCGAGTTTGGCCTCGCCGCCGGGGTGTGGACGAAGGACGTGTCCAAGGCGCACCACATGGCCCAGCGCCTCCAGTCGGGCACGGTCTGGGTGAACACCTACAACCGTTTTGACGCCACGGCCCCCTACGGCGGCGTCAAGCAGTCGGGCTTCGGCCGCGAGAACGGCGAGGCCGTGCTCGACGAGATGAGCCAGCTCAAGACGGTGTGGATCGGGCTCTAAGCCACCGCCCCACCTCAAGCTTGTAGACAAGCCCCGCGGCTTGTGGCAGGATGAAGGCCTCATCTCCGATGACGTGAGGTCTTGATGGTCCTGTTCCTGCTCTGGCTCGCTTGTGGCCCCAAAGGTGAAGGTGTTGAGGTCGGTGACTGCACGAACGCCGCGGATGACGACGGCGACGGCCTCTTCGACTGCGACGACGACGGCTGCGCGGGCTCGCCCGACTGCGACGGGGAGGAGCCCGAGGGCGACGCCGACGCCGATGGGGACGCGGACTCCGACACCGACACCGACGCCGACGCCGACGGAGACTCGGACAGCGACGCCGACAGCGACACGGACTCCGACAGCGACGCCGACCTAGAGCGCTGGTCGGGGGAGCATGACCTGAGCGAGATGGCGACGGTGATGGTGGACGGCGTTCAGACCCGGGAGTACTCCGGTAGCTCCTTGGCCGTGGCCGACTTCAACCACGACGGCGTGAGCGACCTGCTCATCGGGGCTCAAGGAAACTCCGAGGGTGGGGATCGAGCGGGCGCGGTCTACCTGATGTTGGGCCCGATCACCTCGGGCACCGTCGCGGACGCCGACGCGGTGTTTTATGGCAAAGGCACGAACGATCGCCTCGGCTATGTTGTGGAGGCGGCCGACCTCGACGGCGACGGCACCCCCGAGATCATCGCCTGTAGCTGGAGCCCCGACAGCGACAGCAGCGTCGGCACGGTCTACGCCTTCTCCGCCGACGCCCGGGGTGAGCTTGGGAAAGACGACGCCATCGCCTCGTGGACCGGCGTGACGGATGGCGACAACACCTGCCAGATGCTCGCCGTCGCCGGGGATCTGGACGGCGACGGCAAAGAGGCGATCGTCGTCGGCGCGCCTTACCTGAACGGCGCCAAGCCAGGCGGCGGCGCGGCGTTTGTGGTGGAGGGCCTGAGCCACAGCGAGCTGAAGAAGGGCGAGGCGATCATCTATGGCGCCGACAGCAGCGAGACCGCGGGAATCGGCGGCCTGGGCTTGGGCGACATCAACGGGGACGGCGTGGACGACCTCGCGGTCTCGGCGAGCGGGCTTCATTACTTCGACACCACCTACAGTTATGGTGGGGTCGCGCTGTTTTATGGCCCCGTCTCGGGCACCCTGTCCACTGCGGACGCTGACTTCACCCTGTTTAAGCACGAAGGCTACTCCAGTCTCGCCGACGATCGCGGGCAGCTCGCCTCCGCCGACGTCAACGGGGACGGCAGCCTCGACCTCATCGTCGGTGATGAGTCCAACACCGCCAACACGACGAGCATGAACGCGGGCGCGGTGTTTGTGATCTTTGGCGGCGCGCTGAGCGGAGACAAGGACTCCTTCTATTCCGACGTGTCGATCTTCGGGGAGTCGGACAACCTCTCCATCGGCACCTCCGTCGCGGCCCATGACGCGGACGGTGACGGCTTCGCGGACCTCATGATCGGCGACGGGCAGAACGACCGGCACGGATCAAGCACCGGCGCGGTGTGGCTCGTCTATGGATCTGTGTCGGGTACTTGGGACATCTCCGAGGTCGCCGCCGCGACCTTCTACGGCGAAGGGGAGTGGGCGACCGGCGCGGACGTCGTCTGGGCCCCCGACGCGACCGGCGACGGCGTCGCGGACTGGATCATCGGCTCACCCTCCCACGAGGGCCACACGGCGATCATCCCCGTCGGCCTCTAAGCCACCTCCCCACCCCGTCCCGCCACCCCGGCAAGGTGGCGGGGCTCAGGCGCGCGTCCTGAGGCCGGGCGCCCCAGGGCAGCGCGTCGGCGGGCTCCGGCGGCGGCGCGCCCAGCCGCTCCGCGACCTCCGTGGCGAAGGTGAACCAGTCACACTCCTCCTCGCCGATGAGGTGGCTCACCCCCGTGGGCAGGCGCCACAGCGCGGCGGCGAGGTCCTCCACATAGGTCGGCTGCACCGGCCAGCCGCGTAAGGCGCGCACGGGCTCGACGCCGAGGCGGCGGGGGAGGGAAGACGGGAAGTTGCGCCCACCCGGGCCGTAGAGCCAGCCGGTGCGAACGACGTGGCCCCCGGCGGCGAGCACCCGGCGCTCGGCCTCGGCCTTCTGGGCGCCGTACGCGTTCACCGGGGAGGGCGTCGTGTCGGGGGTGTGGGGGCCCGGGCCGCTGAAGATGTAGTTGCTGCTCACGAACCAGGTGGGCAGGCGCGCGGCGAAGGCGGCGGGGGCCTCGACGTTCACCGCCCAGGCCTCGGGGTCCGTGGCGCAGCGGTCCACGTCGCTCACCGCGGCGCAGAAGATCACCAGCTCGGGGTTGAGCGTGGCCAAGAGGGCGTCGAGGCCCGAGAGCTCGCGGAGGTCGAGCACGCGCCGGGTCAGCGGCAGGAGGGTGTGCCCGGGGTTCACGCGCTGGAGCGCCTGTCCGAGCATCCCGTCGGCGCCGAGGAGGAGGGCTCGCATCACGAGGGTTTACCATGGGGCCGCGCCACGGGATAGGACGAGGCGGCGGAGGTCTAGATGAAGCGTGAACCCCAGCTCCCCTCGTGGGCGCGTGAGCTACGAGAGCGGTATCTCGCCGGTGAGGCGAGCATGTTCTTGCTGCACGGCAACGTGCGCGACCTGCACCCCTGGGAGGACCGCGACGGCAAGATCCAGTACGTCCCCCTGCGGGCGTTCTTGGAGGCGTTCTTGTCGCGCTCCAAGGAGATCGTCGCCTGGTACAACGTCTCTGAAGGCGTCGAGGTGCCCACCAAAGAGATGGAGGGCCGCCTCAACCGCTGCCTCTCCGGCGGCGTGACCTTGGCGGAGCTGCCCAAGGGCCCCGGCGAGGTGCTGCCGCATCTGGAGGAGGTCATCACCGACACCCGCCACAGCGCGGCCGTGGTGCTCGACTACGCCGAGACCATCGCGCCGAGCGGCGACCTCAGCTTCATGTCTGAGCTCGACAAACGCGCGCTCGTCTCTTTGCAGCGCTGGTCCTCCGACCCGGCGCTCCTCGCCTCAGACAACCTCGTGATCCTGGTGACCGAGCAGCTCCTGGAGCTTCACCGCAAGGTGCTCGCCTCGCCCCAGCTCGCCCATGTGGCGGTGCCCCTGCCCAACGAGGAGGAGCGGGAGCGCTTCATCCGCGCCCAGGACCTCGCGGGCATCGACCTCCAGATGAGCGAGCACGACCTCGCCCGGGTCACCGCCGGGCTCACGCTCCTGCAGATCCGCGGCCTCTTCCGCGTCGCGCGGGAGGGCGGGCAGGCGATCTCGTTCAAGGCCGTGTCCCGGCGCAAGAAGTCGATCATCGAGCAGGAGTGCCACGGCCTCGTCGAGTTCGTGGACCCGGCGCACGACTTCTCCCACGTCGGCGGCATGGACGGCGTGAAGGAGGAGCTCATGCGCATCGCCACGGCGATCCGGAAGGGCCACACCAACCGCGTGCCCATGGGCGTGATCTTCGTGGGCCCCATGGGCACGGGCAAGACCTACCTGGCCGAGGCCTTCGCCGGGGAGAGCGGGCTCACCTGCCTCAAGCTCAAGAACTTCCGCGACAAGTGGGTGGGCTCCACCGAGGCCAACCTGGAGAAGATCCTCCAGGTCGTCGACGGCCTGGGCTACGTCTTGCTCATCTTGGACGAGGCCGACCGCAGCATCGGCAACCAAGGCGGCGAGACGGATGGCGGCACGGGCTCCCGGGTGATCGCCCGGCTCAAGGAGTTCATGTCCGACACCTCCCACCGCGGCCGGGTGGTGATCGTGATGATGACCAACCGCCCCGACAAGCTCGACACCGACCTCAAGCGGCCGGGCCGCTTCGACCTCAAGATCCCCTTCTTCTTCCCCGAGCACGAGGACGAGCGCCTGCGCGTCATGGAGGCCCAGGTGCGGAAGAACAAGCTCACCTTGGCCCCAGACGTGGACCTGCGCGCGGCGGCGGCGCGGATCCCCGGCTACAGCGCGGCGGAGATCGAGGCCGTGCTCTTGGCCTCGGCGGGCATCGCCAACGGCGAGGATCGGGAGGTGGTGAGCGCCGCCGACCTCGACGCCGCGGTCACCGACGTGATCCCCTCCCGGGACACCCGGATGCTGGAGTTCATGGAGCTGCTCGCGGTGTTCGAGTCGTCCACCAAACGTATGTTGCCCGCGCGGCACCAAGGACTCGACACCGAGCAGGTTCAAGCGCGCCTCGACGCCCTGCGCAGCCTGCTCGGCGGGCGGGCGGCGTGATCCTCCGGGGCCCAGGTCGGCGCTTTGTGCGCGCGGCGTGGCCCCGGACGCTTGACAGCCTCCAGGCGACGGCCTAAATACCTTGGGTTCGCGCTCCAAGGGGCCTTCGGGTCCGCTGTGGAGACAGGAGTCCTCGCATGTACGCGGTAGTTGAGATCGGAAGCAAGCAGTACCGGGTCGCGGTGAACGACACCGTTCAGGTCGATCGCCTCGCCCTCGACGTCGGCGCTGACGCCACCTTCGCTAAGGTGGTGCTCGTTGGCGGCGATGAGATCAAGGTCGGCGCCCCCACGGTGGAGGGCGCCTCGGTGACCGCCCGCGTCGTCTCCCACGACCAGGGCGACAAGGTGATCACCTTCAAGTATCGCCGCCGTCGTCGGTCCCGCGTTCGTCGCGGTTTCCGCGCGTCGCTCACCACCCTCGAGATCACTGGCATCAACGCCTGAGGCCCCGCGCCTCCTCCACTGGAGTACCCCCCCATGGCACATAAGAAGGGACAGGGCTCGACCCGCAACGGTCGCGACTCCAACCCGCAATACCGCGGCGTGAAGCGCGGCGATGGCCAGCTCGTCACCGCGGGCAGCATCCTCGTCCGCCAGCTCGGCACCGTCTTCCACGCTGGCCCGAACGTCGGCGTCGGTCGTGACTGGACGCTGTTCTCGAAGGTGGACGGCCACGTCAAGTTCTCCGAGTACCGCGGCCGCCGCCGGGTGTCCGTCACCCCCGTCGAGACCGAGGAGTCCGCCGCGGCCAAGTGACCGCTGGCGCGCTCAACGACCGCTCGTGATCGCCGCGGAGCCTCTCCGCGGCGTTCTCTGCTTCAGGGTTCGTCATGCGTTTTATCGATGAGGTCGAGATCACCACCATCTCCGGGAAGGGCGGCAAAGGCTGCGCGTCCTTCCGGCGAGAGGTGTTTGTGCCCTTCGGCGGCCCCGACGGCGGGGACGGCGGCAAAGGCGGCGACGTGGTGCTCTACGCGACCTCCCGTCGCAACACCCTGGAGCACCTCCGCGGCCAGCGGCTCTATGAGGCCAAGGCTGGCGGGCCCGGCCAGGGCGCGGGGCGCACCGGGGCCGACGGCGAGGACCTCGTGATCGAGCTGCCCGTCGGCACCGTCGTCTTTGACGCCGAGACGGGCCAATTGCTCGCGGACCTCGCTGAAGACGAGCGCCGGGTGGTGCTCTGCCACGGCGGCCAAGGCGGGCGCGGCAACACCCGCTTCAAGACCTCGACCAACCGCGCGCCCACCCGCTACGACCCGGGTGGCCCGGCCCAGGCCCGCAACGTGCGCCTGGAGCTGCGCCTGCTCGCGGACGTGGGCCTGCTCGGCTTCCCCAACGCCGGGAAGTCCACGTTCATCTCCGCGGTGTCCAACGCCCGGCCCCGGGTGGCGGACTACCCCTTCACGACGCTCGTGCCGAACCTCGGCGTGGTGAGCTTCGGCTGGGAGGGCAGCTTCGTCATCGCCGACATCCCCGGGCTCATCGAGGGCGCGAGCGAGGGCCAGGGCCTCGGCCTGCGCTTCTTGCGCCACGTCGAGCGCTGCACCTTCTTCTTGCACCTCGTCTCCTGCATGGACTTCGGCGAGGACGTGCCCGACCCGGTGCGGCGCTACCAGATCATCAACAACGAGCTGCGCGCCTTCTCCCCGGAGCTCGCCGGGCGCCCGCAGATCGTGGTCCTGACGAAGATCGACACCCTCGATGAGGAGGCGCTGGACGCCCTGCGCGCCCGCTTCCGCGACGAGGCTGGGGTGGAGGTTCGGGCGATCTCCGCCCCGCTCCACCTGGGCACGACGGAGCTCACCCAGGAGTGCTGGCGCCGCCTCAACGAGCTTCGCGCTACACTCGCCGAGGTGGAATCTCCCCTGCGGTGAGGGCGACGGATGCGGCGCGCGCTCTTCTGGCCGATGACGGCGTTTGGGTGCTGGGCGTGTGGGCCCTCGGCGGCGGATGAGCTCGCCGCGGCGTCTACCCAGGTCACCTTAGAGAGCGCCGCGCGCCTCGGGCCGCACCGCCTGGAGGCCACCATCGTCAGCGTCGAGGGCAGCCGGGAGACCCGGGAGACCTTGGAGCTGCTCTGGGGCGACTGGGACAACTTCCAGGCCCGGCGCCTGCGCGACGGGCGCCAGCGCAGCGAGGTGCGGGTCATCCAGCGGGTCGCCTACGCCCGCGCCGGGCAGGGCCGCTTCACCCGGCATGAGGACGCCGAGCTCTACCGCACGGAGCTTGGCTACTCCTGGAACCTCTGGGACCAGTCGCTGGGGCCCTTCGCCGGGCGGGTTCAGTGGGAGGTCGAGGACGATGACGCCGTGGTCGAGGGCCGCCCGGCGACACGCTACAGCCTGAGCCTCGCCGAGGCCCCCGAAGGCGCCGAGGCCCGGCCCCGGGCGGATGTGCCCCTGAGCCTCTCCGGCGAGGTCGTGCTCGACGAGGCCACGGCGGTCCGGCTCAGCGTCGACCTTGAAGGGCGTTACCTCGCGGGCGGCGAAGACGAGCGTGGGGTGAAGCTCAAGCTCATCCGCAGCGGCTTCGGCCAGCCCCCGGCCATCGAGACCCCCGCCGACGCCCGAGGGGATCGGCCGCGTTGATCTCCCCCGCGTGAGCGCGCGCGCGAGATCGGGTTATTGGGGAGCGGGCGTCTTCACGGCGCCCATCTGACCCATCACGCCCCTTGGAGGCGGCCATCACGTCCGAAGAGATCGTGCGCGCGCTCAGCACGCTCAGCCTTGAGAAGAAGGCCGAGAACGTCGTCATCCTCGACGTCGAGCGCCTCGTCAACTACTGCGACTACTTCGTCATCTGCAGCGGCACCAACAGCCGCCAGGTCCGCGCCATCGCCCAGCACTGCATGGACATGGCCGAGAGCGACCTCGGCGTCAAGGCCCGCTCAGTGGAGGGGTTGAGCTCCGCCCGCTGGATCCTCGTCGATTTTGGTGACGTGATCATGCACGTCTTTGATCGTGAGCTCCGCGACCACTACGACCTCGACGGCCTCTGGGGCGACGCCCGCCGCACCCGGGTCGAGGCCCCGCCGCCCGCCGAGATCCCCGCCTAAATCGACAAAGATTATGCGGGTTAGCAATTCCGCGGCCGCTTGGGGTTGAGTTATTGGTGAGGTCTCCTCGGGGAGCCCACCATGTTGCCGATCCTGAGCGCCGTCGTCGACCTTGTGCTCCCTGCGCGCTGCGCGGCCTGTGAGGGCCCCCGCCGCGCCGAGGAGCCCGCGCCGTGGTGCGCCGCCTGCGCCGCCGGGCTGCCCAAGGGCCTCTTCCCGCTCACGAACCCGCCCGAGCCCCTGCGCACGGCGTGGGTGCTGGCGAGCTACGGCGGCCCCGTCGGCGCGGCCATCCGCCGGGGCAAGTACGGCCAGGACGAGTCCGCGCTCCAGGGCCTCGCCGGGGTCATGGCCGAGGCCAGCCGGGGTCGCCTGCCCCGCCTCGACGTCGTGGTGCCCGTGCCCCAGCGCCGCGCGGCGAGCCTCAGGCGCGGGTTCATGCCGACGGCGATCCTCGCTGGGGCCGTCGCCGAGGCCCTCGGCCTGCCCTTACGCTACGCCTTACGCCGGGACGGGGGCCAGGCCCAGGCGGGCTTAGACGCCGAGGCCCGCCGGGAGAACCTCGCCGCGGCCTTCGACGCCCGGGGCCCCCTCATCGCGGGGCGGGCGCTGCTCATCGACGACGTGATCACCACGGGCAGCACCGCGGCCTCCTGCGCCCGAGAGCTGCTCTGCGCCGGGGCGTCCGAGGTCCACCTGCTCGCCGCGGCCTCAGCGCGGTGATCCCCAGTCGTCCCAAGAGCGTTCTGGTAGCCAGCAGGCAATTGGTACGCGGGGTCAGCGAGGTCCGGCTGAGGTTCCCTTGAGCGCGTTGTAGCGGGGCTGGAGGCGTGCAGGGAAGCCGAGAAGACCTTGCATTCTCGCCTCGAAAGCCTTCTTGCAGGCGTCAAAAGCGGCGAGATCCAGGAGGCCGCGTTCCAGGAGGTCGATCAGCAGATCGTACGGGGAACAAACACGCTCTGCACCGAGCTCATGTAGGGTCCGCCGCTCTGCGCGAACGTCAAGGGTCACCCAGCGTAGCGTAAGAAGATCGCTCATCAGGAGCGCGAGGCTGATGTCTTCGCCAAGATCCCGTGTTGCGTTGGCCGATACGGGCCGGACTCGTTGAAGAGCGGAGGAGGCCCTTAGGCTACTCTTGTGGACATTGATGAGCGGCCAACCACATCCAGAATCCTCGAAGATGTGGTCGATCTCGGGCAGCCGACACTCGTTGCGGACCTCGGCGGCTACGGTGAGGAGCCCGCACCAGTCTGCCCGTCGCGAGGATAGATACGTAGGTTGCCCTTGCCAGCGCTTCGCGAGCGTGCTCAAGATACCATTGTCGATGAGATAAGCCACGTCCTACTGCAGCCGGAGGAGTTCGCTGAGGCGACCTTGGCTGATGATGCCTTGACGCTGTGCATCTTGCGCCAAGGTTGAGAGCAGTCCGCTTGCGAGCGAGCATTCACGCGGTGGTCGGTCGTCGGTGAACTGCGAGTTTGACCCTCGCGGCTGACTTTTCAGTTGGCGATGTGCTGCTTGCGCTTCCTCTTTGGTGGCCCCTATGATCACGCGAGCGTGCCATGCAGCCGCCTCGGGCGTAAACCCCCAGCGGCTTACGAGTGCTCGCGCGATCGAGTAGAGGTCATCACCAGCTTGAGCCCGCACGCTACGCGGAGGGGCGAGGAATGCGGGAGCGAAAGCGTTTGCCCTCTGCTCTTCGCGAGAACCTTGGCTCTCATCATGGGCAAGAGTGATCGCCGAGCGAAGTGGCGTGCGCTTCCGCTCGTCCAAACCATCATGGAGGAGGTGACATAGCTCGTGCGCCATCACCATTCGGGCAGAGCATGGGTTCAGAATACGCTTAGACTTAGTGTTGAGCAGAATGACAGGGAGCGCCTTCGGCTCTACAACCGAAGCCCCATCCACCCTAGGGTTGGAGAATGGAACCCAGGCGACGTGTACCCCCCTGCGCTCAAGGTCGCCCTTAAGGCTCAGGATCGGTCCACGAACATCCTGACCGGGCTCATCCCATGTGAGACGAGCCTCTGCGCCAAGGTGGGCCCCTTGAATGCCAGCGTGCTCATCGGTGATGCGGGTAGCGCTGATATCTAACGTGCGCCCTCCGCGCCCTAGCTGATGCCACAAGAAGGCAGTAACGCGCCCCACCTCGGCGGCCATCGCCAATAGCCGTACGTCATCGGGGGACAGATCCGCACCCTCCTGTGCGCGAAAACGCGCTGGGAGACGCTTGGGGTCGAGCGCCTTTTTCTTGTCATCAAGAAGCACCATTGGGTCGATGCCGAGCGCCCAAGCGAGCCGGTTCAACTCGTGTAGCATAGGCAAACGACCACCCTCACTAGCGGGCAGTTCGAAGAGTCTCAGGGTCTCGACAGAGAAGGATGTGCGCTTAGATAGCTCATCTAGCGTATAGCCAATCCCTACCCGCTGGGTCTCGAGGCGCTTTGGGAGCTCTTTCTCTATAAGGATGCTCATGGGTGGCCTGCGTGCCTGAACGTTGGTGTCGGTCGGCCTCAGGACGACCATAGCACCACCCCGGTGCGTTGTGAAGAAATGAAGTGAACACTTAGCCAATGTTCTGACCTCGTTCAACCTGCAGCATCCAGCTGACCCAGCTGAGGAAAGTTTTGCGGCGTATATACGGCAAGCCCACCATCACCTGCTCGCCGCGGCCTCAGCGCGGTGATCCCCAGTCGTCCCAGGGCGGCAGGGCCCAGGCGCTCGCGCGTTCACCTTGGTGGAGCAGGGTGGCCTCCGCGGCCAGGCGGGCCTTGAGGCGCTCGCGGGCCTCGTCGGGCAGGCGGTCCTCTAGGAGCAGCAGGGTCTGGAACTCCGCGCCGGGGCGCAGCGAACGATGTCGCCAGGCGGAGCGGCCGAGCGGCAGGCGGGCGGCCTCGGCGAGGCGGGTGAGCCAGGGGCCGTCGGCGGGGTTGGGGTTCACGCCGTAGTCATACGCGATGGGCGCCCCGGCGATCCCGGCGTAGAGCAGGGCCTCGCCGTGGCTCACGTTGGGCTGCCAGGCCGGCGGGTCCCCCGAGGGGAACACGACGAGGGGGCCCTTCACCCCACGCAGCGCCTCGGGCTCGGCGGGGAAGGGCAGGACCGGCAGGCTGAGCTCGGGGGTGTGCAGTCGCAGCTCCAAGACGGCGCCTAAGGCGAAGATCGGGGCGAAGATCCGCCAGCGTGTCGTGACTAGGGCTGCGGCGACCATCGCGGGCGGCAAGAACGCCAAGAGCAGGCGGCTCGGGTTTCCGAGGCTCTGCGTGAGCGGCAGCAGCCGCAGGACGTGGTTGAGCGGGCCGCTGAGGTCCTCGGTGGGCTCACCCAAGGCGCGCATGAGCAGGCGGGGGGCTGGCCCACCAAACCACAGGACCAACGCCAAGATCGCCCAGGGTCGGGCCTGGGGCGTGAGCAGGGCCAAGAGCACGCTGAGGCTCAGCACGATGCCCCCGGGCCAGCGGCGGGCGAGGCGGCTCGTGGTGTCGTCCGAGGCCAGGGGGGCGGCCTTGGGTGGCGCGGCGGCGCGGACCTTCGGCGGGCTCTTCGCCTTGACCGCTCGCCCCCGGGCGTCCAGGAGGGGCTCCGGCGTGAGGTGAAAGCCGCTGCGCGCGTAACGTTCGCTGAGCCGACCGGCCTCGTGGCGCTCGGCGAGCCAGATCGGCGCCAGGGCCAAGGCTGAGCCCAGGCCCGCGGCGGCGGCGTAGCGGAGCCAGCTTCGCCGCCAGGTGAAGGGCAAGGCGAGGGCGCAGCCCAAGGCCAGGTAGACGAGCAGGTAGGGGCTCGTCATGCCCAAGGCGGCGGTGGAGAGGAGGCTCCAGGCGAAGGATCGGCGATCGCCGTCGCGCACGGCGTGGATCGTCACGGCGATCGTGAGGCAGAGGGGCCCGATCGCCGCGCACTCGATGATCCCGTCGATGAGCTGGGTGAAGACGAGGGGCGCGCAGAGCCCCAAGGCCCCGGCGGCGAAGGCCCCGGCCTCGCTGGCCCCGGCCACCCGGGCGAGGACCCAGGGCCCGAGCCCGGCCAAGGTGACGAGGAGCGCACACACGGCGGTGAAGGCCCCGGCGTCGCCGAGGAGCGGGATGAGCGGCGCCTCGATGAGCTGGAGCAGGGGGTCTACGGGCCAGAACGGCCGGCCATCTGGGGCGGAGAGCAGGTCGGCGTGGCCGATGGGCGCCTCACCTCGGAGCCAGCGGAGCGCCTGGCGGCTCACGCCCATTCGGGCCCAGGCCTCGCTCATGCCCGCGCCGGGCACGGCGTCGCCCGAGCGGGCGTCCCGAAGGAGCGCCAAGGCGGCGAGGCCGAAGACCAAGGCCGCGCGGGCGGCGCTCCGCGGGGTCACCCCAGGATCCCCTTCACCAGCGGCTAAGCGCACCGAGAAGCCCCCAGGCGATCATCGCCCCGCCGACGAGCCCCGCGAGCAGGCCCAGAGTGGGGCTGGGGCGCTCCCAGGGCAAGGCGCGGCTGCGAAGGAAGGGGGCGATCGTGATCCCGACGATCAGGCCGCCGAGGTGGGCGAAGTTGTCCACAATCATCCATAGGGTGATCCCCAGGGCGAAGTTCAACAGGATCGCCGCGCCGATGCCTCGGCGCAAGACCACGCCGAGGGTGTGCGGCAAGGATGCCCTCTGGAGCAGGCCGAACGCCCATAAGGCGCCGAGGAGGCCGAAGATCGCCCCCGAGGCGCCGACGGAGCGCGGCACCCCGGCGAGCTGGGAGGCGATCGCCCCGCCGAGCCCGCTCAGGGTGAACAGGAGGATCATCCGCCCCGGCCCCCAGATCGCCTCGGCGAGCCGCCCCATCGCGACGATCCCCAAGACGTTCAGCGTGAGGTGCAGGAGCCCGCCGTGCAGGAAGACCCCCGAGATGAGCCGCCAGGTCTGCCCCCGGGCGACGAGGCCCGTCACCCGCCCGCCCATCGCGCGAAGGGCCTGGGCGGAGGGGGAGTAGCCCAAGGCCGCGCCGAGGCCGCCGTCCTCCCAGGGGCGCTCGGAGAGGTAGAGGAGCGCCATCGGCGCGAGGCAGAGCAGGGTCAGCGCCGCCGTCGCTGGGGGCAAGGCCCGATCGAAGGACCAGAACCGATCCTCCACCGCCCGCTGGGTCATGCTGCGATGCAGCAAAACGGCCTCGAAGGAGGGCGGCGGCGGAGGTTGGCTCATGGGGCCTCGTAGAGCGTCAGGCGCTCCAGCGGCCCGTCCCCGAGGCCCAGAGGGGAGGCGCCTAAGGTCTCGGCGTGCAGGCCGATGTGGCGCTCGGGGTCGTTCACCCGCAGGGGGAGGCGGTCGTCGCTCTCAAACACGGCGACGGGCAGGAGCCCGGCGGGCCGGGGCGCCGGGGAGGCGCGCAGGGGCTCGGCGTAGCGGTCCCCCGGGGAGAGGCCCGCCCCGGAGCTCACGAAGCGCCAGCCCGCCCGGCGCAGGGCCCAGCGCGCCGTCCACTCCCCGGTGAACACCCCCGGCGCCGCGCCCGCGGTCGAGGCGGTGAGCCGCTCCACGACCTCCACGGCGGCCTGGGCCTGGCGGTGCTCGGCGACGGAGGTGGCGAGGCTGAGCCCCATCCAGGGGATCACGGCGAGGATCATCCAGCGCCGGGAGATCCCCTCCGCGCCGAGGATCACGATGGGCAGGATCGCGGGCAGCAGGTAGCGGCCCCCGGCGTAGTTGTGCCCGACGATCACCCCGATCACCGCGGCCAGGGCCCAGGCCCCGTAGAGCCCGGCGCGCCCAGGCCGGGGGAGCGCGCCCAAGGCGACGCCGAGGCCGCTCAGCCCGCCGATCATCCACAGCACCATGAGGCCCCGATCCAGGCCGGTGTAGGCCCCCTCACCCAAGGCCACGACGCTCAGGGGCAAGGCCGCGACGATCACCGCGATCCGCCAGCGGCGATCCAGGGTGAGCCAGAGCGCGGGGCCGAGCGCCACCCCCAGCCGCGCGACGGCGCCCAAGGCCCGGCCCAAGAGCGGCCCCCGGGCGATCTCCCCGGCGTGGGTGAGCACATGGAGCAGGTGGGGCGCGCCATACGCCGCGGTGAGGGCGAGCTGCACCCCGCCGAAGATCAGACCAAAGCTGAGGAGCGCCCGCCAGGGCCGACGCCCGGAGCGCAGCGCGTCGAGGCTGAGCACCAGCGCGAGGATCAACGCCGGGTACTTCCACGCGCAGGCGAGGCCCAAGAGCGCCCCCTCGGCCCACTCCCAGGCCCCGCGCCCCGGCGTCTCCCGGGCGCGTAGGCTCGCGGCGACGGCGGCGGTGGACAGCGCCACCACCCCGAGGTCAATCATCAGCCCCGACTGCAGGGCCAGCCACAGGATGGGGCTCCCCAGCCACAGCCAGGCCCCGCGCTGGGCCCGGGGGCTCTCCCGGAGGAGGAGGTCCCCGGCGGCGGCGCCGAGCAGCGCGGCGAAGGGCGCGGCCACGGCGAGGCGCAGGGCGGGGCCCCAAGGCAAGAGCCCCGTCCACAAGGTCACCCAGAGCAGGTGAAGCGGCGGGTGCGCGAAGAGGAAGGCGTCAGGGGCGGGGGTATCGCCCCAGGGCTGCATCGGCCGCCACCAGTCGTAGGGGCGCCAGGGGTGGCCCTGGAGCTGGGCGGCGATGTCGAGGTAGACCTCCTCGTCGAGCACAGGCGGCCGGGTCGTGGCGACGGCCACGAGCAAGGCGCAGGCCACGGCGAGCCGCAGGCGCAACGGGGCTCAACCGCCGGTCAAGAAGCGGTGGAACATGGCGTAGCCCTGGTGGAGCAGGGGCAGGTCGACGTACTCGTCGCGCTGGTGCGCCTGGCTGGTGAGGCCCGGCCCGAAGTTCACCGCGTCGATGCCGACGGCGCCGAGGCGGGCCACGTCCGTCCAGGCCTGCTTGGCCGTCACCGTCGCCCCGGTGAGCGCCACGAAGCGCTGGAGCAGGGGGTTGTGGGTGACCACACGGCCCGAGGGGCAGAGGTCGGTGAAGTCCACCTCGGCCCGGCCCCCGACCAGGGCGAGCACGTCACGCTGGGCGTCCTCGACGCTCTTGCCCGGGGCGAAGCGGTAGTTGAGGTTCAGGACGAAGCGGTCGGGGATGACGTTCCGGGCGCGGCCGCCTTGGGCCATCGTCACCGACATCACCTCGCGGAAGCAGAAGCCGCCGCAGTCCACGGCCACCGGAGGCCGCCCGGCGAGCTCCAAGAGCACCGCCCCGGCCTTGTGGATGGCGTTCTCACCTTGCCAGGGCCGGGCGGAGTGCGCGGCTTTGCCCAAGAAGGTCAGCTCCGCGTGCAGGGTGCCCACGGCGCCGACCTGCACGGCGTTGTCCGAGGGCTCCAGGCAGAAGGCCAGGGCCGTCTCACGCAGCCACAGCGCGCGCTCCAGCACGGGGCCGAGGCCGTTGTTGGTGTACGGGCCCTCCTCCTGGTCGTAATAAACCCAGGCGAGGTCATAGGGCAGGGCGTCGAGATCGAGGCGCTCCATGAGCGCCCACATCACGGCGATGCCGCCCTTCATGTCCGAGGCGCCGAGGCCGTAGAGGCGGTCCCCTTCGCGGCGGGCGGGGCCGCTCCCGGCGTTGGGCGGCACGGTGTCGATGTGGCCGAAGAGGGTGACGAGGGGCCGGCCCTTTCGCGGCCCGCGGCAGACGATGGAGTTGCCGACACGCTCGACCTCCACACGCTCCAGGAGCCGGGCGCGCAGCTCAAGCTCGTCGCAGAGCGCGGCCTCCTCGGTGATCACCGAGGGCATCAACACGAGCTCCCAGCACAAGGCGTCCAGGCGGGCCTCGACGCCCTCGACGGGCGGGGGGCTAGACGGAGACGGCGTGCTCACGCAGCACCTCGTTCAGAGAGGTCTTCTTGTCGGTGCTCGCTTTGCGCTGGCCGATGATCAGCGCGCAGGGCGTGTGGTACTCCCCCGCCGGGAAGCGCTTGGCCCGGGTGCCGGGGATGACCACGGAGCGCGCGGGCACGCGGCCCCGGTGCTCGACCTCTTGCGGGCCGGTGACGTCCAAGATCGGCGTTGAGGCCGTCAACACGACGTTCGCGCCGAGCACCGCCTCCTCCTCCACGACGACGCCCTCGACGACGATGGCCCGGGAGCCGATGAAGCAGCCGTCCTCGATGATCACCGGGCGGGCCGAGAGCGGCTCCAAGACGCCGCCGATGCCGACGCCGCCGCTGAGGTGCACGTTCTTGCCGATCTGGGCGCAGGAGCCGACCGTGGCCCAGGTGTCGACCATCGTGCCCGCGCCGACATACGCCCCGACGTTCACGTAGCCGGGCATCACCACGCAGCCGCGCTCCAAGAAGGCGCCGTAACGTACGGTGCCCGGCGGCACGACCCGCACCCCTTGGGCGGCGAGATCCCGCTTGAGGGGCACCTTGTCGTAGAACTGAAACGGCGGCAGCTCGTGCACGACCATCTCGGCGTAGCGGAACCACAAGAGCACGGCCTGCTTGACCCACTCATGCACGATCCAGCCCGACTCACCCTTCTCGGCCACGCGGATCTGCCCGCGGTCCAAGAGCGCCATCGCCTCTTGGGTCGCCGCCCAGCCATCCTCACGACTCAGCGACCCCGCATAGGCCGCCTGCACGCGCTCGCTCAGCTCCGTCACGTCGTCTCCGCCCGAGATTCGGTCATAAGGTCCGGTGTACGTCCCGCCACAGCGCCGCGGCCTCACGGCACTGGGCGAGCGGGGGGACCATCGCCGCGCGAACATAACCGTTGCCCGCGTCGGTGACGCCGAAGTACCGGCCTGGCGACACGACGATGCCCACGTCGAGGAGCTTGAGCGCGTACTGCTCATCGTCGAGGCCCGGCGGAGGCTTAAACCAGAGGTACAGCGAGGCCTGGGAGGCGACGAGGGTGAGCCCCAGCTCCTCAAAGAGCGCGGTGAACACCCGCTTCTTCTCGGCGAGCACCGCCCGGCGCTCGGCGGCGTGGGCGTCGTCGGCCCAGGCCACGGTGGCGCCCTCGTTGACGATGTCTTGGGGGGCCACGCCGAGGTTCACCCGCAGCTCGGCGAAGGCGCGCACGGCGTCGGCGTCCCCGGCGATGAAGCCCGAGCGGTAGCCGGTCATGCCCGAACGTTTGCTCAAGGAGTGAATGACCAAGGCGCCCGTCTTCGCGACCTCCAAGAGGGAGGGCGGCGGGGCGTCGGCGTAGACGTCGGCGTAACACTCGTCGTTCACGAGCAAGATGTCGTGATCCCGGCAGACCTCCCAGGTGCGCTGGAGGGCCTCCCGAGGGGTCACCGCGCCGGAGGGGTTGTGGGGCGTGTTGATGAACATCATCCGCGCCCGGCGCAGCACGTCGGTGGGCAGCTCCCAGGGACGCTGCACGAAGTCGTCGCTGAGGCGATCGTAGTAGGGCTCACCCCCGGCGAACAGCGCGCCGCGGGCGTAGACCGGGTAGCCCGGATCGGGGGCGATCACGAGGCGATCCTCCGCCCGGGGGTCGATCACCAAGAGCGGGAGGTGGAAGATCGCCTCCTTGCTGCCCGAGGTCGGGAGGATCTCCCGCTCGGGATCGAGGCTGAGGCCAAAACGCCGCCCCATGTACCCGGCGATGGACTGGCGTAAGGCCAGGGGGCCACGCACCGTGGGGTACTGGGAGATCTCAGGCACGGCGTCGCGGATCGCCGCGCGGATGTCGGGCGGCGTCGGCTCCAGGGGGTCGCCGGTGCCGAGGTCGTAGAGCGCACGTCCTGCGCGCTGCACCTCCCGCTTCTTCTGGTCCAAGGCGACCTGGGGGTAGGTGCGTAGCTGGCTGAGGAGGGGGTTCAGGCGCACGTCCTGGTGCTCCAGCGGGGGGTCATCAGAGAGGGGAGGAGGGGGCGTCGAGCGTCGCGGCGGCTCATTCTTGGAGCGCCTCGGCGGCGGCGGCGGCCCCCGCGCGCTGGCCGGTGAGGTAGACGGCGGTGATCGACCCGCCCATGCCTTCGCCCAAGGCCGCCGTGCCGAGCATCCCCGCGACCTCACCGGCCGCGAAGAGGCCAGGGATGGCCTCGCCGTTGTTGTTCAGCACCCGGCCCTCGGGGTCGAGGGCGAGGCCGCCGAAGCTCTTGGCCGAGCCGGGGAGCAGCTCAACGACATAATACGGGCCGCTCATGAAGGTGGTGAGGTACGCGCGCTCCTTGCCGAAGTCGGCGTCGATCTTGGCCGC
Organism: Myxococcota bacterium; assembly: GCA_023150845.1. Taxonomy (GTDB): domain Bacteria; phylum Myxococcota_A; class UBA796; order UBA796; family CAJQPC01; genus JADKFE01. Next base: position 46,855 of record JAKLKD010000011.1, on the reverse strand, counting down.
GACGTGGTCATCGTAGCGGTCCATGGTCGCCTCGAGCGTGTCGGCGGGGAGGCCCAGCTCGGCGGCGAGGGTCGAGAGGTCCTCAAACCGCGCGGCCACGCCCATCTCGATGAGCTCGTCCATGGTGAAGTCCATGTCGCCGTCCTCACCGACGTTGTACATCGGCATCACGCCGAGGCGGGTCTGGGCCATGGCCGGGGGCAAGAGCGCGAGCAGCCGCTTGTCCGGGGAGGCCACCAGGGTCTCCACGAGCTGAAAGCTCTGGATCTCCTGCTCGTTGACGACGCGCTCGCCGTTGAGGTTCACGATGACGGACTGCTGCAGCCCGAGGAGCCACAGGGCCTCTCCCTCAAAGCCGGGCCGGGGGTCGCGGATGGAGTGTACGTAGATGCCGTGATCGCCGCGCAGGGTGGTGGCGGCGTCGGTGGCGGCGGTGACGAGGTCCAGGCCGAGGCCCTTGGCGTGGGGCGCCGACTCAAAGACCAGGGTGCAGCCCTGGAGCTCCGGGCGATCGTCGAGCACCCGGTCGAGGTCGCGGGCGAAGCCGCCGGTGGCCACCAGGGTCGCCTTCGCCTCGACCCAGCCGCGCTCCCCGGTGACGAGGTCGGCGTAGCGCGCGCCGATCACCCGCTCACCCTCGGTGACGAGGGCCTCGGCCTCGGTGTTGAGCCAGGTGACCTCGGCGTTGGCGTCGACGAGCGGGCCGACGGGCCCCGCGCCGTCCACGGCGAGGTGGTGCTGCCGGGGAGTAGGGCCCATGGTGAGGTCGGACTTCACGCCCTCAAAGTCGACGCCCCAGACGTCGACGAGCTCCTCGACGAGCGCCGCCGAGCCCTCGGCGAGGGCGATCACCCAGGGGTCGTTCGGATCGCCGCCGCCGGTGAAGCCCGACCACTCGGACAGGGCCTGGGCCGGGCTGTCCACGACGCCGATGTCCGCCTGAAAGCGGGTCCCGGCGGCGAAGAAGTTCGACGCGTACCAGCCCGAGCCGCCCGCGAGCTCCTCCCGCTCCAGGATCAACACCGTCGCCCCGGTCTCCTGCGCCGCCCAGGCCGCGCTGAGCCCGGCGGGCCCCGCGCCGATGACCAGGAGGTCCACGGAGAGGGTGGGGAGATCGGGGGTGCTCGTGACCTCGCTGTCCCCGGTGTCGTCGCCCTGCCCGCTGTCGTCACGCCCACCGGAGTCCGCGGCGCTCTCAACGACACGATCGTCGGCGGGGATCGGCGGGTCGGCGCAGGCGAGGAGCGCCAGGAGGATGCGGAGCATACAGCTCAGGATGGGACCATGTGAGGTCCGTGTCAAGAGCGCCCGTCCCAGCGGCGGGTTACCGATCCCGCCATGCTCCTCGCCCTCGCCTTCGCCCCCCTCGGCTGCTTTGTCATCGATGACAAGGCCAACACCCCCATGAACCCCGCCGACGCCGAGCCCCGCGTCTTTGAGGTGCCGCCCGGCGCCACGGCGAAGGGCCTCGGCCCGGCCTTGGTCCAGGCGGGCCTCGTGGACTCGGAGTGGACCTGGAAGCTCTGGCTCCGCCGCAGCGGCTCCGGCGGCTGCCTCAAGGCCGGGCGCTTTAAGGTGAGCCCGGCGATGGCGCTCCCCGAGCTGATGGAGACGCTCTGCGGCGCGCCCCTGCCCAACGATGAGCCCTTCACCATCCCTGAGGGTTGGCGCATCCGCGAGATCGACGCCGCCTTGGCCGAGCGCGGCTGGATCGAGGCCGGGGCCTACGCCCGCGCCGCCGGGGAGCCCGCCCGCTTCAAGCTGCCCGAGGGCATCGGCGAGCTCTCAAGCCTGGAGGGCCTGCTCTACCCCGAGACCTACATGGTCGATCCCCTGAAGTTCTCGGTGGACACCTTCATCCAGCGCCAGCTCGACACCTTCACCGAGCGCCTCGGCCCGAGCCCCAACCTCGGCCAGCGCACGCTCTACGAGGTCGTGATCATGGCCTCGATGCTGGAGCGTGAGGAGCCCACCCCGGCGAACCGCCCCTTGGTGGCGGGGATCCTCTGGAAACGTATCGACAGCCAGTGGAACCTCGGCGTCGACGCCACGAGCCGCTACACCTTGGCCGAGTGGAACGACCGCGACGCCTTCTTGAAGCGCCTGCGTGACCCGGACGACCCCTACAACACCCGCCTGCGCCCGGGCCTGCCGCCGACCCCCATCGGCAACCCCAACGCGGACTCCTTGCAGGCCGCGATGAACCCCGTCGCCAGCGAGTACTGGTACTACCTGCACGACAAGGACGGCGTGCTGCACCCCAGCCGCAACGCCGCCGAGCACCAGAGCTACCGCCAGAAGTACGGGATCTGGTAGCGCCGCTCAGGCCAGGGCGGCGGCGATGGCCGGGGCGCGCAGGAGCACGCGGTCCTCACCGAGCAGGCGCACCCGCTTGAGCAGGCCCGCCAAGGCCAAGGGCCGGTCGAGCTCGGGGACCTCGATGAGCGGGTCGCCGCGCCGCAGGCTGTCGAGGCGATCGGCGAGGGCGGACTTGCCCGAGGCGATGTCGACGGCGTAGCGGATCTCGTCGGCGAGGGGGCCGATGGCGCGTAGGAGCGCCGCCTCGCCGCTGGGCATGGCGCCGTTGCCCCGGGCGCCGTGGCCCAAGGCGGTCACCAGGGCGGGGATGCCCCCGGAGAAGCGCGCGGCGCCCTCCAGCTCACGGCGACCGGCGGGGCCCGCCTGGCCGACCAGAGTGGCGGCGGCCTCGGCCTCGCCGAAGTCTTGGAGCGCCACCTCGACCCCGCCGTCCAAGGCCAGGGCCGGGGCGTCGACGGAGCCCGCGAGCAGCAAGGTCGCCCGCCGGTCATCGGGGACCTCTTGGGCGAAGCGGGCCCAGGCCTCGCCGAGATCCTCGACGACCTCGACGGGCAGGTGCTCGGCGCCGTGGCCCAAGAGCGCCACCTGGGGGTGGGCGTCCTCGCGGCGGTGGTCCTGGGCGCGGAGCAGGAGATCCCGGCAGACCGTGCGAAGGCCGCGGCGATCGGCGACGCTCGGGGTGCGCACCTCGGTCCACTCCCGCTCGGAGAGCTGGGCGAGGACCTGCATCACGAAGTGCCAGGCCTCGGTCACCGGGCGGCCCTTGAGCGGGCGGAACGACACGGTTCGGCAGCCCAGCGCGGGCTCACCGACGGCGAGGTCCAGGGCGAGATCCTCCAAGAAGGCCTGGGGCTCAGACCAGCGCGGCGTGGTGAGCACCACCGGGTCCATGCGCCGCAGGTGCGCCCGGACCTTACGGCTGGTGCGGCCTCGGATCGCGGCCTCAAACTCGTGCTGATCCGGGTTGAAGGAGCCCTGCTCCCGGACAAGACTTGGATGTTCGACGCGGCGTTGAAGACGGCTCATGGGGCGCTCTCGGCGAGAAGGATCGTGGAAGGCCCGATCTCCCGCGTTCTGGGAGGGAATCTCACATTCCCCAGGTTCACCGATCTCAATTTGTGTTGTCAAGTGTTAAGTTGATGTAGCGCCTCAACTCACCCTCTTCAGCCCCGATGGACCGATGGCCCTTCGCCCGCCTCGAAACGTCCTGATCCCCAACGCGAACAGCCCGCGACTGCTCGCGCGGGTCATGGAGCTGATCGGCCAAGGGGTGCGTGAGCCGCGATCGTTGGCGGAGATCCTCGACTGCGAGCTGCGCACGGTCCACTACTACAGCCAGGCCGGGGAGTGGCTCGGGCTCACGACGACCGACGCCGTCGGCGGCCGCCTGCAGCTCACCGAGCTCGGCCTGGAGTACGTCTTCGCGGGCCCCGATCGCCCCCGGGTCTACGCCCAGGCGGTGTGGGCGAACGACTTCGTGGTGCAGTTGATGACCGGCCGGGACGAGCTGCCCGACGCTGAGGCGCTCGGCCGCTTCATCCAGCAGTGGGTCCCGGACATGGCGGAGGCCACGGCCCGCCGCCGGGCGAGCGCCGTGCGGAGCCTCTTGGAGCCCGCCCTTCGCCTCGGGCCCCGCCGCCCGAAGGCCCAGCAGCTAAGCCTCGACTTCGGCCCGGATCAGGTCGCCAAGCCCCCTGAAGAGAAGCTCCCGCCCCGCTTGGTCGGCCCAGAGTCCCCAGACGTCTACCGCCTCGTGCTCCGGGCGCTCCTCGACCACGGCGAGCTGAGCCTCGGCCACCTGCGCGCCGTGCTCGACAAGGGCGGCGCCGAGGGCGTGGCGGTCGGGGGCTACGCCGAGATGGCCGTGCGCCGGGGCGACGCCTTCCGTGTGGGCGATCGCCTCGTCGGGAGCTGGGGCGCGGTGTGGCGCCGGGAGCTCGCCGAGACCGTCGCGGGCGTGGCGCTCTCCGACCCGCGCTATCGGGAGTACCTCGACAACATGCGCCAGGCGGCGTCGGGCCACCCCGGCGCGGCGGTGCGGTATGGCCAGCTCCGTGAGCGCTTCACCTCTTGGGATCGCCGGGTCTTCGGCGAGACGGTGACGCCGTCCCGGCTCGTGAAGGACCTGGAGCGGGTGCTCTTGGGGCGCTCCATCGACGACTTCCCCATCGCCGGGGAGACCGGCCCGGAGCCCAGCGGCCAGACCGGCTCCTTCTTGGAGCTTCAGGACCAAGAGGGCCTCTTCTTCGCGCTGCCGACCAACCTCACGGCCTTGGCGGGCGGGGTCGCCGAGGCCAACCGGCTCTTGGAGCGCGCGCGTCAGGCCAAGAACGGCGTGGGCCTGCCCCGGGTGACCGACCGCCGGGAGCTCGTCCACGGCGGCGTCTACGCCACAGGGGAGCCCCAGGGCCGCTCCATCCCCGATCAGGTCACCCTGCGCCTGCGCGCCGTGTCCAACGTGCCCCACCTCGCGCTGATCACCGCGCTCCTCATCCTGCACCGCCGCCCGGGCTGGCGCCGGGTGCTGCGCCTGCGCGACGGCAGCCTGGAGCTCTGGCGGGGCCGTAAGCGGGTCGGGGAGCTGCTCTTGCTCCTCGACGAGCTCTGCAGCGAGCAGGGCTGGCTCGTCATCCGGCGCCCCCGGGCCGGGGTCACCGGGGAGCAGCTCGCGGAGATCCTCCAGGGCCTCGGCGTGGCGCGTCGGGTCGGGGATCAGCTCGTGCTCGACGAGGCGTTCTTTGTGCGGCTCCAGACCGAGGTGGAGGACCGCCAGGTCTACGACCTGCTCCAGCCCCTCGCTGATCGAGCGCAGCGTTTTGTCGAGGCCTGGGAAGAGGCCGTCTGAGCCCGCAATTCTGCGGCTCCCGCGCGCTTTGGCTTGCCGCCCCGGGCCCTGCTCCGCTACGCTGTGTCGGCGCGAGCGCCCCTCCCCGGGCGCGACCACAGGAAGAGGTGCAGGATGATTCGCTCTATGGTCGGCTCGGCCTTCGCCGGGTTTCAGAAGGCCGCGGTCTCTGGTGACTACGACGAGCGGGAGATTCAGCTCAACAACCTCCGCGTCGACCTCCGCAACCTGGAGGGCATCGTGCGGCAGCTCATGGTCGAGCTAGCCGCGACTCGGCAAGAGCTCCAGGCGCTCAAGGCCCAGGGCGTCGTCGCCGCGCCCGCCCCCGCGCCGGTCGTCGAGCCCGTGAAGGCCGAGCCCGTGAAGGCCGAGCCCCCGAAGGCCGAGGCCAAACGCTCCAAGAAGGAGGCCGCGAAGGCCGAGCCCCCGAAGGCCGAGGCCGTCGTCGAGCCGGTGAAGGTCGAGGCGCCCAAGCCCGCCGCGGTCGTCGAGCCGGTGAAGGTCGAGGCGCCCAAGCCCGCGCCGGTCGTCGAGCCGGTGAAGGTCGAGGCGCCCAAGCCCGCCGCGGTCGTCGAGGCGCCCAAGCCCGAGGCCGCCAAGGTCGAGGCCCCCGCGGCGCCCCAGACCTCCTCCTTCGCCGCCTTGGCCGCCATGGCCGCCGCCGGTGGCCTCAAGGAGACCCGCCACGCCGACGACAGCTCCACGGACCTTGAGGGCTACCGGGAGCGCATGCGCGCCAACGGCCGCGAGGTCACCCTGGCGACGGTCGGCATCAACTACACCGCCGACGGCGTGCCCTTCATCGGCCCCGTCGACAACGAGTCCAGCCGCGCCAAGGCCGCGGGCAAGGTGCTCACCATCGACCAGTGGGAGTGCATCTCCTGCGGCACCTGCGTCGAGCAGACCGCCGACGTCTTCACCTTGCCCGGCGAGGCGAAGGCCGAGGTGCTCAAGCAGGAGGGCCCGATGGACCTCATCCAGGACGCCATCGACGCCTGCCCGGTCACCTGCATCTCGTGGATTGAGCGTGAGCAGCTCGCCGAGCAGCACTCCGCGGGCGGCGTAGGCTGAGCCCCGGCCTCAGCGCCCGAAGAGGCGCCCGAGGAGCCCACGACGCGGCGCCGCCGCCTGGGTGATCGGGCGCTCGCCCCGCATGAGCTGGCCCACCCAGGCGTTGAGCGCCTCGTCGGTCACCGCGCCGCTCAGCCAGCCGTCCGCGCCGCTCTCGTTGAGGAGCCCGGCGGGATCCTCCACCGCCCCGGCGCAGACGAGGCCCACCCGGGGCGGGCTCATCGCCGTCTTCGCCCGCTGCGCCGCGCGGGTGGCGGCGCCGGGCCGCTCGGGATCCACGGCGAGGAGCACCAAGCTCGGCTGCTCCGCGCGCTGCACCCGGCCCAAGGCGTCGAAGGAGTCGAGCGCCAGCACCCGCCAACGCGCCGAGAGCGCCGCTGCGCGCGCGAGCCTCCGCGTCGGATGCTCCTCCACGATCACCACCGCGGGACGCTCCGCGCCGCCTCGTGGATCACGCTCGCTCATGCTGACATTCTCCCGGGCGCCATCGGCCTGCGCCCCCGCCGTCGCGGGGACCAGAGTGATAATACGCTTGACGGCTTTTCTGCGCCCGGCCCCCGCCAACGCTTCGACTCCTTTAAGATAAACTCCGAAGTGAGCGACCCCAGCCCGCGCGCCCCGCGCGGGTCACCCCCTGAACCTTCCGACATCCGAGAGCTGAGGTCCATGAGCACCGATCGACTTGCTGAACTTCAGGCGGAGCTCAAGAGCGTCCTCGATGAGCGCGTCGCCGAGCTCAAGCGTGTCGTCGCCGACACCGAAGAGTCCACGCGCCACATCATCGCCGCCGAGCTGGAGATCGATCGCAGCCGCCGCTTCCGCGAGAGCTTAGACGAGGAGCTGGGTCGCGTCTCTCAAGACGTGAAGGCCCTCCGCGCCCGCACGGAGGACCTCAAGAGCCGCCAAGGGGAGCGCCTCGCCGAGCGCGACAGCCTCCGGAACGGCGTGAGTGAGCTGGAGATTGAGCTGGACACCCTCAACGCCGAGGTCGATCAGCTCCGCCAGACCCGCGCCCGCCGCAGCGCCGACCTGGAGAGCGTACGCGCCGAGATCGACGAGCTTCGCCGCCAAGATGAGGCGCTGGAGCGTGAGATCGAGCGCCACGAGAAGCTTCGTTCGGAGCTCCTCGACGCGCTGCAGCAGAAGGCCCAGAAGCTCAACCTGAACAAGTAGGTCTCCGCGAATGGCCCATGACACCCGCGCCGAGGGCGCGTCGGAGTCTGCGCACGCGCTCTCCGCCGCGCTCACCGAGGTTCGCGCCGCGCTCTCCGTCCTGGAGCTCGCCCCCCTCACGCGCCTGCGTGACGAGGAGGCCGCGCGTCTAGAGCAGATCGGCTCACGCTTCCCGGCGCTCCACGTCCGCCTCCGCCCGCTCAGCCTCCGCCTCGCCGCCATGCGCGCCGCGGTGGAGCCCGTCGGCGCCGAGGAGCTGGACGGCGTCGTGGCGGCCTTCGACAGCGCGCCCTTCGTGTCTGTCGACGAGCTCCCCGTGGCCCAAGCCGAGGACGACGCGGACCCAGAGATCACCGCCCCTGTCGTCGCCGAAGACGCCCCGGGCGCCCCCGAGGTCACCGACCCCGGCTTCGAGCAGTCCGCCGCGCCGCCGGAGCTGACCGACCCCGAGCTCACCGAGCCCCTCGTTGAGCTGCCCGCCGAGCCCCCCATCGCCGAGCTGCCCGTCCAGGCGCTCCCCGAGCAGCCCGCCGTGGCTGAGGCGCCGGAGGAGCCCGCCGTGGCCGAGGCCCCTGAAGAGGCCGCTGAGGAGCCCGAGGAGGACGTCGCCGAGGACGACACCGAGGACAGCCCCTCGGTCCCGGGCGCCGTCGCCGCCGCCGCGGTCGCCACCGTGGCCGCCGCCGCGACCGCCGCCGCCGCCGAGGAGGACGCCGAGGATCCCGACACCGACGAGTCCCCCCGCCAGCCCGAGCCCCGCCCCGCCGCTGAGGAGCCCAAGGTCCTGCACCTCGACTCCGTGGATGCCCTGGAGCAGCTCCTCCTGGAGGACCTCGAGGACCCCGGCCAGGCCCCTGGCATCGAGGCCCTCGCCCAGGCGACCCCCGTGGCGCCGCCCGCCCCCGAGGTCGATCCCGAGCCGACGGAGCTCTTCACCCGCGAGATGCTCCTCGACCTCTTGGGTGAGCCCGCGCCCGCCGCGCCCGCCGCCCCGGCGAAGCCCGCGCCGCCGCCCGTAGACATCGGGAAGTCCATCAGCGACGCCATCGCCCAGAGCCTCGCCGAGCTCTCGGGTGGGCCTAAGCCCGCCGCGCCGAAGCCCGCGCCGGCCCCGCCTCACCCCGAGGAGGAGGAGCAAGAGCGCACGATGCTGATGATGGACCCCGGCGTCATGGCCGCCTTGGGGCGCGCCAGCGGCTCCCCGGCCCAGAACCCCGGCGTCGTCCCCACGAGCCAAGGCGGCTCCCCGCGTCCGCCCGCCGCTCCGTCCCTCAACCCGGGCGTCGTGCCCGCCGCCGCGGGGGGCTCACCCCGCCCGGCCTCGCCGCCGCTGGCCCGGGTCGGCCTCGACGACATCGGCGAGGAGGACGTGCGGGTCGATCAAGACCTGCTCATCGAGGACGACGAGCGCCTCGACCACCCCGCCCCGGCGGCCCGGCAGGCCCCCGCCGAGACGCCGTCCCGTCGCGCCCCGGATCTTGGCCCGGCGATCCTCCCCACGATCAAGGATCCCCGCGCCGCCCGCCCTGTGGCCGCGGCGATCCAGCTCACCCCCCAGGGCGACGCCTTGGGCGTGGTCGGCCTCGACTACCTCGACGAGATCCGCGTGCCGATGGAGTCCGCGGGTGACGAGTACGAGCTCGACGACGGCGACGGCGACGGCTTCAGCATCGCGTCCTTGGAGATGGAGACCGAAGAGGTCGAGTCTGAAGAGGCCGAGGTGGAGCAGCCCCGCCTGCAGCTCGGCGGCGACGAGCCCACGAGCGACGACCCCGACGAGCTCAACGCCGCCAGCCTGCGGCCGGTGGAGGAGGTCGACAAGGCCCAGCTCGCCGCGCTCATGAAGACCGCCCAGGACGCGCTCGAGCAGGGTGACCTCGCCAACGCGGCGACGGCCTACACCGACCTCTTGGACCTCAAGCCCGACCACGTCGACGCCTTCTTGGGCCGTGGCCGCTGCTGGCTCGACCTCGGCGACTACGCCGCGGCGATGTCCGACTTCCAGAAGGCTGAAGACCTCGACCCCAACGGCCCCGAGCCCCTCGTCGCGATGGGGGAGCTGTTCTTCGCCCGCAAAGACTACACCCGGGCCATCGAGTTCTTCGACTCGGCGATTGAGGTCGACGCGAACCACGCCATGGCGCGCTGCCGCCGGGGCATCTCGTACTACTACAAGAAGTCCTACCGCGAGGCCTTCCTCGACCTCCAGAAGGCCTACACCCTGGACCCGGACATCCCGAACATCCGGAAGTATGTCCAGATGGCCATCAAGAAGCTGGAGCGGAGCGGCGAGAGCGCGTAAGGGCCTGCGCGCCCTCGGCGGCCAAGGAGCGAAACGGGCTTCGCACCGACCTCGTCACTGAGGTTGGCCGCGAGGCCCGTCCTGCTCTGGGGCCCGCGCCGCCGATTTGTGGAGGCGCGTACTCATTTGGCCAAGAACCGCCGAAGATTACGCGAGAGCGCAGAGCAGGGGGGGACCTGTGGAGGCCCTCGCCGCGAGGGGGATCATCCGCTGAAGATCCCGTGCCCAGCGCTCGGCACGCGGTCAAGTTCCGGCACAACTCTTGCTTAGAATAAGACGGGTCAAGAGGGAGATCACCGTGAACACGACGAACCGCTCCAACGAGCTCCTCCGCAGCCGCAACGCCGCGGTCGCCAAGTCCTTCTACCGCCAGCTCCGCGGCGAGGGCTTCTCCCATGAGCAGATCATCGAGCTCTCCACGACGCTCCTCGATCTCGTCACCGAGGACATGCGCCAGGGCCAGCGCGCTGAGCTGAGCTGAGCGCCGCTGGGGCTCAGTCACGCTCCAAGAGGTCCATGAGCTCACGCCACTCTCTTGGCGCGAGCCCGCTCGACTCTTGGCTGACGGCCTCGCCGCGCAAGAGGCGCCGCACCACGTCGAGGCCTTGGGCCGAGAGCGCGACGCCGCCGAGGCGGTAGTCCTCAAAGGCCTCCCAAGAGAGCGGCACCCAGGCCTTCACCGCCTGGGCGATGGCCTCGGCGTACACCCGGATCTCGAGCTGGGCGTGGGGGTCGAGGCGCAGGGACAAGAAGTGCAGGAGGTTGTGCAGGTCAACCTTCCAGTACCACTGCGTGTAGGCCGAGAGCGGCAGGCCGATACGGGCGAGCTCACGGGCGAGGGCCTGCTCCTCCAGGAGCCCCTCGTAGCGGGAGAAGGCGCGCTCGGCGTCCTCACGGAGCGCGGCGAGCACGGCCTCGGTCTCCTCCGGGCCCAGGGCCGCGCCGCGGCCCTGCTTGTTGTCCTTGGACTGCGTGGCGATGTCTTCAGGCCGGGGGAGGTAAAACTCCCGGTCGAGCACGGAGTACCGGGCGCTGATCTCGTTGACGTTCGCCGTGCGGTGGCGGATCCACTGCCGGGCCACGAAGATCGGCAGCTTGACGTGGAGCTTGAGCTCACACATCTCGAAGGGCGTGGTGTGCCGGTGCCGCATGAGGTAACGGATGAGCCCCCGGTCGGTGCGGCTCGCTTTGGTGCCGCGGCCATAAGAGACCCGCGCCGCCTGCACCACGGCGTCGTCGTCGCCCATGTAGTCCACGACCCGCACGAAGCCGTGGTCGAGGCAAGGGAAGGGCGTGTAGAGCAGGGCCTCTAAGGCCGGGGCCGTCGCCCGCAGGGTGGGCGCCGAGTGGGCGCGGGCGTCTTGAATCTCTTGGAGCAGGGCGTCGGAGAGCGGCACGTTCGCCTCGGGCGGTGATTCGTGAACAGGGGATGCTATTCTCTCGGCGCATCAGACGCATCCCAATCCAGTGAGGAGCATCGAGCCCATGACCGTCGAGGAGCTGATTCAGCAGGCGATGCAGGCCCTGCACGGCGGGGATCCCCGCAAGGCCCGTGACCACCTCGTCGCCGCGATGGAGGCCGCCGGGGAGCCCCGCGCCGATCTCCATCAGGCGATGGCCGTCGTGCTCTTGCAGCTCGGCGAGCCCGCCCGCGCCCGGCCGCTCTTGGAGCAGGCCTTAGAGATGGGCTGGAAGGCCGGCGCCCCGCCGGAGTTTCTGGTGCAGGTGCAGCTCGGCGTCGCCGCCGCCAGCGAAGACATGGACGAGCCCGCCCGGGCGCTCAAGGCCTACGACGACGCCTTAGAGCTCGACGACGGCACGCCTCGGGCCCGCGCCTCCCGCGCCCACCTGCTCTTGGCCTGCGGCCGCATCGACGAGGCCCTCGCCGAGCTCGCCGCCTACATCGACGAGGACCGCGACGAGGACACCTTCATCGAGGCCGCCGGGGAGCTCGTGCGGGCCATCAAGGCCATGAAGGACGGCAGCGAGGGCCGGGAGCCCCGGGATCTCCTCGTCGCCCACCGCGACAGCTACGTCGAGTTCTTCGACGAGACCGCCAAAGAGATGGAGGAGAAGGGCTGGATGTCGGAGTGCGCCCGGATGCGCCGCGCCCCCGACGGTCGCCTCGTGCCGTCGATCCCCGAGGGCGCGCGCCCCTACGCCGCGGTGCGGGTGGACCTCGTCGATCCTTCGACGGGCCAGGCCGGCCAGGTCGGGGATCAGCCCATGGTCGTCGCCGTCGCCGGGCTGGAGCCCCTCGCCCGCGCCGTCGTGCTGTTCAACACCGGCGAGCGCGCCTTTGAGCTCTACATCAGCTCCCAGTGCCCCTGGGACCAGCTCCCCGTGCAGGTGCTCTTTGAGTCCGGCGACGCCGTGGCCCAGCTCGACCCCGTCATGGGCGCCTGGTACGAGAGCGGCTTCAACGGGCGCTTCGGCACCCGGGACGGCGGCCGGCTGCACTACATCTCCGATCCTCAGCCCACCCGGGGCGGTCGGGGCGTCGTCTACGACGTAGACCTCGGCCGGGCGAGCTTCTTGGCCATCGAGGATCTGCTGAGCCGCCTGCTCGACCTGCACTACCGCCACCCCATCGCCCAGGTCATCCTCGGGCGCGGGCACCTGCGCGACGAGTGGGTCCCGACCTTGGCTGGCGGCCCGGACGGCGAGGCCTAGACCGGCGCGGGGCTCACCACCAGTGGGTCTCGTCGAGGTTCGGGTCGTGGTTCGCCGCGGCCTCCCAGGGCCGGGCGGGCAGGTACTTCCAGCCGCCGTCGCTGAACATGCAGACGACGACGCCCTCCTCCAGGTCTTTGGTGGCCTGGAGCGCGGCGTGCAGCACGGCGCCGCAGGAGACCCCGGCCATGACGCCCTCCTCCCGGACCACCCGGCGCATCATGTTCAGGGCGGTGTCGCTGCCGATGAGGTAGCGGGCGCTCAGGGCGTTGAGGTCCAAGAGGGGAGGGTGGTAACCCTCGTTCAGGCTGCGGAGGCCCTGGAGGCGCTCGCCCATGCGGGGCTCGACGCCGATCACCCGGAGCGCCGGGTTCTGGAGGCGGAGGCGCTGGCTCACCCCCATGAGCGTGCCCCCGGTGCCGATCCCGGCGACGAGCACGTCCACCCGGGGCAAGGCGGCGGCGATCTCCGCGCCGGTCGTGTCGCGGTGGGTGAGCACGTTCACGGGGTTGTCGAACTGGCGCAGGGCGTGGCCTCCGCCGCGGGCGGCCAGCTCGCTCGCGGCCTCGATGGCGCCGACCATGCCCGCCTTGGGCTTCACCCAGCACAGCTCCACGCCGTAGAGCGAGAGCACGTCGGCGATGGACGGCACGACCCCTTCAGGCACGACGACCTTGAGGTGATACCCCCGGCGCCGGGCGACCATGGCCAAGGCGATGGCGGTGTTGCCCGTGCTCGCCTCGATGAGCGTGCTCCCCGGGCCGATGAGCCCCCGCTGCTCGGCGTCGAGGACCATGGCCAAAGCGAGGCGATCCTTGATGCTGCCCGAGGGGTTCTGGCCTTCGAGCTTGGCGAAGATGCGCAGGCGGCCCGGCCGGGGCGAGATGCGCGTCAGCTCGACGAGGGGCGTGCCGCCGACGAGGCTCAGGAGGCCGTCCGCGGTGGGGGAGGTGGGGTGGGGCATCGGGCTCGCCTCGCCGTCGGGGGTTCGCCGCCTTATATCCGGGGCATGACCACGACGATCCCCCTTGATGAGCGCCTGCGCGTCATCGAGGTCTACACCTCCGTCCAGGGCGAGTCGAGCTTCGTCGGCTTGCCCTGCACCTTCGTGCGCCTCGCGGGCTGCAACCTGCGCTGCGTGTGGTGCGACTCGACCTTCACCTTCAAGGGCGGGGCGCACCGGGCCATCGACGACGTCGTCGCCGAGGTCACCGCCTTGGGGGTGCGGCTCGTCGAGGTCACCGGCGGCGAGCCCCTCGCCCAGCGCCAGGCGATCCCGCTCATGGAGCGGCTGCTCGCCGCGGGGCATCAGGTGCTCTTGGAGACTTCAGGCTCCATCTCTATCGCCCGGGTGCCCGAGGCCGTACACGTCATCCTCGACCTCAAGCCCCCGGGCTCCGGCGAGGCCACGAAGAACCTGTGGTCCAACATCCCCCTGCTCAAGCCCAAGGACGAGGTGAAGTTTGTGCTCGCCTCCCGGGGAGACTTCGAGTGGGCGGCCCAGGTCATCCGGGAGCACCGGCTCCACGAGCGCGCCGGGGAGCTGCTGCTCTCGCCGGTCTTCGGCGCCGTGCGCCCCGAGGAGCTCGTCGAGTGGACCCTCCAGGAGCGCCTGCCCGTCCGGGTGCAGGTCCAGCTCCACAAGATCATCTGGCCCCCGGACGCCCGGGGCGTCTAAGCCACCTCTGCCTCGGGCCCCCGCTGCAGGAGCGCCGCCGCCGCCGAGAGCGCCGCGCGCTCCCCGACGAGCACGAGGGTCGTGCCCTCGTCGAGGGCCTCGCGGCCTTGGGGGGCGACGCTGCGGCCATCGGGCAGGCGCAGCGCGACGACGGTGGCCCCGGTGCGGGCGCGCAGGTCGAGCTCGACGAGGGTGCGGCCGACGGCGTGATCACCGGCGGTGAGGCGTAGGGGCTCGTTCTGGAGCATCGGCTCGGCGTGGCCGTGGCCGCTCGGCGCGTCGTCATGCTCCCGACCAGAGTGCGCTCCTTGGAGCAGGGCCTCGGCCACGAAGCGCGCGCCGGACACCACCTGCCCGCCCTTCATGCCCGTCCGCCGCAGGAGCAGGAGCACGAGCAGACCCTGCAACAAGCCCAAGGAGAGCAAGGCCGAGAGCGGCGGCAAGAAGGGCAAGGTGAACACGAGCACGATGAGGCCGACGAGGCCCAGCAGCGCGACCCGCACCAAGAGGCCCAAGGCCACGAAGAGCACCGGCGCCCGGGCGCTCTCAGACGGGGTGAGCGGCGCGACGAGCTGCTCACCCAACGACGCGCTGAGCTGCACAACACCCAAGAGCAGGGGCGCGGCCACGATCAGCGCCGTGAGCAGAATCCCCCAGCTCGCCAGGTTCTCATCGACGTGGGAGAGCTCGACGAGCTGCGCCTCCAGGGTGGGCCCGACGACGCTGTGCCCGACGATGAGCGCGATGAGCGCCGCGGTGTCGAGGGTCAGCAGGGACAAGGTCCGCCGCCACCCGCTGCGCTCGGCCCGGGGCGCCGTGCGGAGCTGCTCCACCCAGGCCGTATACACCGAGCTGAGCTGCTGCAGCGACGGCGGCAGGCGGTGGTCGATCCAGGTGGCGAGGCGGTCGGCGTTGCCGATGGCGATGGGCGTCGTGAACGCGGTGATCACCGAGACGGCCACGGCGACGGGCTGGAGCTGCTCCCCGACGACCCCCATCGCTTTGCCCAGGCCCGCGATGATGAACGAGAACTCGCCGATCTGGGTGTGGGTCATGCCCACCCGCACCGCGCCCCGGAGCCCCGTGCCCGCGAAGAAGCTCGCCCCGCCCGCGCCCAAGAGCTTGCCGACGATCACCACGACGGTCAGCAAGGTGACCGCGCCCAGGTTCTCCCAGACCAAGGCCGGGTTGATGAGCATGCCGACGGCGACGAAGAACAAGGCCGCGAACACGTCCCGCACCGGGCGGATCGCGTGCTCGATGGCCTCGCCGTGGCCGGACTCGGCGACCATCACCCCGCCCATGAAGGCGCCCAAGGCCACGGAGTAGCCGAGCTCTTGGGCGATGAGTGAGGTGGCGAAACACACGCCCACGGCGGCGACCACGGTGGTCTCCGGGCGGTCGAGGCGCTGGATGAGGCGGAATGCCCGGGGCAGCACGATGAGCCCCCCGGCGAGGAGCGTGCCCAAGGAGGCGACGAGGCGAAAGAGCTCCCAGCCCAGGCGCTCCGGCGCCACGGCCTGGCCTCCGGCGACGAGGCCGAGCACCACCATCAGCAAGATCGCCAGCACGTCCTCGACGATGAGCACGCTGAGCACCGTGTCGCGCCAGACCCCGGTGATCTTCTTCTCCTCAAAGGCCTTGGCGATGATGCTCGTGGAGGAGATCGCGACGATGGCCCCGGTGAAGAGGCGCTCGGGGGTCGTCCAGCCCAAGAGCCCGGCGGCCTGGAAGCCGAGCCAGGCCATGAGGCTCACCTCGGCGAGGCCGATGAGCCCGCCCACGGGCGCGACCTTCATGAAACGTTTGAGCGTGAACTCCAGGCCGATGCAGAACATCAGCAGGATCACGCCAAGCTCGGAGAGGGTCTCGACGACGGCGGGGTCGGCGACCAGGGGCACGGGGACGTAGGGCCCCACGAGCATGCCCGCCAGCAGGTAGCCCAGCACCGCGGGCAGCCGCAGCTTCACGAAGGTGACCGTGACCACGGCCGCCACGGTGAACACGAGAGAGAGGTTGACGAGGAAGTCGTGCGCGCTGTGCATTCTTTGGCGAACTAACCTCCGCGCCGGGCGTCCGGCGGCCTGTTTCAGCGGGAAACATGGAACGGGGGTTTCGTTTCAGCGGGCGGCGCTAGGCCCCTTGGACCCGCCTGGAGGCCGCCCCGGTGAGCGGTCGAGATTGGCACGGTTCTTGCGAAACGGCGTGCATCCTGTCCGTCCACCTCCTCAAGAGGCCGCTGAATGGACCCCCTGATCCTCGTGCTCGTGTCCTTCGCCACCGTCGGGCTGCCGCTCTGGGCCATTTGGCGCAGGCAGACCCTCCGGAAGGAGGCCACCCTCGCCGCCGCCCACGCTGACAGCGCCGCGCTTCTCAACGAGCCCGAGGCCCTGGTCGTCGATGTGCGCACCGAGGAGGAGTTCAACCGCGGCCACCTGCCCGGCGCCATCAACGTCCCCCTGCACACCCTCGACGCCGCTCGGGCCGAGACGCTCCGCGGCCAGCCCGTGCTCCTCGTCTGCCAGTCCGGCCGCCGCGCCGCCATCGCCGCGCGGCAGCTCCAGGCCCAAGGGGTCGCCGCGCGCCCCCTCGTCGGCGGCCTCACGCGCCTCTTGGAGACCTGAGGCCCCGCCGCGCCCACTTCACGCTGAGGTGTCCCCATGATCGTCCGCGCCCTCTACGACGCCCGCACCTACACCCTCACCTACGTCGTCTGGGATCCGGCCACCCGCGACGCCGTCGTCATCGACCCCGTGCTCGACTTCGACCCCGCGTCCGGTCGGATCTGGGAGGAGTCCGTCGACGCCGTGACCGCGCTCCTCCAGGCCGAGTGCCTCACCCTTCGCTTCATCTTGGAGACCCACGCCCACGCCGACCACCTCTCCGGCTCCCAGGCCCTCAAGCGCCGCCACGGCGCGGACGTCGCTATCGGCGCGCGTATCCAGGAGGTGCAGCGCGTGTTTAAGGGCGTCTTTGACCTCGCCGAGAGCTTCCCGACGGACGGCTCGCAGTTTGACCACCTGCTCAGCGACGGCGAGCGGCTCCAGGCGGGCTCAATCACCGTGCGGGCGATCTCTACCCCGGGCCACACCCCGGCCTGCATGAGCTACCTCATCGACGACGCGGTCTTCACTGGGGACGCGCTGTTTATGCCCGACTACGGGGTGGGCCGCTGCGACTTCCCCGCGGGCAGCGCCGAGACCCTCTACCGCTCGGTGCACGAGGGCCTCTACGCCTTGCCCGACAGCACCCGGGTCTTCGTCGGCCACGACTACCAGCCCGGCGGCCGCGACCTGGCCTACGAGACGACCATCGGCGAGTCCAAGGCCAACAACGTGCAGCTCAAGCAGAGCACCCCCGCGGAGGACTTCGTCCGCTTCCGCACGGCCCGGGACAAGACGCTCGCCGCGCCGCGGCTCCTGTTCCCGAGCGTTCAAGTGAACATCGACGCGGGGCACTTGCCCCCACCGGGCAAGAACGGAGTTTCTTACCTCAAGACCCCGATTCGGCCCCCCAAGGCCTGATCCCCGGCCTTGTCTCCTTTTGTCACGGCTTCGATAAATTCAGACTGACTGGCGGTAATCTCGTTCTCCAGGCCCTCCTGGAGCACTTGATGCGAGATCCGTTCCTCCGCGCCGAGGTCACTGAGCTCGTCCAAAAGCATGGACTGAGCCGGGACGCGCGTGAGGATCTGGAGGTGGTGATCCGCCGGGTCGTCACCCAGAACGCCTTAGAGGACGCCCTGACCTTGTCCCGGGCGGGTGACCTCGCGACCCTACGCCGCTCGGGCCGCATCGACCCCAGCGACGCCACCCTGGAGATCTTCCTCAGCGGCGGCGGCCGGAGCGAGGTGCCCGTCGCGGCGAGCGCCAGCGGCGGCCCCCCGATGGTCGTCACCGGCACCGATCCCGAGCGTTTTAAGCTCGTGGGGCAGCTCGGCCAAGGTGGTCACGCCGAGGTGCTGCGGGTCTGGGACCCGGCGCTGGAGCGCTGCGTCGCGATGAAGGTGCTGCGCCGGGAGCACGCCGCCGACGAGCGCGCCGTCGCCCGCTTCTTTGAGGAGGCGAGCATCACCGCCCAGCTCCAGCACCCCGGCGTCGTGCCCGTGTTTGAGCGTGGGCGCACCGCCGATGGCCGCTACTTCTTCACGATGCAGGAGGTCCGCGGCCGCACGCTCAAGGAGCTGCTCCGCGAGGCCCACGCGGCCAGCTCGACGGTCTGGAGCCAGCGGCGGCTCCTGGAGCTCTTCCGGAAGGTCTGCGAGCCCGTCGCCTACGCCCACAGCCTCCAGGTGCTCCACCGCGACCTCAAGCCCTCAAACGTCATGGTCGGGGACTTCGGCGAGGTGCTCGTCATGGACTGGGGCGTGGCCGTGATCCACGGCGAACGAAACCCCCAGCCCCACGTCGCCGGGCCGGACGCCGAGGGCAGCGTCACCGGCACCCCGGCCTACATGGCGCCGGAGCAGGCCCGAGGGGAGCCCGACCTCGGTCCCCGCGCGGACGTCTACGCCTTGGGCGCGATCCTCTACGAGCTGCTCACCGGGCGGCCGCCCTACACCCAGCGCAACGGCCTGGAGGCCCTCGACGCGCTCCTGCGGGGGCCGCCGCCGCCGCCCTCCGCCGTCTCCCCGCGGCCGATCCCTGAAGAGCTCGAGGCCATCTGCCTGCGCGCCATGGCCCGGGCCCCCGAGGAGCGTTTCCAGGACGCCCTCGCGCTCTCCGACGCCATCGGCGAGTGGCTGGAGGGCGTGCGCAGCCGCGAGCGGGCCCTGGAGATCGTCGCCCGCGCCGACGCCTTGGTGCCCGAGGCCGCGCGCCTCCGGGAGCAGGCCGTCACCGCCCGGGCGCTGTTCGCCACGCTCTCCGAGGGCCTGACCCCGGTGGATCCCGTCGAGAAGAAGCGCCCGGCCTGGGACGCCGAAGACGAGGCCACCCGCCTGGAGTCCCTCGCGCGCCGCCTGGAGCTGCGCCGGGCGGAGCTGCTCAACACGGCCCTGCACCAGGTGCCCGACCTCGACGAGGCCCACGCCCGGCTGGCCGACATCTTCGCCGCCGAGCACCGCCTCGCCGAGCTGCGCCGGGACGACGCCGCGACGACCATCGCCGAGAACAACCTGCGCCGCCACGATCGTGGCGCCTGGCGCGCCTACCTCTCCGGCGAGGGCGCGGTGAGCCTCGTCACCGACCCGCCCGGCGCCAAGGTCACCCTCTACCGCTCTCGTGCCCGAGCCCGTCGATGAGCTCGGCGAGACGCCGATCCTCAACCACCGGCTGCCCATGGGGAGCTACCTCCTCCGGGTGCGCGCCGAGGGCCACGAGGAGGTCTGTTACCCCGTGCGCATCAGCCGCCAGGGCCGCTGGGACGGCGTGGCGCCGGGGGACTCCGCGCCGACCCCGATCTGGCTGCCCCCATCCGGCGCCCTGAGCGCCTGGGAGCGGTACGTCCCGAGCGGCTGGTTCTTGGCCGGCGGCGACGAGATGAACCCCGACAGCCCGGCCCTCGCCCCGGTCTGGGTGGACGGCTTCATCATCGACCGGTTCCCGACGACGAACGCCGATTACCTTGAGTTCCTCAACGACCTCGTCGATCAGGGGCAAGAGGAGGCCGCCTTACGCTGGGCGCCTCGGGAGCGCCGCGGCGTAGACGCCCCGGACGGCGCCTTGCTCGTCTACCGCGACAGCAAGGGACACTTTGAGCTCGGCCCCGACCAAGACGGCGACATCTGGCTGCCCGACTGGCCCGCGCTGTTCGTGAGCTGGGCCTGCGCCCGGGCCTTCGCCCGCTGGCGCGCCGCCCGAGACGGCGTGCTCACCCGCCTGCTCACCGAGCTGGAGTGGGAGAAGGCGGGCCGCGGCGTCGATGGCCGGGTCTTCCCTTGGGGTGACTGGCTCGACCCCACCTACTGCTGCATGCGTCAGAGCCGCCTCGGCCGTGAGCTCCCCGGGCGCATGAGCGACTTCCCCGTCGATGAGAGCCCCTACGGCGTGCGCCACCTCGCGGGCAACGTCGAGGAGTGGCTCGCCGATCCTTGGCGCCAAGAGGGGCCCCTCGTCGACGCCACGGGCCGCGCGCTGAGGCCGCCCCAAGGGGAGGACGATCAGCCGCGGGCGTACCGCGGCGGGCGCTGGGACGGCTCCGAGCGCCTCTGTCGGCTGCCGCGCCGCAACCACAACCTGCCGCACCACCGCTCGCCCCTGCGGGGCTTTCGTCTGGGGCGCGACCTGCCCTGAGCGGCGGCTCAGGCGGGGACGCTGAACCCGGCGTCCTCGATGCGCTGGGTGAGGCGCGCGCGGTCGAGGCGCGCCTCGTCCACCCGGAGGCTCGCGCGGCGATCGGCGACGCTCACCTCCAGGACCTCCAGCACCGCCTCATCTTCAGCGAGCACGCGGCGCACGGAGCTCGCGCAGCCGCCGCAGGTCATGCCCTCAACAGGCAAGGTGAGCACAGTAGACACAGGCGCTCCGAGGCGCGCCTGAGCCGAGCGCCGCGGGGCGATCAGTTCAGGACGTGCTGGTTGAGGTTGTCGGCCATGATGTGGACCTCACCCCAGAAGTGCTTCCAGGAGGCGCTGTCCAGGAGGTCGCCGCCGAAGTAGCGCGGCGGGCGCACCGGGGGGTAACCGTCGGGCTTCACCGCGAGGGTGAGCCGGGCGCGCTCAAGCTGCTCACGGAGCTCCGCCAGCACGTTCGACTGGTTGCGGATGATCTGGGGCAGGGGGGTGAGGGCGACCTTGACGGCCTCGGGGTCGTTCGACTCCTTGAGGGCGTCGAGCCAGGCCTGGGTCACGATGCTCGTGGCCTGGCGGAAGTCGCGGTAGGTGCGGTTGAGCAGCTCACGCGCCATGCCCCACTCGAAGGTGGTCAGGGTCTCCCGCGCCTTGAGGAGGTGCAGGATGCGCGAGATGCGGAGCTGCGCGATGTACCCGACGGAGCGGTAGAGCACGATGACCTGCTCCACGCCGTCGAGGGCGGGGTGCGAGACGTGCCACTTGAGCTTCCGTACGTGGCGGTCCGTGAACTTCACGAAGCCGTTGGAGATCTCGGTCTCCACGTCGAAGTCCGAGGCCGAGGTGATGCCTTCGGGCTTGATGACCAGCTCCGTGCCCGGATCGAAGGCCTTGGGCACGTTCAGCTTCGTGAGGAAGTCGACGACCTTGTCGGCGTCGCGCTCGTCGATGAGCACCTGGGCGATGAGGTCAGCGAAATCCTGCTCAGAGCGCGCCGAGAGGCGAGCCTCCTTCGCGGTGGTCTGCGTCTGCGTGGCCATGTCTTGTTTGCTCTCCGGAGCCATCGTCGCGTCAGCGGGGGGGGCCGAGGCGCGTTCGATGCCCTTTATCTTGGCGAACCCGGCTTCGCCAAGCGCGCCGCGTGTTCATACGAGCCCGCGCAAGAAAGCCCGGGCCCGGTTAGGGGTGCGTCGGAGGTTCTGATGACCCGCGCCGCCGTCTTCGCCCTGTGGATCTTGACGCTTAGCCCCCTCGCGCGCGCCCAAGACGCGACGATTGACAGCGCGCACGAGGACACCTCGTCCCAAGACTCCGGCGGCCAGGACAGCGCCACCGAAGACTCCGGGAGCACCGGCGACGAGAAGGGCGCCGCGGGTTTGGCCGGTGAGGTCGGCGGCTGCCAGGGCTGCGCCTCGACGCCGCCCTCTCTCGTTGGCCTCGGCGCGGGCGCCGTCGGCCTGCTCCTCGTGGGGCTTCGCCGCCAGCGCCGCTGAGCCACGCCTCACTCGTTGCGCAGCTTCCAGTCGAGGATCAGGCAGTAGACCGGCGAGGGCAAGGCGTCGCCGAAGGTCGCCGCCACGGCGGGGTTCTCGCCGTACTTGAGCACGGCCTGGCAGGGCAGCACCGTCGAGCGGGCGATGGTCTCCGCCGCGCGGTCCTTCACCCAGGCGCCTTGGGGGCCCATCTGGCCCAAGGAGGCGCCGACGGGGCCCCGGTTGAGGTCGAGGCCGGAGCTGCGCTTCTCGGAGAAGACGACGGTGTCGATGTCGGCGGCGAAGAACTTCGCGATGCGCGCCGTGACGGCGTGGGCTTTGCCCGAGGCGGGCACAAAGTCGGCGCTCGCGCCGAGGTGACGGGCGAGGGTGCGGATGAGCACGCCGACGTTGTCACGTTTGTCGTCGCCGCCGGTCAGGGCCAGGCAGGCCTCGCGGCCGGTGCGCATGAGGTTGATCTGGGTCTCAAACTCGCCCTCCAGCTCCGACGGGGCGGCGATGCCCGCGGCCTTCGCCGTCGCGCGCAGGGCCTCGGCGCGCAGGGCCCGGGAGCCCTCGCCGTCGTAGTCCGCGAGGCTGCCCTTGAGGTAGGCGTCCAGCACCGGGGTGAGCCCGAAGTTGATCGCCTGCCGGTAGGTGATCGCCATGGGCCCGCGGCCGCAGACCTGCTCGGCGTTGGAGTCGTTGATCGAGGTCCAGCCCTCTTGGGAGAGGTCGGTCACCGCGGCGAGCCAGGGGATGAGCTTCGCGGTGTCGGGGTCAAACTCCGACTCCTCCAAGGCGGCCTCGCGGATTCGCGCGAAGTTGCCTGCGCGCGCCGCGCCCTTCTTGGGGTTGATCAGCCACTCGTAGTCTTTGGAGGACTGGGCGATGAGCGCGGCCTTCTCTTTGACCGCGGCGGCCATGGCCTGATCTTCGTCAAGCGCCGAGGCCAAGGCGGTCGCGCCGGTCACCTGGAGCACGAGCTGGGAGAACTTGAGGTCGGCGGAGTTGGTGTTGGAGATGTCCTTGAGGACGCTCACCTCCTTCCCCTTGTTGTCGAGCTCGGCCTTCGTGCTGTCGAGCTCGGACTTCACCCCGGCCATGCGGCAGCTCTGCACGCCGCCGAAGATGTAGCCCCCCGCGATCCCGAACAGCATGATGATGTTTCGAGGCTGGAAGATCGCGCCGGAGACGACGAAGACGTAGGCGCGCTGGGCCATCTGGCCGATGCCCGTGCTGAGCACCGAGGTGAGGGCCTGGCGTTTTCCTTCCTGCTTGAAGGCCTCGGCGGAGAGGCGGCGCCGGGCGGGGTTGAACTTCTTCTCTTGCTCCCGCTTCTTCACGACCTCTTCGGGCAGCTTGTCGATCTCGATGAAGAAGCGCGGGCCCTGGGCGGTGACGAGCGCGAAGGAGTCCCCGGCGCGGGTGGCGACGGGGGTGTTGATCTGCTTGGGTTTGGTCGCGTTTCCTTGCCAGACGTAGACCGCGGCGGTGCGGTCCACGGGCGCGACGATGATGCCCATGTCGGCCTGGCGGTAGATACGAACATGCGCCGGCGCCACGCCTAAGGCTTCAGGGAGCACGATCTCGTTGTTCGACTGGTCCGAGCCCAGGCGCACTTCAGCGCCCTCAAAGGGCCCGAAGCGTGTGCCGCCGAACTCGGGGGCGAGCCTGAGGTAGAGCGCCAGATCTTCGGCCATACATCCTCCGCGTGCGGGATCATAGCAGCCCCCGGCGATTCGTGGGCGGCGAGCGCGCGCCTCGGGGCGCCTCAAGGAGGAGATCGGGGCGGCCCCACTCGCCCTGGGCCCACGAAGCTTGTATGATCCTCCCGGCGCGACGCTCCCAAAGAGGTGGAGGTCCAGTTGAACATCTTCCTCGTCCCCTACACCTGGCAACGCCACCTGCAGGTCGCCCTCATCACGGGGGCGGCGGGCCTGCTCGCGTGGTGGTTCGTCATGAGCTGGTTCACGCTCATCGGGCCGTTCTGGTCGCTGGAGTGGGACGGCGCGCTGTACCTCGCGACCAGCTCCGGGATGATCGGCGGCGCCGCCACCTTGGCTGAAGGCAGCCTCCGCCGCCGCGCCTTGCCGAGCCGCCTCGCGCTCACTCTGACCGCCGCGGGCATCAGCTTCGGCGTCGGGTTCTTGGGTTACTGGCTGTGGACCTTCGCGCTCGGCCCGGCGCTCTTCGGCGCGGTGCCCGACTCGACGGACTCGGCCCTCGTCTCCTTACGCTACCGCCTCGGCGGCTTCGTGATCGCCGGGCTCGGCTCGGCGCTCGGCCCCCTGGTCACCCGGAAGTTTAAGGGCGGCGTCACCCAGCTCCTCTCCGGCGCCGCGGCGGGGCTGTTTGGTGGCGCGGTCTGGCACCTCTGCAACTTCACGATCTACTACGACCTCTACCTCGCCAGCGCCTTGGGGGCGTTCACCTGGGGCTTCGGCTACGGCGTCTTGGCCTGGGGCATCCCCGATGAGCTCTACGCGGGCTGGCTGCGGGTGCTCTCGCCGAGCCGCTACGGCCTGCGTATCCCCGTGGACGCCATGGACCGCAGCCCGAAGGAGCGCTTCGTCGGGCACTTCCCCCGTGGCCTCGACCTCTGGCTGAACGCGAATGGCCAGGTGATGGAGCTGCACCTCTCCGTCGCCGTAGACGGCGAGCAGCGCTACAAGGCCCGCGGCCTCACCCTGCAGCCGACGGTCGTGCGCCGCTTCTTGGAGCGCATCGACCTGCGCTACGACCCGCGCCGCCCCGCGCCGCTCGAGACGCGGCTCAGCTCCGGCGACCGCGTGGTGCTCGGCCAAGGCGACGAGGCGACGACCTTGGAGTTCATCATGCTCCCCAGGGAGGAGCGCTGATGTTCACGTCGTTGGCCCTGTGGGGCCTGCTCACGAGCTGCTCGGAAGACATCATCCACATCCCCAACACCACCCTGCGGGTGGGGGGCGTGGAGCAGGTCGAGGGCACCGACCTCGAGCTGCGCATCTTCACCGAGAAGGGCCAGTGCGTTGACGCCGGGGTGAAGGAGTCCGAGATGAAGGACTGCCTGCCCTATGTGGACCGCGCCTCGGGCCAGGTGCGCCTCGCCTTCGACTTCCGCTACGACTCCACGCAGTTTGAGGTGCCGCTCACCTCGGAGTTCTTGGAGGTCTACCACATGGGCGCCCGGGTGAGCCCGGACCAGCCGCCGATGAAGGTGGAGATCATCCCGCACAACCCCGTGCGGACGCCCCAGCTCTTCATCCTCGTCATCGACGCCTCGGGCTCGATGAACGAACAAGACGCCCAGGGCATGACCCGCATGTCCAAGGTGAAGGAGGCGCTCCTCGACAAAGACGTCGTGAAGGGCTTCTTCCCCGAGGAGGTGAAGTCGGCGGTCGTCCTGCTCAACTTCACCGCGGGCAAGCCGACCCCCATCGGCACGCCCGGGGTCGAGATCCTCAAGAACCAGAAGCGCTACAAGACGCTCGTGCGGGAGTCGCTGCAGCCCCAAGGCGGCTACACCCACCTCTACGACGCCGTGGACTACGCGACCGGGGAGCTGCTCCAGAACGAGGAGGTCAAGAAGTTCCTCACGCTGAACGACGCGAGCCCGACGATCATCGTGCTCACCGACGGCTTCAACAACTTGAGCAGCGCGGACACCTGCGGCGACAACGCCGTGCGCCTCTCCCGCCTGCTCAAGAACCTCCGTGAGCGCCGCACCGGCGAAGGCGTCGAGCTCGATCTGCGCCCCACGGTGTTCTCCGTCGGCCTCGGGCGGCCCATCCGGCCCCGCAAGACGATTGAGGACTCCCTCAAGCGCACCGTCGTTGACGTGGACCCGGGCAAGCTCTGCGGCAAATACGTCACCAACCGCATCGACGGCTCTCTGGAGACCATCGGCATCGACAACGCCAGCCTGGAGTGGATCGCCTTCCACGGCGGCGGCTTCTCCTACATCCGCCAAGACGTCGAGGGCCTGGGCAAGGCCTTCCAGGGCGCGGCCGCCGAGCGTTTTGAGTGGTTTGAGCTGCGCTACGCCGTGGACCAGTTCTACCTGCGGCGCGCCTTTGAGTCGAAGCTGCGCCTCGTGGCCTTCGCCACCGCCGAGGCGAAGCTCATGCTCTACCCCTCGCCGTGGTTCGACGCGCCGACGGGCACCCCCGACGAGTCGGGCTGGGCGCGCCCGACGCCGCTCCGCGCGAGCGCCGCGGTGGTCATGCCGATCCTCGGGATCCTCATCTCCGTCGCCTACCTCGGGGCGGCCGGGTTCAACACGCGCCGCGCGCTCTTTGGCCGAACCCGACGGGTGAAGCCGAAGCCCCCCGCGGGCGGAGGCCCCGGCGCGCCGCCGCCGGGAGCAGGTTAAAGTTCTTAAGACGGCGGGCGCCTGCAAGCTGGGGCTGTCCGTGAGCTTCGCGCGTCACTTGCCCTGGACGGGGTGGATGGCGTAGCATGGTTGAAGGTACCAACGGACCAGGATCCCTCCGTGGCACGCTACATCCGTAACTATGAGGTCATTCGAGAGCTGGGCACCGGGGCCTTCGGCACCGTGTACGCCGCCGTTGGAGAGGTCCCAGGACGTGGGCTCTCCTCGGGCAAGAAGCGTCTCGTCGCCATCAAGAAGCTCAAGGAGGGCGCGAGCGAGGGCTCCCGTCAGCTCTTGCGCCAAGAGTTCGCCCTGCTCGACCAGGTGAAGCACCGCGGCATCGTCCGGGTCTTCGAGTACATCGAGGAGGAGAACGCCGTCGCCCTGGAGCATGTCCACGGCGTCACCCTGCGCAAGATGCTCGACGAGTGCTCCCGGGCCCGGGAGCAGTTCTTCACCGAGGCCGCCGTCGAGATCATCTGCGAGATCGCGGACGCGCTCTATCAGGTCTACACGACGCCGGGCGACAACGGCGAGCCGCTGCACCTCGTGCACCGCGACCTCAAGCCCGACAACATCATGGTGACGCCCCAAGGAGAGGTGAAGATCCTCGACTTCGGCCTCGCCCGCGTCGGCAACAAGGACTTCAACCAGCAAGAGAACGACCGGGTCAAGGGCACGCCGATCTACATGGCGCCTGAGCAAGCTCGGGGCCAAGACGTCGACCACCGCTCCGACCTCTTCTCGGTGGGGCTCATCGCGTATGAGCTCTTCATGAACCGGCCGGCCTATGTGCTGCCCAAGAACTCCCGCGATCCCTTGGGCGACATCTTTGACGCCATCGAGCGCGGCGTGCTCTTGGACGAGTGCCGTGAGCTGGAGCAGAAGCTCCCGGCCATCGGGCCGATCCTCACGAAGCTCCTCGCGGCCAACCCCAAGGCCCGCTACCAGACCGGCCAGGACCTCCTCGTAGACCTGCGGCGCCAGCTCTACCGCGACCGCGGCTCTCACCTCCAGGAGTTCTGCGAGTTCTTCTTCGGCTCCATCTATGATCTGCCCGACCCCCCCACGGTGAAGGACTCAGGCAGCGGCGCGGCGCCCTCTCTGAGCACCTCCGGTGGTGGCGGCGGCGCGGCTGGCAAGAGGCTCAGCATGGAAGAGCGGCTCAAGGCGTCGATGGCCCGGGAGGCCGAGGCCAAGAAGGTGGCCAGTAAACCGTCGAGCAAGGTGGGGGAGGCCAAGCCCAAGGTTGAGGCTTGGGAGCCCGTCTCCACCCGCGCGCCCAAAAAGATCGAGGAGGAGAAGCCCAAGAAGGCGGGCCCCAAGATGATCGGCGCGCGCAGCCCCGAAGAGACGGGCATGCTCCAGATGATGTCGTTGAACGACGACCTCGACAAAGACGAGGGCGGCAACGACCCCAGCGCCACGGCCTTCTTCGCGATCCCCGCGCCGAAAGAGCAGAACCGCGCCCGGGGCAGCTCGCCGCCGCCGCCGGGACCGTCCTCTCCGGCCTCGCCGATGGCGCCGTCGGTCCTGCCCGGCCCGCCCCTGGCCCAGGGCCCCATCGCCCAAGGCCCGGTGATGCAGCAGGCGCCGCCGATGGTCCAGGGCCCCATCGCCCAGGGCCCCGTCATGCAGGGCCCCATCGCCCAGGGCCCGGTGGCGTACTCGTCCAACACGCCGTTCCAGGTCAACCAGAACGTCGCGCCGCCCCCGGCGGACTCCGGCGAGCGCACCCAGTCCAACCGCGTCTACGCCATCGTCTTGGCGATGTTCGCCCTGGTCGGCCTGGCGATCTTCGCCGCGATCTGGTTCCGTCCCCAGCCCGAGCCCGTCGCCAAGGCCCCGGAGGTCGAGAAGCCCGAGGAGCCAGCGCCCAGGAAGGGCAAGAAGCAGGACACCGCCGCGCCGCCGCCGCCGGTGCCCGAGGCCCCCAAGCCCAAGGCGCCCAAGGCCTCGGGCGGCGCCCCCGCCGCGCCCAAGGCCCCGAGCGTGCCGTCGGGCAGCCTCACCGTCAGCCTGCCGGGCGGCGGCGCCACCTCGGTCGAGGTCACCTGCCCCTCGGGTTACCGCCAGCGCGCGTCGATCAACGGCGGCAAGGCCTCGTTCTCCGGGGTGCCCTCGGACTCGTGCATGATCTACTTTAAGGGCGGCGCCCCGGCCCAGTTTGGCCCGGTCCGTGGCGGCCAGTCCCTCAAGTGCTCCATTCAGGCCACCACGGCCGTCTGCAACTAGCTGACTCCGTCGCCCAGGACCGGGCGGCGCCCCCTCCTTCGGAGACTCTGATGCTGCGACAAGTGCTCGGAATGCTGCTCGTGACGGTGGTCACGGCCTGGCCAGCTCAAGCGGGGACGCCTCAAGGCCCCGCAGCGCTGGACGCGCTGGAGCCCGCAGAGAAGAAGGACAAGGCCGAAGAAGAGCAGGCCATGACCGACGCCGAGAAGGAGGCCGCGCAGAAGCGCAAAGACAAGGCCGCCCGCGTGCTCGTGCTCAAGTGGCCCGACACCGAGGCCGACCACGAGGACGAGGTCCTGCGCCGCAACGTGCGCAGCCGCATCGACCGCCCCGACGGCCTCTTCTTCCCCTCCGTCGATCTCTACCAGAACGGCCGACGCGCCCCGGACCGCACGCTCCTGCCCGCGCAGCAGCCCGCGATGGTGCCCGACCAGAACATGGACGTGGTCCGCTCCGAGGCCAGCCGGGTCTCCCAGATCCCCTGGAACGCCATGGCCCCCGCCCAGTGGGGCATCGAGGGCCAGAAGCTCCTCGCCTTGGTCGATAGCCTCTGGTTCATCGAGAAGCCCGAGCAGCGTGAGCCCCTGTTCTTGCTCTACGTGCAGATCGGCTACTGCGCGGAGAACCAGAACAACCCCGCGCCGCCCTTCTACGAGGCCATCGGCGGGCAGTTCGTCAACTATTACCACTACCTCGCCGCGACCCTGGCCTACCAGGACCCCTCGCTGATGTCGAAGATCACCGACAGCGAGCTCAACGGTCAGGTCAACTTCTACCTCCAGCAGCTCCAGCAGGGCGTCTACACCAAGTTCCCCCTGGACTTTGAGCTGGAGAACCAGTTCACCCTCGACTCCTTCAACAAGGAGTACGAGGTCGTGATCAACGGTCTCCCCGTCGAGGTGGACGACGAGGCCCGATACTTCGTGCCGCTGGGCCGCTCCGACATCTACATGCGCCGCAAGGACACCGGCCACGGCCTCTCGGAGATCCTCGAGGTCGACAAGTTCGAGGACAAGGCCTACTTCGTCCGCGACGTGGCCCGCAAGAAGATGGGCATCGAGTTCATCGATCAGCTCTTCTTGCACCCCAACGAGTGTACGCCTGAGCTCGACGGCGACATCCTCACCTACCTCGCCATCTACGCGAAGCTGCACCCCGTCTCCGAGATCTACATCACCGTCCCGCGCTACGGGAACCCCAACAAGCTCTGGATCTGGCGCTACGACCGCGCCACGGCCACCTTGCAGCTCGTCGGCGGCGGCAACGACGGCTTCCCCGTGCGTTTCGCGGCCCTGGCCAGCGTCGGCATCCTCTACAACGGCGGCGCGCTCTCCGTTGACCCGACGATCAGCCAGTCCGACATCAACACCGTGCTCGACACGACGATCAACTCCGAGATCACCGACCGCTCAAGCCTCGACCTCAACGCCTCCACCCTGCCTGTCTCCGTCGCGCTCCGCGGCCACTACAACCGCCTGATGATCGACTACGGCATGGAGTTTGGGTACAACCTCGGCGAAGAGAACAACTACTACGTCGATTATTACTACACCCCGCTCCACAAGGGCCCCTACAGCGGCGACCTGGTCGTCGTGGAGGAGGAGGAGCGTGAAGAGGAGCGCGTCGATGACGGCGGCACCCCGGATGAGGACGACGACATCGGCCTGCCCGACGTCGTGACCGGCGAGGAGGCCCTGCACTACACCCAGTGGAACCGCTACATCTACTGGGGCGCCGCCGTGGTGCTCGGCCGCGACGCCTCCTTGGGCTTCGGGCCCCGCGTCGGTGTGCGTGTCGGCTGGACCAACGTGCCTCGGGCGGTGCAGCCCACCCTGCACGTCGGCTACACCCTTGAGGCGCCGATCCCCGGCATCAAGGCGACGAACCGGGTGCGCCCCCTCATCGACGTGGACGCCCGCCTGGGCATGTCCGTGGCGACGAAGGACTCCCTCATCGGCACCTACAACCAGCGCGCCCCTGACGACATCTCCCGCGTCTCCCCGGTCTTTGGGTTGACCGGCGGCGTCGGCACCACCTTCTGACGAGGGCTCTCCCGCGCGATGATCTGCTCACGCCTCTCCTTGTCGCTCGCGGCGCTCCTCGCCGCGGGCCCCGCCTCGGCCCAAGAGGCGGCCGCCGTGACCCCGGTGGTCGTCTGGATGGACCGCGAGGCCCCGGACGAGGCCTCCATCGCCAAGGCGGAGCGCCTCGCGGGCGGCGTGGCCAAACACTACGACACCAGCGACCTCATCTTCCCCCCGGAGCCCTGGTCCAAGAAGGACGCTGATCGGCTCCTCGCCGTCAGCAAGGCCCAGAAGGCCGCCGACGCCCGGAAAGAGGAGTTTGAGGTCGAGCGCGGGATGGCCCTCGCGCTCCAGACGGCGATCAACGACGTCACCGTGGTCCGGGACGTCGCTGACCGCGACGCCTTGATCTTGGCCTTGCTCTGGGAGGCCTCGGCGATTCAGCTCGGCTTCTCGGAGAAGGAGCTCAAGGAGTCCCCCGAGGCCGCGGCCTTTCGGGCCCAGCTCCCCGGGCTCATCGTGAACAAGGCCTTCGTGGACCTCTACGCCTTGGACACCACCCGTCGCTACAGCCGCGGCGAGGTGCCCGACGCGGCGACCCACCGCGCGCTCACCGCCCAGACCAAGGCCCTGGAGGCCGTGCCCCCGGCGATCCTTGAGGTCGGCGCCTTGCCCGCCCAGGCCACCCTGGTCGTCAACGGTGTGCCCCAAGAGCAAGGTGTGGAGCGCGTGAGCCTGCCGCCGGGCCACATCTTTTACCATGTGCTCATCGACGGCGTGATCTGCGGCCGGGGTGAGCTTGACCTCAACCCAGGGGTGCAGGTCTCCTTGCCTCGGGCGATCAGCGAGCAAGAGCGCCTCGACGCCGAGCTCAAGGTCGAGGACTCCCAGACCCTCGGCCTGCCCAAGGCCGTCGAGACCGCGGTGGCCCTGGTCGTGAGCCAGCACGCCATGCAGCCGGTCTACCTCGCCGCGCGCACCGGCGACGGCCGGGTGATCGTCGTCCCCTACAGCGGCGGCGCCCGGGTCGAGAAGCGGAAGCCCGTCACCTTCGCCTTCGGCGTCGAGCTGGGCGGCGGCGCCATCGCGTCCCCGGCCTTCCACTACACGACTGAAGGCAGCCAGCAGGGCGAGCTCATCATCGCCCCCGGCGGCTCCGGCGCGGTGGATCTGGAGCTCGGCATCTACAACCTCGCCATCGTCGCCGGGAGCGAGGTGAACATCACCCCGACACACTCCTTGCTCTACGGCACCGGGGCTGAAGGCGCGACGGCGGCGGACAACCTCTCCACCTCGGTCTACGCCAAGGTCTACGGCGGCCTCGGCGTCTACGCCCTGCGCCCCACCCACGAGAAGCGGCCCACGCTGCTCCTCGCGGCGAACTACGGCTGGTTCTCGCCAGGGCACATGGGCGGCGGCGGTCGCCTGACCTTCGGCATCCCCATCGACAAGCGCAACTGGTTCAAGCTCACCGTGCACGGCTTCTACGGCCTGCCGATGGAGGGTTACCCCGAAGGGGAGGCGCTGATCGCTGGGGGACTACGCTTGGGCTTCCAGACCGCGCTCTGAGCAAAAGGCGACCAGCGATTGGCTGGGTTATGGGGCCTCATGGGTTTCTGCCCTTGGAGGTCTGAATGAAGGTCCGGTCTGTCGCCCTCGTCGCGCTCGCCCTGTTGGGCACCACGAGCGCCGCGTTCGCCGCCCGTGGCAAGCCGTCCGGGCCCTCGGGCCACCCCTGGCCGTCCGGGGTGAAGATCCCCTACCGCGCGCAGATGTGGCTGGCGACGCCCAACGGCATGCGCCTCTACGCCTTCAACGACCTCGACGCGCGCATGACCGAGATGACCCTCGCGGTGAACATGGTCTGCGAGGCCGAGCTGCCGACGGAGCGTTACCAGGCGATGCTCTGCGAGATCAAGGCCGTCGAGATGGCCGGGACGACGGGCGGCTTCGGCGAAGACAAGAAGCTCCGCGACATCTTTAAGGAGTACAGCGTCGATCTCTCCACGGCGGAGCTGCAGATCGAGTGGTCCCTGGACCGCCGGGTGCGCTCCTTCGACCTGGAGGACGTCTCCAAGGCGAACAGCCGCGCCGCCGAGAAGCAGGAGTCGATGCGGCTCTTGCTCGCCCAGGCGCTCAGCGGGATGGAGCTGCCGCTGCCCGACGGGCGGCTCAGCGCTGGTCAGAGCTGGGTGACGAAGGGCTCCCCGGTGGCGATGCGCCTCCCGGCGCCGGGCGGCACGGCGGGTGGCGTCAAGGTCGCCCATGAGGTGCTCTCCGTCGAGGGCGACATCGCCACGGTGCGCACCGCGGGCTCCGGCACGCTCCAGGCGATGCTGTATGGCCAAGACTTCGGCGACCGCACGATCTACGCCCAGTCCTCGCTCTTGAGCGACACCCGCTACGACCTCGGCCAGGAGCTGCTGCTCTCCGCCGAGCAGACCTTCCAGGGTGTGCTCAGCGCCCAGAGCGTCGCCGGGTTCGCGAACCCCCAGTGGGTCAACCGCATCACCCTCATCGAGTATGTGGCCGAGGGCTTCGCCGCCGCGCCCACGGTGGAGCCCGCGGTGGAGCCCGCGCCTGCGGCGGCGCCCGCGCCCGCCGTCGAGCCCGCGCCCGCCGTCACGCCGCCGCCCGCCCCCTGAGCCGCCCGGGGCTCAGAGGTCGGAGACCACGTCGTAGTACTCGCCGAAGTGAACGCGGTTCACCTGCTTGCCCATCTTCACCAGCTCCATGCCGATGGCGCGGATGGCGTGGCGCATGTGCACCGCCGTCCCGTCCGTCGCCGCGAGGATGCAGGCGTTGATGGCGGCGTTCACGATGCTGCCACCGGCGATGATGAACTGGTTGGAGATGTAGCCCACGTCGAGGTCGGGGCCGCGGGGGGCGTTCCTGGGGATCGCCCGGTCCCAGAGCTGGCGGCGCTGGTCGGCGCTGGGCATCGGGAACTCGATCACCGCGCCGAAGCGCCGCAAGAAGGCCTCGTCGATGTTCTCTTGGAGGTTGGTCGTGAGGATCGCGCAGCCCTCAAACACCTCAAGGCGCTGGAGCAAGAACGAGACCTCTTGGTTCGCGAAGCGGTCCTGGGCCTGCTTCACGTCGCCGCGGGAGCCGAAGAGCGCGTCGGCCTCGTCGAAGAGGATGACCGCGGTGCCGCCCTCGGCGGCGTCGAAGATCTCCTTGAGGTTTTTTTCGGTCTCGCCGACCCAGCGGGAGATGACCTGGGAGAGGTCAACGCGGAACATGTCGAGGCCGAGGCTCCCGGCGATGACCTCGGCGGCCATCGTCTTGCCGGTGCCGGGTCCGCCGGAGAACAGGGCCTTGATGCCGTAGCCTCGGGCGCGCACGTCGCGGGCGCCCCAGCGGTGGAAGACCGTCTCTTGGTGCTGCAGGTAGTGCACCAGGCCCATGAGCTGCTTCTGGATCTTGTCGGCGAGGATGAGATCCTTCCAGACGTACTTGGGCACGACGTGCTGGGCGAGGCCGCGGAACTCAGGCCGTGAGCCCTCTCGGGCCGCCGCCCAGACCGTCTCCATCTCGGGCACACGCCCGCCGGACTCGGCCTCGGCGCGCTGCAGCACCCGGGGGATGGTCGTGCCGCCGACGGAGTAGAAGCGCTCGGCGATCTCCGGCGCCCACTCCAGCGGCCACTTCTTGCTGTCCAAGGCCGCCGTCCAGGCGTTCACGCGCTCCTCAAACGTCGACTTGCCGCAGAGGATGGTGACCGACGGGCGCTCGTTGCCCAGCAAGACCGTCATGGAGCGGCGGTCGGCGGCGCCGACGAGCACCGGGCCGTCGATGGTGGCCACGGCGGAGCCCAAGGCGATGAGCTTCGTGCGCATCGAGGGGTCGTCTTGGGCCTCGACGATGTTCACGAGGAGCGGGATGGCCCGGGCCATCTTGAGCTCACGGATGAGGTCCCAGGGCTGCTCCAGGTACTCGGCGCAGCGCTCGAGATCGACACGGACCAAGGGCCGCTTGCAGCGCCGGGCGATGGCCATGGCGACGCCTTCGCGGGAGCCCGAGGACGCGCCGACGATGACGTAGGTGTTCGGCCGGTCGAGGCCCTCGCCGAGGCTGTTGATGCGCTCGGTGACCGTCGAGGGGATGAAGGGCTCGATGCTCGTGTCCATCGGCTGGAAGCCGACCGACGACGGGAGCTCCTCCTCCTCCATGAGCCAGCGCAGGAGGCGGCCCGAGGGGTGAACACGCCGGGCGGTGTGCGTCTCGGCGCCGTCGGGCGGGTTCAAGAGCAGGAGGCGGTTCTTGATCAGCGGCGAGCCGCTCATCAGCCGGGCCTGGAGCGCGAGGCGCGCCCGGCGCTCGGTGCGCAGCACGCGGGTGGCCAGGTCGACGGTCAAGAAGCCCTGGTTCAGGTTGTCGTTGAGGTACGCGAAGATCTTGGCGTACCCGGCGCTGATCTCCGGCGCCAAGGCCAAGAGCACGAGGTCGGCGTCGTCGCCGCCGAGGTTAAACGCCTCCCGCAAGGACGAGAAGCGCCCGCCGGGGCCGTCACGTAGGGCCTCGGAGGACTTGATCGCCCCGTCGAGGCCGTCGCTCGTCGCCGGGTAGTCGATCTCGCCGTGGGCGCGTAAGAGCGCGTCCACCTCGTCGTCGGTGATCACCGAGCCCCAGAACTGCCCCTTCGCCCGCATGGCGGGGCGGGAGCGCTGGCGGCGAACGGCGCGGAGCAACAGGAGGTCTGTGCGACGGAGACGTCGCGCGAGCTCTTCGTAGACGGTGGACAAGGCTCAGCCGCTCCGGGGCAGGGTCAGAAGCTGCCCTTCTTGTCGCTGTGGCGGTCGCTGCCCGCGCCACGCTTGGCGTCGAGCACGGCGATCACGTCACGGGCGATCTTGTCGACGATGTCCTGGTGCGTCATGCCCTGGGCCTTCATCGCGAGGTACCCCTTGGCCGCGTCCGGTCGGTCGTCGGTGGCGTCGGGGCGGTTCTCGGCGCTCTCGTTGTAGTCGGAGCGACCGCGGCCGCCCTGGTCGGGGGCGTCGTCGTTGCCGCCGGGGCCGCCGCCGCCGCCGGGCTGGTAGCCGCCCTCGTAGCCGCCGGTCATACGGTGCAGCACCATACGCTGAACCGCGCGGGCCGCGACCTCCTCGGCGTCGTGGATGTGGTGCGTGCCGCCCTCACCCGTGCCCTGCTCGACGTGGTACTGCTCGTGGGCGTACAACGCCATGTCTTCAGGGTTCGTGGCGTCGAAGCCCTCGTTCACGATGATGGTCTTGTCGACCGTCATCGCCTCGCCGCCCAGGGCCTGCAGCGCGCGCCCGGCGAGGGGACCGGAGACGGCCTCCCCTCCGCCGGGGACGTTCACGCGATAAAGCTCATTACGCGCGGCGAGGCGATCGATCGTGCGCTCACCCGGCGTGTTGTGGAAGCCCATGGGTGCTCCTGATGAGGCGAGGAGAAGATGCACCATCATAGCGCAAACCTGCCGCTGATCCTGCGCCCAAAGTGGGTCTTTGTGGAGGGCGAGCTCCGGGAGGGCCTGGAGGTCGTCGTAGACGGCGGCCAGATCGCCGCGATCCGCCCGGCGACGGGGCCGCTCACCCACCCCGACCGCGCCCTCTTGCCGGGGCTCGTGAACGCCCACTCCCACGCCTTCCAGCGCGGGCTGCGCGGTCATGTGCAGTGGGCGAGCGGTCAGGACGACTTCTGGTCCTGGCGAGACCGCATGTACGCCCTCGCCGATGGCCTGAGCCCCGATGGGGTCGAGGCCGTCTCGGCCCTGGCCTTCTTGGAGATGGCGCTCTCCGGCTTCACGACGGTGGGGGAGTTCCACTACGTTCACCACCAGCCGGGCGGCGCGCCATATGACGACCCCGAGGAGCTCGCCCACCGGGTGATCCGCGCCGCGCGCCGGGTCGGCCTGCGGATCGTGCTGCTCCGCGTCGCCTACGCCCGGGCCGGGGCCGGCCGCCCCGCCGAGCCTCGGCAGCGCCGCTTCATCGACACGGGCCCCGACAAGGTGCTGCGCGCCGTCGAGCGCCTGCGCGCCGCGCACCGTGAGGATCCTTGGGTGAGCGTCGGCCTTGCGCCACACTCTGTCCGGGCGGTCCCCAAGGACTGGCTCTCGGCGTTTGTCGGCTTCGACGGGCCTCTGCACATGCACGTCGCCGAGCAGCCTGGTGAGCTCGCCCAGTGCCGCGCCGAGCACGGCCTGGAGCCCCTGGCCTTGCTCGACAGCCTGGGCCTCGTCGCCCCGAACTTCACCGCGGTCCACCTCACGCACCCCGGCGAAGAAGACGGCGCGCGGCTCGTCCGCGGCGGGGGCCGGGTCTGCGTCTGCCCCACCACGGAGCTTGACCTCGGCGACGGCTTCTTCCCCGTCGAGCGCCTGCCCGGCGTGCCGCTCTGCGTCGGCACCGACTCCCACGCCCGCATCGACCCCTTCGCCGAGCTGCGCGCCTTAGAGAACCACAGCCGCGCCCGGCTGGGGCGGCGGAACGTGCTGAGCCCGCCCGACGCGCCGGACGGCCTCGCGGCGCGCCTCTGGTCCATCGGGGCAGGGGAGGGGAGCCGCGCCTTGGGCCTCCCCGGCGGAGAGCTTGCCCCCGGAGCCCCCGCGGACCTCGTGCTCATCGACCTCCGCGGCGTGAGCTACGCCGGGGCGCGGCCGCTCCCGGCGATCGTCTTCGCCGGGCAGCCCCGAGACGTCGAGGCGCTCTGGGTCGGCGGCGTGCCGGTCATCGAGGGCGGAGACCACCCCGAGCGGGCGCGGATCGTCGAGGACGCTCGCCGCGCGCTCAGCACGATCGGGTGAGCCGCGCGCCGCTCAGGTCGCCGGGCAGACCGTCAGGAGATCGCAGTCCTCTGTGAGCTCGATGAGGCCGCTCAGCGCGTCATCGCAGTCGATGAGTTCGATGGCGTCCATGCAGGAGCCCCAGCCCTCGCGGGAGAAGCCCTGCTCGCAGTCCTCAGGGTTCCAGAAGGCCTCAAAGACGTCCTCAGAGGTGTCGATGCAGCCCTCGATCTCAGACTCGTCGATCCAGCCGCACTCCAAGGAGTGATCGCAGTAGGACTCGGCGGCGGCGGTGGGGGCGTCCTCGACAGCGGGGACGCAGGCGACGAGGACGGCGAGGGCGGGCAGCAGGGCGAAGGCGCGGAGCATAAGCATCTCCAGGTGCGTGACCGTCCTCCTTAGCTCAGGCAACGCGCACGAACCACCGCCTCGACGATGTTCACCGCCCGGGCCAGCGCGCCGCGGTCCACGTGCTCGTCCGGCTTGTGCGCCACGTCGATGGATCCTGGCCCGAAGATGAGCGAGCGCACCCCCAAGGCCGCGAGGTTCCCGCCGTCGGTGGCGAAGGGGCAGGCGCCGACCTCGTGGTGGTCGGCGTGCTGGGAGAGCAGGCCCTCCAGGGGGAGGCCGAGCGGGGTGAGCAGCGACGGCGTGCGCCGCAGGACCTCCACCTCCGCCCGGGTGCCCTCGGGCAAGGCAAGCTCCGCGAGGCGCCGCTCAACGCGCCGCGCCACGTCGAGGGGATCGTCGCCGGGCAGGGGGCGATAGCCCATCTTCAGCTCACATTGGTCGGGGACCATGTTCACCGCGGCGCCGCCCTTGATCATCCCGGCGTTCATCGTCACCCAGGGCCGCTCCAGGGCGCCCTCAAAGCGGCGCTCGCCGATGAGCTCACGCTCCAGGTCCTCCAGCATCACGAGCACCCGGCCCATGGCCTTGATCGCCGACGCGCCGAGGTCGGGCTTCGAGGAGTGCGCCGAGGCCCCCGCCGTGCGGATCACGATCGTGACGTGGCCGGGGTGCATCCGGAGCACCTGGAAGTCCGTCGGCTCGCCGATGAGCGCCTCGTCGGGGAGCGCCCGCCCGGCGTCGCGGAGGCGCTGGGTGAGCTTGGCCGAGCCGTGGCAGCCGACCTCCTCGTCGTAGGTCCAGACGAGAGCCAGGGGCCGGGTGAGCGCCCGGACGTCCACCCGGTCGAGGGCCTCAATCGTCGCGGCGATGAAGCCCTTCATGTCCGCGGTGCCCCGGCCAAAGAGCTTGCCATCCCGCTCGGTCAGGATGAAGGGGTCCGAGGCCCAGCGCTGGCCCTCGACGGGCACCACGTCGAGGTGGCCGCTCAAGGTCACCCCGCCGGGAACCCCCTCGGGCCCAGCCTCACACACGACGTTGGCTTTGCCCGCGTCGGCGTCGTCCTCGAACAAGGTGACGCGGAAGCCTTGATCCTCGGCGCGCTGGGCGACATACGCCGCCAGCTCCACCATGGGGCGGTCGGAGACCGTCGGGTAGGCGATCATCCGCGCCAGGGTGGGGATCTCGGGGTGCTCTCCACGCGCCATCTCAGGACTCCTCGGGGGCGGTCAGCTTCCGCCGCCGCTTCTTACGCTTCTTCGGCTTGTCGGGATCGGCGTTCTCGTCCTCCTCCTCTTCCTCCTCGGGGCCCCACCAGTTGTGCAGGCGACGTCCGCGCCAGCCCACGAGCGGCGCGTCGGTCTGGAGCTTCTCGACCTCCCAAGACATCTTGCGGATGTCGATGGGCACCACCATGAAGCGGCAGCGGTCCGTGGCGTGCAGGACGTCCATCTCCGGCGGGCGGCCCGAAGGGGGCGCCTCGGGCACCGAGGCGTGGCTGTCCAGGCGGTTCTTGACGTAGTCGGGCATGGACTCGAAGGTGTTCTTCTCGAGCTCGATGGCCTTCTCCATGAGCTGGGCGCCGCGCCCGATGTCCCCGCGGCAGATCGCCTCGGCGGCGCGCCGAAAGGCCCGCCCGACGTTCGCCCAGCGGCTCGGCTCGGGGATGGAGTTCCCCCGGAAGTAGACGCCGCGGAACCACTCCTCGCGGTTGTTGACCGCGTGCAGCTCCTTCATCTGCACCTTCTTCACCGTCTCCAAGCGGGAGGTGATGAAGGCGAGGAGCGAGTCCCGTCGGGCGTCGCTGCGGAAGATCTGCCCTTGGGAGACGTGGTTCCCGAAACGCTTGATGGATCGCCGCAAGCGCCGCGAGGTCTTGTCGTTGACGCGGTGGTACTTGAGCTTGTTGGTGCCGACGCCGCCCTTGAGCGTGGTCGAGAGCATCGACGTGATCTGCACCTTCTTGCGCTGGCGGCTCATGGGCGCAGCATAACCCAGGTGCCCTCTCACTCAGGCGTCATCAGAGTTTCACGATCGGAACTTGACCATCGCCTACATCATTCTGTAGCCTGCAGTTGTCTCCGGGTGAGCACCCCCGCGAGGCCAACCGGCCAACCTATCCTCGCGCTCGTCTCGGGGGCAGGGTGGCTCATTCAAGATGGCGCGACCCCACAGGAGCTTGACGTACTCGATGGACCTCGTCACCCGCCGCATCACGCGCCACCTCATCGGAGAGAAGCAGCTCCGTGAGGGGGAGATCGTGGGCGCGCTGCACGAGCGGGCCGAGCGCAGCTCCAGCCTGGAGGCCTTCACCGTCCCCGAGCACAAGACCTCTCGCTGGTCCGTCGCGCCGCGCGCGAACCGCAAGAAGGTCGATGTGAGCGCCTACGCCCCCCAGCTCATCCGTCTGGTGCGCCATCCTTACGCGCTGGAGACCGTGCGCGCGCGCCGCCGCGCCTACGTCGAGACGACCACGCGCCGCGAGCCGGTCGAGCCGCTCCCCCGCCTCATGAAGATCGTCGCCGATGAGAAGCTCAAGGTTGAGCCCAAGAGCCCGGTCGGAGATCGGGTCCACTTGACCTTCGCCCACCGCCCGTGGAAGCTCACGATGTCAACGGAGCGGGAATGAGCGACGACGTGCTCGACAAGCTGGACGTGGGGCTGCCGCCCCAGGCGTTCAAGAAGGGGCCCTTCTCCTCGTCGAACATCATCGGTGAGGTGACCGAGGCCGTCCACCGCCTGCTGCTGGACACCTACGACCTCACGCCCCAGCCGCCCCGCATCGAAGAGGACCTCAAGTTCACGCCCAAAGACCGTGAAGAGGTCATCTACATCTACATGTACCGGGCCGCCCAGAACCAGGCCCTCCAGAACCAGAAGCGCCTCCGTCTCGCCCCGGTGACCTTGCCCGGCGCGGACGAGGAGCTCGGCGACCGCGTCTTCTACCATCGGCCCCCCTTGCTCATGGACCTGTTCTACATGGTGTCCGTGCACAGCAAGTTTCGGTCCGATGCGGAGAGATTGTTGGGCTGGGTGCTTTTGTCCCTTCACTACACGCCGCGCTTGGTGTATCGTCCTCGTCGATTCATCCTGCCGGATGGTCGGGCTGTTGACTCCCTCGGGCGCCCGTGGGATCCTCAGGCCGACACCAACCTCGCTGGATTGCAGGTTGAGAAGGTCTCTCTCTCGCTGGTGGACGACTTGACCGTAGGCGACGCGATCAACATGTTCACGCTTCACGAGGCGCCTTACCGGCCCTTCTTGACGTATCGTGCGCGTGTCGCTCTCGACGGTCCGCTGGTATCGACTGAAGGCGGCACGACCGTCAGTATGGGTGATGATGATGGCCTCGACCAGATGCCGATCGTAGAGCCCCTCGCCGCGCAACAGCGCCGCGAGTCGGTCACGGGACGCATCTCGCCGGGACGGCCGCTCCCGCCCATTCATACACCTCCCGGGCCAGAGGCCCACAACATGCGCAGGCGCGCGAACCGGAACACTCCCGATTCGGAGGGATGAGCTATGGAATACAAGACTCCAGGTGTGTACATCCGCGAAGTTGACTCCGGGCCGAAGCCCATTGAGTCGGTCGCGACCTCGAACCCCGGCTTCATCGGGCTGTTCCCCTTCAACCCCCCCTCCGACGCCACCGCGGTGACGGGCTCTGACGGCGCGCGTGAGCTCGTCGGCAAGGTCGCCCCGCAGCTCGTCGACGCCACCGGCAAGGTCAACCCCGACTCCGCCGAGGAGGCGGGCGCCGCGTTGGTCACGGCCTTCCGCTTCAAGAGCCGCAACGTCAAGGACGTCAAGAAGCTCCTCGAGCTCAACGGCCACAAGGTCACCTTCGGGCCCGGCTCGAAGGGCCGCGTGAAGATCCAGGACACCAAGACCCAGGCCGCCGTCGAGGTCGCCGAG
Organism: Myxococcota bacterium; assembly: GCA_023150845.1. GTDB lineage: Bacteria > Myxococcota_A > UBA796 > UBA796 > CAJQPC01 > JADKFE01. The sequence continues at coordinate 5,460 of JAKLKD010000011.1, read as the reverse complement.
GTCGTGGTGAACGCCGAGGGTAAGGTCGTCACCGAGGACGATCAGCTCGTCGAGGAGCTGCTCAACAACATCAACGCGACCTTCGCCATCGACAAGCCCAAGCCCAAGCACGCGAAGGATCTCTTCGAGGTGTACGGCTACAGCTTCAAGAACTCGGAGGCCTCGGCCCTTCAGTCCGAGTACAGCATCCCGCCGGTCGCCGTCACCAACAAGAGCGAGTTCTTCCGCTGGCTCCAGAGCTACTTCGCGGAGTACCTCCTCTCCACCCGCTCCATCGAGGAGATCGTCGGCCAGGCCTTCGATGACCCCGATGAGGCCGCTGACGCCGTGTTCGAGGCCCTCGCCCGCGACCCCGCCCTCAAGAACGAGTTCCAGGAGTTCCTCTCCCAGCCCTCGGTCTTCAACTTCGTGGCCGGCGTGAACGGCTTCTACGACAACGGCGGCGGCAAGTGCTACGTCTACCTGATGGGCGTCAAGGACCTTGACTGCTCCATCCGCGAGAACCAGGCCGACAAGCTCGGTCTCTACGCCTTCGACGACATCGACGACATGGCGATGATGGTCGCCCCCGGCCTCAACGCCAACCAGCAGCGCGAGATGCTGGAGATGTGCGAGATCCGCAAGGACCGCTTCGCCATCCTCGACGGCCCCATCGTCTCCGACGGCTCCATGGACATCCCCGCCTCCCAGAAGGGCTTCGGCGCGCTGTATGTCCCCTGGGTCAAGGTCACGAAGCCGAGCTGGTTCAAGGGTGACCAGGCCCACATCAAGGTCACGGGCCCCAACCGCCGCAAGCTCATCAAGGCCGAGAAGAACGAGCTGTTCGTCCCGCCCTCGGGCCACATGGCCGGCATCTACGCCCGCGTCGATGGCGAGCGCGGCGTGCACAAGGCCCCGGCGAACGAGCTGGTCATGGGCATCACCGGCCTCAGCCAGAACGTGAACCGCATCGAGCAGGCGCAGTACAACGAGCGCGGCATCAACGTCATCCGCATCTTCAAGGACCGCGGCATCCGCGTCTGGGGCGCTCGTACCCTCGGCACGAAGTCCGACCCGTCCTGGAAGTACATCAACGTCCGCCGGCTCTTCATCATGATCGAGCAGTCGATCTTGATCGGCTCCCAGTGGGCCGTCTTCGAGCCCAACGATCACAGCCTGTGGAAGAAGCTCGTCCGCGACGTGCGCTCCTACCTGATGCGCGTCTGGCGCTCGGGCGCGCTGTTCGGCACCACCCCCGAGGAGGCCTTCTACGTCAAGTGTGACGACGAGACCAACCCTCGCTACCTCATCGACGCCGGTCAGGTGAACGTGCAGATCGGAATCTGCCCCGTGAAGCCCGCCGAGTTTGTTATCTTCAGTATCGGTCAGTGGGACGGCGGCGCCCTCATCGAGGAATAGCCCCACCGACTGTAACCCCGCCTGCCTGGTAAGCCACCACCCGGAAGGCACAACGTGAGAGGAGTGCAACATGCCGACCGAAGAGCTGTTCGGAGCCTACAACTTCCTCCTGGAGATCCAGGGCATCATCGGTGACACCAAGGTGATCATCGGCGGCTTCAAGTCCGTGAGCGGCATGGACTCGGAGACCGAGGTCATCGAGTTCAAGCAGGGCAACGACATGGTTGTCCGCAAGAAGCCGGGCCGCACCACGTACGCCAACATCGTCCTCGAGCGCGGCTACACCGCGACCGACGACCTGTGGCAGTGGCGCAAGAACATCGAGCAGGGCAAGATCGACCGCCGCGCCGGTTCCGTCATCATCCTCGACCAGGATGGTGAGACCGAGATCGGCCGTTACAACTTCTACGAAGGCTGGCCCTGCAAGTGGTACGTGCCCGACATGGACGCCGATTCCTCCGCGATGGCGATCGAGAAGGTCGAGATCGCGGTCGAGCTCATCGAGCGCGCCTGATCTTCTGAGTTGATGCAGTCCCCCAAGCTGGAGCGATAGGCACATGGAGCTGAAGACGGAGTACGAGTTCATTCTCCCGCGTGGATACGTCGACAAAGACGGCAACGTCCATCGGGAAGGGGTGATGCGCCTGGCCAACGCCAAGGACGAGATCGTCCCTTTGAACGACATTCGTGTGCAGCGAAACCGCGCCTACCTCATCATCGTCCTGCTCAGCAGGGTGGTGTCCCGCTTGGGGGCTCTCCCTGAGGTCAACACCGGGGTCGTCGAGAACCTGTTCGCAGGCGACCTTCGGTTCTTGGAGGAGATGTACAACCGCATCAACGAGGACGAGGCGGTCATCAAGGTGACCTGCCCTGAGTGCGGCGCGAAGTTCGATAAGGAGTTCGGCCGCCTGGGGGAATAGTGAGCTACCCCCTTGAGAATATCTTCAAGGAGGTAGCTTTCATCGCGTACCATTTTCATTGGGACCGCGATCGTCTGCTCGACATCAGCCATCGTGAGCGCCACGAGTGGGTCAAGCAGATCTCTGCGATCAACGAGAAGATCAACACAGCGCGCTGACCTTCTGGCCCGCCTCGCTCTGCGCCCCTCGGGCGCGCGGAGCGAGGTCTTCGCGCCTATAGGGACGCGCCCCGTTCCCAGGTGACGGCGTGAAGCCAGGCCTCTCCATACAGCACACCGCGCTCCCCACCCGCCGTTACGGCCGGGTGCGCTGCGACATCTCGGGGATCATCGGCTTCATCCCCAAGAGTGAGTGGCCCGCGGACGCCCACGCCGGTGACTTCGTCGAGCTGACGCTCCGGCGCTTCGCGGAGCTCCTCGAGCACCCGCTCATGGGCCTCTTCGACCAGGTCACCCGCCGGGCGATCAAGGCCTTCTTCGACAACGGCGGCGATCAGGTCCACCTCTTCGGCGTCTGCTTAGAGAAGGAGGACGACCTGCGCGCTCCGGTGAGCGTACACAGCGTCCTGGAGCCTGTTCTCCACCACCTGCGCGGCATGGAGGACATCAGCCTCCTGGCCTGCCCCGCCGCGGCCTTCTTACGCTGGGAGGTCAACCGGCTGGGCCAGGTTCGCGGTCACGCCGACGCGCTCTATGTGGAGCTGCTCAACCACTGCCAGCAGATGACCAACCGCTTCGCGGTGCTGGATGTGCCCCGTGGTCTGCACGGAGAGGCCCTCGCCCGCTGGTTGGAGTCCTTTCGTGCGCTTCGCGGCGACAATTTGGCGTATGGCGCTGTATACTACCCCTGGCTGATGGCCGGGGATGAGATGATGCCTCCTTCTGGCGCGATGCTCGGTGTCTATGCCCGCGTGGAGCGGGAACACCCGCCCTTTGGCGTCGCCTGGGCCCCGGCGAACACGACCGTTCAAGGGGTCACCCACACCGAGGTCGAGCTGACCTGGGAGGAGGTCTCCTTCGCCACCAAGGCCGGCGCGAACGCCATCGTCGTTCAAGCGGGCCGCGGCGTGGTCGTCTTCGGCGGCCGGACCTTGTCCGCCGACCCCCGCTGGGAGTTCATCAACTCCCGCCGCATCATCTCCCTCATCGCCGAGCAGCTTCGGCGAGACAACGAGTGGGTCGTCTTCGAGCACAACGAGCCCGGTCTCTGGAAGGTGCTTGAGCGCGACGTGCGCGCGCGGCTGGACGAGTTCTGGTCGGCGGGCTTGCTGACCGGCGAGAACGCGCGCAAAGATTACCTCGTGCGCTGTGACGAGGAGACCAACACGAAAGAGGACCGGGAGATGGGGCGCTTACACGTCGCCGTCTCGGTCCGACCGATCAGCACCACCGAGCACATCACAATCGACCTCCGCCTTGGCGAAGGCGGCTGATCCAAGGAGGCCACAATGGCGCGGACCCACAACAACGGTACTGAAGAGCCCGAGGGCAACTACGTCTTCGCCCTGGAGATCGACGGCGTCGCGATCGCCAACTTCATGGAGTGCAGCGGCCTCAAGACCAGCACCCAGGTCTTCGAGCTTGAAGAGGGCGGCGTCAACCACCGCGTTCATAAGCTCCCCGGCCAGTCTCGCTGGGAGAACGTCACCCTGCGCTACGGCGTGACCAGCGACACCTCGCTGCTCAACTGGCGCAACGAGCTCCTGCAGGACGGCTTCCAGAGCCGCCGCAACGGCGCCATCATCGTCAAGAACAACGCCATGGAGGAGGTGCGCCGCTACTCCTTCGTGAACGCCTGGCCTGTCGCGTACGAGGGCCCGTCCTTCGCCGCGGGCGGCTCGGAGCTCGCCATCGAGATGATCGAGATCGCTCATCACGGTCTGACGATCTCCTGATCAACTCTCGCGTCCTTGAGGTATACTTCGGCCATGTCTGAGGTCCGTGCCCCCATCCAGCGACTCTTCCGCCGCGCCGAGCGGTCGGGAGCGCGTGTGTCTGGGGGTCGCCTCATGGCCCGGGTGGTCTCTCGTTCGGAGCGTGCGCCTCAGGGGCCGCGACTCCGGGTGCTGAGCCGCCCTTGTGAGTCCTTGCTCACGCAGCTCACCCGCCGCGCGCTGCCGTCGGTCTCGCCACGGGCGCAGGTGATCGGTCGCTGTGTGTCTCGTCTGCAGCCCACGCTCCGGTTCAGCCCTCGGCCTACTCCGCCGCGGGCCGCCCCGGCGTTGGCGCCACGTCCTTCGGTCACCCGCGCGCCACGGCGGCGCTCGGCGGGATCGGGACGAGGCGCGAGGGCGCCATCCTCCAGCGCAGGCGCGTCTGACGGCCCACCAGAGGGTCCAGCAGCCGTAGCCCGCGTCGCCCCTGTTCCGCTCACGCGCTCGCCGCGTCTGAGCGATCCTTCCGCCTCGTCCACACGAGGGCGGTCAGTCTTTGCGTCGCGGAAGCCAGCGCGCGCCGGTAAAGTCTCGGTAGCGTCGCGCGTCGCACCCCCGCGGGGAGATCTGCCATGGACAAGCTAAAGAGCACCCCCGGCAACAGGCTCGTGCAGCGCCTGGAGGGCCGCGTCAGCCGCCGTCCGCGCCTGGGCCTCACGCCCAGCTTCTTCGCGCGCTTGGGCCTGTCTGACCCTTGGCTGGGCGCCGCCGCGCGCTCGAGCCTCCAGTCGGGCGTCTCGACGGACTTCACCTACCTCTCGGCCCAGCCGTATTACGACTGGCTCGCCGGGCTGGAGGGCGCGGACTCGTCGATCATGGGCCGCCAGGTGGTCCGTGAGCGCCTGTCGGAGCGGATGTCTGGCAGCGCCACCGCCGCTCGCCGCCGGGACCCGACGGCGCTCTCCGGCCCCAGCGTGGTCGGCCTGGGCCGCAAGGCGCGCAGCTTCAACCTCGCGGACCTCGTGCTCGCCGAGCCTTGGGCCCCGCCCGTGGTCGAGGAGTCGAACCTCGAGGAGGTCGACGGCAAGATGGTCCGCCGCCGCCGCGGGGCCGACGCGCCGCGCCGCTCGGGCTTCTTCACCCGCGCCACGGCCCCCGCCGCCGCTCGCCCGGCCGCCTCGCCGAAGCGCAGCGCCCGGTCTCCGCTCCCCAACGTGTTCACCGCCGCCGCGATGAAGCCTGTCGCCGCGCCGCCGCGGGCTGGCTCCG
>JAKLKD010000307.1 GCA_023150845.1 Myxococcota bacterium | reverse complement strand
GGTGATGGTCGCGTAGGTCTGCGACTCCTCCTGAACCTTGAGGCGCTCCTTGGCCTCGACGGCCTGGTGGAGCCCGTCGGACCAGCGGCGGCCGTGCATCTTACGGCCGGTGTGCTCGTCGATGATGACGACCTGGCCGCCCTCGACGACGTAGTCGCGGTCACGCTTGAACAAGGTGTGGGCCCGCAGCGCCTGGTTGACGTGGTGCAGGACCTCGAGGTTGTGCGGGTCGTAGAGGTTGTCAACGCCGAGCTTCTTCTCGAGCTTGTCGACGCCGTCGTCGGTGAGGTGGACCTGGCGGTTCTTCTCATCGACGGTGTAGTCGAGCTCGATCTGCAGCATCGGGATGACGCCGTCGACGAGGTAGTAGGCCTCGACGGACTCCCCGACCGGGCCGGAGATGATGAGCGGCGTGCGCGCCTCGTCGATGAGGATGGAGTCGACCTCGTCCACGATGGCGAAGTTGTGGCCACGCTGCACATACTGCTCGGCGCGGAACTTCATGTTGTCGCGGAGGTAGTCGAAGCCGAACTCGTTGTTCGTCCCGTAGGTGATGTCCGAGGCGTACGCCGCACGTTTCGTCTGGTCGTTGCGCTCGTTGGAGAGGATCTTGCCGACGGAGAGGCCCAAGAAGTTGTAGATCGGGCTCATCCAGTCGGCGTCGCGGGAGGCGAGGTAGTCGTTCACCGTGACGACGTGCACCCCTTTGCCCTCCAGGGCGTTGAGGTACACCGGCAGGGTGGCGACGAGGGTCTTGCCTTCGCCGGTCTTCATCTCGGCGACCTTGCCCTGGTGGAGCACGATGCCGCCGATGAGCTGCACGTCGAAGTGGCGCATGCCCATGACGCGGCGGCTGACCTCACGCACCCCGGCGAAGGCCTCAGGGAGCAGGTTGTCCAGGGGCTCACCGGCGTCGAGGCGACGTTTGAACGCCGCGGTGAGCGCGCGCAGCTCATCGTCGCTGGCGCCCTTCATCTTGGGCTCCAGGCCGTTCACACGATCGACCAGGGGTTGGATCTTCTTCAAGGCGCGGTCGTTTGAGGACCCAAACACCTTCTTGAGCAGGTTCTCGACCTGGGCGATCATCAGTAGCTCCGAGAGACGACGAGCCGGGTGCGGGGCAGCCCCGACGCGGACGCTGAAGACGAGCGTGCAATGTGACCACCATAGGTGCTCCGGTCAAGGGAGGCGGGCGACGGCCACTCTGCGAAGATGTAGGGCTCAGCGTGTGGGCTGCACGTACTCCAAGGGATCGACGGGCTGGCCGTCCACACGCACCTCAAAGTGGCAGTGGGGCCCGGTGCTGATGCCGGTGCTGCCCATCGTCGCGATGACCTGCCCGGCCTCGACCCAGTCGCCGACCTCGACGTTCAGCCCGCTGTTGTGGCCGTAGCGTGTCATGAGGCCGTAGCCGTGATCGATCTCGACGAGGCGGCCATAGCCCTTGTCCCACCCGGCGGTGACGACGGTGCCCGCCGCCGAGGCCACGATGGGCGTGCCTTTGGGCGCGGCGATGTCGAGGCCGTTGTGGAAGGACCAGCGGCGGCGGTTGAAGGGGTTGCGGCGGTAGCCGAAGTCTGAGGTGAGCACGCCCTCGGAGGGCCAGATGTGGGGGATCGACGCCTGGAGGAGCACGAGGTCCTCCACCCGGGAGGTCATGGCGTCGAGGCGGGGCTCGGCGGCGCGCAGGCGGGCGAGCAGGCTCGACGCGCGCTCATCGAGCTCCGTGGCCCACAAGAGCGCGGGGCTGTCCTCCTCGGGCATGACGACGTCGAGGGTGTGGTCGTCCATGCTCAGGCCCTCGTCGTCGCCGAGCACGAGGCCATCGTCCCCTTCGTCGGGGAGGTCGTCGGGGGCCGCCGTGTCGCCGAGGGAGCCCTGGGCGGCCTCCTCCAAGATCGCGGCGTCGTCACCGTCGTAGGGCCCGGAGCCCCCTGGGCGCACCGGGCTCTCGCCGAGGAGCTCGCGGAGCTGGGAGTCGTAGAGCTGCACCCGCCCGAGCGCCTCCTCCACACGCTGGAGCTTGCCCTCGATGTCGTGGAGGCGGCCGCGCAGGGCCATGTTCTCCTCGACGAGCTGGCGCTGGTCGTCTCGGCGCGGGAAGGCCGACACGCCGACGACGGCCACGCTCAAGAGCGCGCCGAGCACGATCGCCCCCGCGACGGACCAGCGCCGCAGCTCGGCCACGCCGACGCTGAGCTGCCGCACCTCGCCTTGCCCGGGGTCGGGCACGATGAGCAAGGTGTAGCGAGGCTCAGGCCGACGGTGGGGCATGGGGCCTCAGACTTCGTCGACCCGCACGACCACCGCGGTGATGTTGTCGTCGCCGCCGCGGTTGCAGGCGAGGTGGATGACGCTACGGGCGGTCTCTTGCGGGCCGCCGCGCTGCATCGCCTCGCCGATCTCCGCCGTAGAGAGGTGGTTCGAGAGCCCGTCGGAGCACAACAAGAACTTGTCGCCGCGCCGCGTCGCCCGCACCTGGATGTCGATCTCGACCTCCTCCATGTACCCGAGGCTGCGCGTGATGATGTTGCGCCACTTGTGGGTGCGGGCCTCTTCAGCGGTGATGACGCCGGCCTTCACCTTCTCGTTGACCAACGAGTGGTCCTCGGTGAGCTGCTCGACGCGGCCGTCGCGCAGCAGGTAGCCGCGGGAGTCGCCGACGTGGGCGATGAAGAAGTTGCCGCTGTCGATGAGCAGCACGAGCGCCGTGGTGCCCATGCCCTTGTACTCGGGGTTCGACGCGGCCTTCTCGAAGATACGTTTGCCCGCGAGGCGGATGGAGTAGCGGAGCTTCTCCCGGATACGCTCGATGGGGTCGTCCTCATCGGTGACGTTCATGTCCGGGCTGATCTCGATGGAGGTGAGCACCTCCTCGACGGTGTTCACGGCGATGGCCGAGGCGTACTCGCCGCCGACGTGCCCGCCCATGCCGTCGCAGACGACAAAGAGGTTCAGCTCATCGTTGATGAGGTAGTTGTCCTCGTTGTTGGTCCGCTTCATCCCGACATCGGTGATGCCGCAGGCTGTGATCCGCATGATGCCTCCGCCTCGACGTCCTGGTCCGTCAAGCCCCCTTGTGTACCCTGTCGAGGCCCCCTCGGGCAAGCGGCGCCGCGGGCGGGCGGTCAGAGGGTGGGGCTCAGGGGCGCTCTAAGGCGACGGCGAGGGCCTCCCACTCGGCGTGATCCAGCTCCTCGGCGCGGCGGCGCTCGCCAACGGTGGCGCGCAGGGCGACGCCGGCCTGCTCACGCCCGTAGGTGGCGGTCAGCGCGTTGAGCAGGGTCTTCCGGCGCTGGGAGAAGCCCGCCCGCACGGCCCGGCGGAAGCCCTCCATGGGCAGGCCCCCGGTGCGCGGCGTGGCGTATGGGTCGAGGCGCACGACGGCGGACCAGATCTTCGGCGGCGGGTGGAAGGCCCCGGGGGGCAGCTCCAGCACGATCCGCACGTCCGCGGCGGCCTGGCAGAGCAAAGAGAGGCCGCCGTAGGCGTCGTCGCCAGGGCGGGCGGCGAGGCGCTCGGCCACCTCACGCTGGAACATCAGGACGTGGCGGCGAAAGCGCGCGCCCTCGTCGAGCAGCGCGGCGAGGATCGGCGTCGCGACGTTGTAGGGGAGGTTCGCGCAGCTCGTCCAGCCCTCTCCCGGGCAGACCTCGGCCCAAGAGAGCGTGGTGGCGTCGGCGACGAGGATCGGCAGGCTCGGGAGGCGCTCGGTGAGCCGCGCGGCGAGCTCACGGTCGATCTCGACGACCTGGAGCGCCGCCCCCCGGCGCAAGAGCGCCTCGGTGAGCACGCCGAGGCCCGGCCCGATCTCTAAGGTGGGCGCGCCGGGCGTGATCTCCGCGAGATCGGCGATGCGCTCGATGTACGCGGGCTGGGTCAAGAAGTTCTGGCCGAAGCGGCGGTTCGCCCCGCGGCCCAGCTCACGGAGCGCGCTCGCGGCCTTGTGGCTCTGGCTCAGGCCCTCGTCGCTCACAGGCCCTCCAGGGGCCAGCTCGGGCGCACGGGGGTGTTGAGGGCGTCACGCTGACCGGCGAGCAGGCGCAGGCGCCCGGCGTTGGCGATCATCGCGCCGTTGTCGGTGCAGCGTGACCGGGCGGGCACGAAGGCCGTCACGCCGGGCAGGGTGACCACCCGGGCGCGTAACGCGGAGTTCGCGGCGACCCCGCCCGCCAAGGCGAGCTGGTGGACCCCCGTGCGCTCGACAGCGCGGAGCACACGGTCCATGAGCACGTCCACGACGGCCTCCTGGAACGCCGCGGCGACGTCCTCTCGGCGGTAGAGCCCCGACTCGACCCGCTGGCGCACCGCCGTCTTGAGCCCCGAGAAGGAGAGATCGTCCGAGCCCTTGAGCTTGGGGCGAGGCAAGGTGACCGCGCTGGCGTCGCCGGTGGCGGCGAGGCGGTCGATGAGCGGGCCGCCGGGGTAGCCCAGGTTCAGCGCCCGGGCGACCTTGTCGTAGGCCTCTCCGGCGGCGTCATCGACGGTGCTCGCCAGGGCCTCGTACTCGCCGAGCGCCCGGGCCAGGTAGAGCGTCGTGTGCCCGCCGGAGACGACGAGGCCCAAGAAGGGGAAGGTCGGGGCCGGGCGCTCCAAAAGCGGCGAGAGCAGGTGGCCCTCCAGGTGGTTCACCGCGACGAAGGGCACGCCCCATCCCAAGGCCAAGGATCGTGCGAAGGTCGCGCCGACGAGCAAGGCGCCGATGAGCCCCGGCCCGGTGGTGGCGCAGACCGCGTCGGGGCGCTGAATCCCGGCGCGGGCGAGGGCCTCCCGGGTGACGGCGGTGATCTTCTCGGCGTGGGCGCGGGCGGCGAGCTCGGGCACGACCCCGCGGTAGGCCTCGTGGACCGTCTGGGTGTAGACGACGTCGGAGAGGATGCCCTCCTCGCCGACCACGGAGGCCGCGGTCTCGTCACAGCTCGTCTCGATGCCAAGCACACGCACGGTGGGGGCGTCCTCGATCGTCAGAGGGAGTCGCGGGGAGAGGATCCGTTTCGCCCGGCGCGCCCACCCTGGCAAGCGATCGCCCGAAGGATCCCCGGACGGGATCCCCCGATCCAGGGCCCGGATCGCCCCCGAGATGCACCTTCATGCAGAACATGAAGAAATGGTGTTGACACGACAAGAGCTGTTGGTGACACTGCTGGGGAACCTAAGCTCTGGCAGGTCGCGCTGGACGCTGTAGCTGCTGATGACGCTGAATGAGACGCTGATCCTGCTGACCGCTGAAGCAGAGGCTGTCGGCTCCTGGCGCGGGCTGGGTGTGCCGCCCGGAGCCTTGATGACGCTGTTCACCCCCACGCGACCTGCCCGATGTCTGCGCCGAGGGCGACGGTGACCCCACCGTCGTCCTCGGCCTCGCTCACCAAGCTCGGTGAGTCGCGCTCCTCCGCGCCGGAGCGCGATCTCGTCCAGCTCGCCGCCCGCGCCGCCTTGGCGACGGCCTGGCGCGGCCTGAACCCCCAGAGCCGCGAGCGCTTCGCCCAGGCCCCCTCCCCCTCCGCCGTCGATCGGGTCTGGTACGAGACCCAAGACGGCTGGACCACCCCGATGCACCGCGTGCCCGCCGCCCCGGGGGGCTCCGGCGAGCCGGTGATCCTCGCGCACGGCCTCGGCGTCAACCGCTACGCCTTGGACTTCTCGCCGGAGCTCTCGTTGGCCCGGGCGCTCTCCCGGGCGGGCTTTGAGGTCTTCCTCCTGGAGACCCGGGCCGACCGCGCCGCCATCGCCCCTGAAGGCGCCCCGGCCTTTGACGTGGACGACGTCGCGCTCCAAGACCTCCCCGCCGCCTTTGAGCGCGCCTGCCAGCTCACCGGGGCCCGCCGCGCGCTCTACGTCGGCCACGCCCTCGGCGCCCAGCTCCTCTACGCCTACGCCGGGCAGTGCGGCGCCGACGAGATCGCCGCCGCGGCGACGCTCTGCGCCCCGGTCACCTTCCCTCGTCAGGCGAGCGGCGCCCGCGCCCTGCGCCTCGCCTTGGGGCTCCTCCCCCAGGACGCCCGGCTCCCCGCCCGCGCCGCCGCCGCGATCTCGGCCCCCCGCGTGGGGGGTGAGCTCCCTGGCGGTCTCGGCGTCGCCGCGATGTCCGGCGACGTCGCCCGGGGGATGATGATGTTCGGCGCTGAGGACATCCCC
>JAKLKD010000306.1 GCA_023150845.1 Myxococcota bacterium | reverse complement strand
GCAGGCGCTCGGCGGCGCGGGCGACGGCCCGGGCCCGGGCGCGCTCCGACGCGAGGCGGGCGGCGCCAGGGTCGTGCAGGGGGGCGTCGACCAGGAGCGGGAAGGCGCGCTCAAAGGGGATCTCTCCGGCGAAATAACGCTCCGCGGCGCTGGCCCGGGCCCGGGCGGCCTGGGTCCGCGCGGCGAGCGCCGGGAGGGTCTCTTGCTCCAGGCGGGCCGCGGCGACCGGATCCTCAGCGTGCCCGGCCGACGGGGCGGCGAGGAAGGTGAGGCACAGGAGCGGCACGGTGGTTGAGAGCGAGCGCATGAGCGTCCACGGTGGCTGACCTGGAGAGCGTAGCGCCAACGCCGCCTCTTCGCCAAGCGCCGGAGGGGTGGAGCGGGCCGAGGACGCGGCCCTGGGGCGGGTCGTGGGGCCTCAGCGCCCGAGCTTCAGCGTGGCGCGCAGCCCGCCGCCGGGGCGCGCCTCTAACCAGGCGTCGCCGCCGTGGCGCCGGGCGATGCCCCGGGTCAAGGCGAGGCCGAGGCCCGCGCCGGGGGTGGCGCGGTCGCCGAGGCGCACAAACCGCTCAAACGCGCGCTCGTGGTCTTCGGGGGGCAGGCCGGGGCCCTGGTCATCCACCACAAACCGCACGCCCTCGCCGTCGGCCTGCACAGAGAGGGTCACCGGGGCGCCGGGGGCGTAACGCGCGGCGTTTCGGAGCAGGTTCGCCAGGGCCACCTCGACCAAGGCGCCGTTCACCGAGACCTCGGGGTCGTCCGTGAAGGTCAAGGTGACCGGGCAGCCCGCGGCGTCCAGGGCCGCGGACTCCGCCCGGAGCGCGCGCTGGGCGATGGCCGAGGCGCGCTCGACCTGCCGCGCCAGCTCCACCTGCCCGGCGTCCACCCGGGCGAGGCCGAGGAGCGACTCCACGAGGCCCCGAAGCTCGTCCGTCGTCTCTTTGGCCCGGCCCAGGGCCTCCCGCAGCTCCTCGGCGGGGCGCGGGCGGCGTAAGGCCAGCTCCAGCTCGCCGGAGAGCGCGGTGATGGGGCTGCGCAGCTCGTGCGCGGCAGCGGCGATGAACCGCGACTGCGCGGCGTCGCTCTCTTGGAGGCGCAGGAGGAGATCGTTCACGGCCCGAGACACCACGCCGAGCTCCTCGGGGCCGAGCTCCGGCAGGCGGGCGCTGGGCCGGGACAAGGCGTCTAAGGCCGAGGCGAGGGCGTGGAGCGGCTGGAGCGCCCGGCGAAGGCGGCGGCTCAGCAAGGCGCCGCCGCCGACCGCCACACAGACGGACGCGAGGCCGTAGAGCAAAGCGAAGGGCAAAACGCTCTGGGTCCAGCGCACCCGGGGGCCCTCGGCGAGCACGAGGGCGTGGGGGTGCTCACTCTCGGCGGCGCGGCTCGGCGGGTGGGGCTCCTCCACGGCGAGGAGCAGCAGGCGCCGATCCCCGACGTCGTGGAGCTGGGGCCGCTCGGTGCGGAGCGCCTCCTCAGCCCAGCCGGGCCCGAGGGCGGGATCATCAGGCGTCACACGCCGGGCGGAGACCGGGGACTCGACGTGCCCCGCCGTCAACAGCTCCCCCGGCGCCGGGGCGTGGGCCGCCGCCGCCAAGAGCGCCGTGTCGAGGGACTGTGTGGCGCGCCAGTGCAGGAGCAGGCCGGTGATGAGCCCGGTCACCAGAAGCGCCGCGGAGAGCCCGCCCAAGGCGACGACGAGCACCTGCCGGGTGAGCGAGGGGCGCACCGCTCAGCTCCGGTCGTCGGCGAGCAAGAACCCCACACCCCGCACGGTGTGCAGGAGCGGCCGATCGTGCCCTTTGTCGATCTTCGCCCGCAGGTAAGAGATGTAGACATCGACGAGGTTTGTGCCGGGATCCCGCTTGAGATCCCAGACCTGATCCAAGAGCTTCGCCCGGCTCACCACACGCCCGGCGTTCTCGGCGAGCACCCGCAACAGACGCAGCTCCTGGGCCGTGAGGCTCACCTCAACCCCGGCGCGCCACACCCGCAGGGCCGTGGTGTCTACGACCAGATCCCCCACGGTCACCCGCCCCGCCGTCGCCCCGCCGCTGCGCCGAGAGAGCGCCGTAACCCGGGCGAGGAGCTCCTCAAACGCGAAGGGCTTGTTGAGGTAGTCGTCCGCGCCGCCATACAGGCCCTCGACGCGGTCCTCCACACGGTCCATCGCCGTGAGCACCAGGGCGGGCCGGGTGTCGCCCCGGGCGCGCAGGCCGCGCACCAAGGCGAGGCCGTCGCCGTCGGGCAACATGCGGTCCACGATCAGAAGATCGATCTCCATGTGGTCGAGCCGCGCCTGGGCGCCCCGGAGATCCGTGACGTGCTCGACGCGGTGGCCCTCCTCGGTGAGCCCACGGACGAGGAAATCAGCGATGCGGCGGTCGTCTTCGATGAGCAGGATCTGCATGAGGGGCTCCTGTGGCGCCTCTTAGCGCGTCTCGCCGTCGTCCGCTTTGGGCGCGGGCATGAAGCGGGCGTAGAGCGCCGGGAGCACGAGCAAGGTGAGCGAGGTGCTGCTCACCAGGCCGCCGATCACCACCGTCGCCAGGGGGCGCTGCACCTCGGCGCCGACCCCCGTGGCCACGGCCATCGGCACGAAGCCGAGCCCGGCCACGGCGGCGGTCATCACGACGGGCCGAAAGCGCTCCAGGGCGCCCTCCATCGCCGCCCGCGCCCCGCCGAGGGAGACGTGCAGCTCCCGCGCCCGGCTCACCAGCACGACGCCGTTCATCACCGCGAGGCCAAAGAGCGCGATGAAGCCGACCAAGGCGCTCATCGACACGGGCAGGCCCCGGAGCGCCAGGGCCACCGCCCCGCCGGACGCCGCCACGGGCACGTTGAGGTAGATGAGCAAGGCCGGGGACCAGCCGCCGAAGGACAGACGCAGGAGCAACACGACGACGAAGAGCGCCGCGGGCACGGTGAGCGCCGTGCGGGCCAAGGCGTCCTGGAGCTGCTCATACTTGCCCGACCAGCCGAGCCGCACGCCCTCGGGCAAGGGGATCTGCTCGACGGCGGCGCGGGCATCCCGCACAAACCCGCCGAGGTCTCGGCCCCGCACGTTGGCCTGCACGATGACCCGGCGGCTGCCGCCCAGGCGCCGCACCACCGCCGGGCGCGTCGTCTCCTCCACCGTCGCGACGTCGCCTAAGGTGACGAGCTCACCGCCTGCTGTGATGAGCGGGAGGTCCACCAAGGGCACCCCCGCCGGGAGCGCCTGCTTGAGCACCACGGCGTCACGCAGGCCGCCCCGGGTGACGCGGCCCAGCTCCAGGCCGCGGCGCAAGGTCGTCACCTCCTCCAAGAGCCGGTGCTCCCGCATCCCCAGCCGGGCCAGGGCCTCCGACCGGGGCTTCACATCGACGCCCGGCGCGCCCTCCATGGACGGCGCCTTCACGTCCGCCGCGCCGGGGATGGCCGTGAGCGCCTGGGCGACCTGGCGCCCCACGGACTCCAAGACCGCGAGATCCTGGCCGAAGACCTGCACGCCGACGTCGCTCGGCACCCCCTCCAGCAGCTCGTTGAAGCGCATCTCGATGGGCTGGGTCAACACAAAGGCCGCGCCAGGGGCCTCGGCCTGAAGCCGGGCCTGCATCGCCGCGAGCAGGCCCTCGGTGTCTGTCGCGGTGACCCACTCCCCCCGGGGCCGCAGGCGCACCAAGATGTCGGCCTCCTCCATGCCCATCGGGTCCGTCGCCACCGCCGGGGAGCCCGTGCGAGACGCCACCCGCTCGACCTCAGGGAAGCTCATCAGCACACGCTCCACCCGGCTCGCCTCACGCAGGGCCTCGGCCTCGGAGAGCGACGGGGAGCGGGAGGTCTGCACGACGACGTCGCCCTCTTGCAGACGTGGCACAAACTCGACGCCGAGGTTCACCACGGCGATGAGGCTCAGGGCGAAGGCGCCGACCGCGCCCAAGAGGAGCTGCCGGGGCCGGGCCAAGGCCGCCGCCAAGGCGGGCCGATACAGACGAAGCAGGGCCGCGTAGAGCCGGGTGTTGTGCTCCCCCGTGGGGTGAATCACCATGGCGCAGAGCGCCGGGACGTAGGTGAAGGTGAGCGCCAGAGCCGTGCCCAAGGCGAAGAGCACGGTGAGGGCCATGGGGCGGAACAGCCGCCCCTCGGCGCCGACCATGAGCAGCACCGGCAGGTAGACCACGCCCAGAATCAGCACAGAGGAGAGCACCGGCCGGGCGACGCGCTGGGCGCGCTCCACCACGGCGGCGCCGAGCCCCCCGCGGGCGCCGAGCTGCACCGCGGCGACGCTCTCTACGACGACGATGGTGCCATCGACGATGAGCCCGAAGTCGATGGCGCCGAGCGACATGAGGTTTCCGCTCGCGCCGGTGGCCCACAGCCCAAAGAGGCCGCCGAGCATCGCCAAGGGGATCACCGAGGCCACGACGAGCCCGGCGCGCAGATCCCCGAGCAGCACGAGCAAGGCGAGCACCACGAGGAGCCCGCCCTCGACCAAGGAGCGTGTGACCGTGTCGAGTGTGCTGCCGACGAGCTTCTCCCGATCGTAGATGATCGAGAGCTCGACCCCTTCGGGGAGCCGCAGCGCCTCGACCTCGGCCTTCACCGCGCGCACGGTGCCCAAGGCGTCGGCCCCGGCGAGGAGCTGCACCACGGCGAAGAGCGCCGGGCCCTCGCCGTCGGCGGAGCCGAGGCCTACGGTCATCGCCCCGGACTCGGCCACCGTCGCCACGTCCCCCACACGGACGACCCCCTCGGCGTCTTGGCGCACGACGAGGGCCGAGAGGACGTCGGGGCTGTCGGGGTTTGCGACGGCGCGCACGCTCGCCTGCTCGGCGCCAGCGGCCAAGGCGCCGCCTGAGGCGAGGCCGACACGCTCGGAGACGGCGCGGGAGACGTCGTCTAAGGTGAGACCCCGGGCGACGAGGGCGTAGGGGCTCACCACCACGTCGAGCTGGGGCGCGCCGCCGCCCCAGGCGTTCACCTCGACGACGCCGGGCACGGCGCGTAGCCGAGGGGCGATCTGCTGCTCAAACACACGGTTGAGCTGGGGCTGGGTGTGACGGTCGCTGCGCAGGGTGAACTGCAGCACCTCCCCGAGCCCCGTCGTGGGCGGGGCGAGCTGGGGCACGCCGGCGTCGGCGGGGATCTCGTCGCGGGCGGCCATCACCCGCTCGCTGACGAGCTGCCGGGCGCGCCAGAGCTCGGCGCCGTCATCAAACACCACGGTCACCGACGACACCCCGGCCCGGCTCACCGAGCGCAGCTCCGCGAGGCCCGGCACGCCGCCCAAGGCCCGCTCAATCGGCGCGGTAACGAGCAGCTCCACCTCTTCGGCCGCCATGCCCGGCGTCGTCGTGAGCACCTGCACCTGGGTGTTCGTGAGGTCGGGCAAGGCGTCGAAGGTCATCTTTTTGACGGCGAGGCCGCCGAGCGCCGCGAGGAGCGCCACCAAGGCGAGCACGGCGCGGCGCCAGGCGACGCTCCGCGCGATCACGAGATCCATGAGCCACATCTCAGCCCTCCTCCGCCAGAAGACGCATCGACTTGAGCAAAAACGCGCCGCGGGTGGCGATCTCATCGCCCGGCGCGAGCCCCTCCCCTCGAACCACCACAGACTCGCCGTCGGTGCCCACCAACACGACGGACACGGGCCGCCCCAAGGGCTCCGCGGCGTCTTTCACGAGCACGACGAGGCCCCCCTCCAGGCGCACCGCGCCCGCGCTGGGCACGGCGTACAGCCCGGCCTCAGGCTCAATCACGAGCTCCGCCCGGCCCGACTGTCCGAGGGTCAAGGCCCCCGCTGGCGCGGTGAACCACAGCTCGCGGGCGCGGGTGTTGGGGTTGAGCGCCGGGCTCATCGCGGTGAGCGTGGCCTCGACGGGGGCGCTCGTGTCGCCGGGGAAAAAGCGCAGGCGCGGGGCGTGGTCCAGGGCGCTGTCCACCCGCTCCGGGGCGGACACCCGCAACAGCGCGTCCTCGGGGCGCACGAGGGTCACACAGACGTCCTCTGGGCGTAAGGGCCCCGGGGCGCAGTGGAGGGCCTGCACGGCGCCATCTCGGGGCGCGCGCCAGATCCGGGCGCCAGCGCCGCCGCTGACCGTGTCCCGTTGGGCGCTCAGGGCGCCGCGAGCGGACTCCAAGGCGGCCTGGGCCCGGGTGAGCGCGGCCTCGGCGGCCTGGACCTCCACCGCGCGGCCTACCCCGGCGGCCTGCTCGGCGCGGCGGGCGTCGAGCGCACCCTGGGCCTGGGTGAC
>JAKLKD010000305.1 GCA_023150845.1 Myxococcota bacterium | reverse complement strand
CTCGATCTCCTTCACCGTGACGCTCTGCCGCAGGCTCCCGTCGTCGTTCTGGGCGAAGCCGATGTCGCCCGTCTCCGGGTTGTAGGTCGGCGCCACGGCCCGCACCCCGTCCTCGGGCGCGAACACGTTCACCTCGGTGCCCTCGTACCGCGCGATGTTTCCGAAGTAGGTCCACATCGTGTACGGAAGGTCCATGTCTGTCCAGGCGCCGATGTTCGCCTGGTACTCCTGCAGACGCTCTTTGAACGCGCTGTAGTCTTCAGTGATCACGCTCAAGGTGCGCTTAATCTGGCTGCCATAGGGGTCCTGGCCCAGCCGCGCCGTCGCGTCGGCGTAGGCCCGACCCAAGGTCATCATACGCGCCACGACGTCTTTGTCGTAGCCGTCGGGGTTCGCCTGCCAGGCGTGGCCGTCCGTCATGAGCTGGCGGCCCATCGCCGCCTTCGCCTCGGGGCTCGCGCTCGCGACCAAGGCGTCCATCTGGGCCACCACCGCGTCGAGGCCCGCGCCGTTGTCGTAGAGGTCACGCACCACGGCGGCGATCTCGTTGGGCAGGGCCGTCTCAAACGCGCGCACAACCGCCGCCGCCGCGTCGAGGTCTTGGGCGGGGTCAGGGGTGTCCGGCGTCGTGGTCGCCTCGGGGGCGCTCGGCGTCGGGGTGGTCTGGGCCACGTCAGGGTTCGGGGCCGCGGTGTCAGGGCTCGTCTGGGTGGTGTCAGGGTTCGGCGTCGCGACGTCAGGGTTCGCCGCGCTCGCCGGGCTCGTCGCCGCGGGCTCGCCGGGGTTGAGCGTCTCGTTCAGCGTGATCAGGCGCTGGGCGGCGGCGGCGTCCACCTCGACGCGGTAACCCTGGCGCTGACGGGCCAAGAGCGCCGCGGCGGCCTCGGCCTCCCGCTGCACACGCTCGCGCACCTGGGCCTGCACCTCGGGGCTCGCGCTCTGGAGCAGCTCAGGCAGGTTCCGGGCGATGGTCTCCGCGCGGCGGGGGCTGCCCTGCTGAACGAGGTCGAGGAGGCCGTTGATCGCCGCGGCGTCGCTGCGCTGGGTGGCCTGGACGAGCTGATCAACGTCGTTCCGGGACTGTGTGCGGGCCGCGCTGTCGGCGTCGATGCCTACGGTGGAGCGGCTCAGGCGCAGGGGGCTCTGCGTGTTGTTCGTCTGGCGGGCGTCGATGGCCGCGCGCTGGTCGGTGACGCGCTGGTTGTCGGCCTGGAGGCGCTGCCGCACGGCCTCTTGCGCCTGGGGAGGGGCGTTCTGCAAGAGACGCGGGAGCTGATCGTTCAGGTTGTCCACCCGCGCGTCGGTGCTGCGGTTGATCTGATCGATGAGCCGGTTGATCTCCTGGGTGTTGCCCGAGGCCACCGCGGACTGGAGGCGATCGTTGTCACGTTGGGTCATCTGGGCGTCGCGGCGGTTGCCCATGCGGTCGCCGAGCCGCCCGGTCACCTTCTCGTTCAGCGACTCGGTGACGGCGCTCTCTAAGGCCTCACCGTCAAACACGCCCTTGAGCAAGGCGTCTCGCTGGCGCATGAGCGCCGAGGCGTCGCCGGTGCGCTGGTACTCCTCAAACGCCTTCTGCAGCTCGCCGGTGCGGATGCCGGTGACGAGGTTTGACGAGAAGTTAGACAGAGACTCCGAGAAGACCTCCTCGGGCAAGCTGCCCAAGAAGTCCATGCCCTCACGGATGAGGGTGCGGGCGAAGGGCAGACGGTCCATCACCTCGCCGAGCTGGTCCACGGCCTGGCGCATCACGGCGTTTGTGGCGGATCCAGCGATGCGGTTCTGCACGTCCTGGGGGATCACGCGGCTGAGCTTTCGACCGGCGCTGCCCATGGCGCGCTCCATGATGCCGCCGGAGATCTCCCCAACCGTCTCCGCCGCCCAGCCCTCAAAGAAGCGCTCGGTGAAGTTTCGCTGGGCCAAGGCGCTGAGGTCACCCTCACCTCGCATCCAGCTCGTGAGGCTGTCGCTGCCCTGGTCAATCGCCGACCACAACGCGCCCTTGCCCACGGCGTAGGCGACCATCGCGCCGGGGTCTTGGGTGAGGCCCTTGAACGCGCCGCTCGACGAGAGACGGTTCTCGGCGTAGGACTTGCCCGCCTGCACGGTGTCCGAGAGGAGCTTCGTGCCGGTGTAGACCAGGGTGTCTTGGATGTTCTCCTGCTGGGAGATGAGCGGGCCGCCGTCTTGGGTGAAGCGGTCGGACATCGCGCCGAGGACCGCCGTGGACGCGCGGGGGTCTTGAGAGAGCGACGCGCGGCTCACCACGCGGCCATCGGGCAGACGCAGGCCCGGGACCGGGCCGTTGGGCCCCGCCATGAGGTAGTTTCGGAACCCAAACTGCCGCAGGATCTGGTCGTCTTTGAGGGTCAAGATGTCGGGTACGGCGTTGCCGTTCTGGTCCACACGCAGGGGCACGCCGAGCAGGCCCGGCCCGCCGATGTCGACGGCGTTGCGGATCATCTGCTTCTCAAGGTGATACCGCCCACCTTGAGCGACGGCGTTCACGCCCAAGAACAAGAAGCCCACGGCGACGCCCGCGGGCCCGCCCTTCTCCCAGGCCTGGGCCGCGCCCTCTTGGGCGAGCATGTCGGCGAGCTGGGTGCCCTTCTCGTACAGATCCGAGCGGAAGTCGCGGTAGATCGTGTTGTTCTCAAAGACGCGCTTGCCCATCGCGTCCTGGAAGTTTGTGTAATGTTCCCCCATCATGTTCATGTTGAGCTCGGCGACGCGGCCGAGGTCACCGTCCGCCCCGGCGCGGAACTGCTCGATCTGGTTGTTGGACCAGCTCGCCGACTTGAGCGCCTGATCGTTGATCTGCCCGGCGTAATACCGATTCCGCGCCTCGGCCCCGGCGATGGCGCCCGCCTTCATCTCCGCCATGTTCTGGCGGTGGTGCTGGACGATCTCGTTCTGCTTTGTGCGTAATCCAGGGAGGAGCTGGTTGTGGAAGACCTCGTTGATGCGGCCGTGGTAGGCCTCGGCGGTCCGCTGCACCCGCGCGACGCCGGTGCGGGCCTCGGTCTGGAAGCGTACGATGCGGTGGGCGGACTCCTGCACCATGGACTCAATGCGCTCATCGGCGACGACACGCATCTCTTGGCGCGCGGTGACCACCTGCTCTTGCACCTGGGCCTGGGCCTCCTGCACCGCCGCCTGAATCTCGCTCTTGGCGGTGTTGACCTGGGCCTGAATCTGCTGGAGGTTCGACTGGTGCGCGCTGTTGATCTGCTCCTTGAGGGCGTTGCACTGGGTCTCTAACGCCGTCTTCGCCGCGTCGAGGGTCTTCTGAATCTCTTGCTCCGCCCGGACCTTCTCCTCCTCGATCTTCATCTCGCCGATGGCCACGTCGGAGTCTACGCCGATGATGGCGTAGCGGCGCTGCTGGTCGGCGCGCTGGAAGGCCATCTCACGCTCTTGTTTGAGCTGGTCGAGGCCCGCCTTGAGGAGCTGCTCGTTCGCCTGGAGCGCCTGCTGCTCCGCCGCGCGGAGCTGCTCAATGGCCATCTCCGTCTGTTGCATCATCGCGTCGAACTGTTTGTTCGCGTTGTTGACCTCGGCGACCATCTGGGCGTCGGCCTCGGCCTTCATGCTCGCGCAGGTGGAGTCGCCGTTGGCGCGGATCGCTGCGGCCTTGGCCTCACCGTCGGCCAAAACGCCGTTCGCGCGGCCATAGATGGCGTTCGCGGAGAACTTCTCCAGGGGGTTTGAGCTCGCGGCCATGGCGTTCGCCTCGGCCATGATCTGCGCGAAGCGCGCCTGGGCCTCGGCGAGCACGGCGTCGGCCTTGGCGTACTCGCTGGCCCGGTGCTCCTCGGCGCGGGCGTAAGACGCCTGCTGCTGGGCGCGCCCGGCCTCGATGATGCTGCGCATCGCCTCTCGGGCGGCGCGGGCGCCCTCCACCCGGCGCTCCTGAATCTTCGTCTGGGTCTCGGCCTTGACCTTGGCGTCGTTCTCGGTCTTCTGTGTCTGAAGCTTAGTCGTGCCCTCTTGCACGGCCTTGTCGAGGTTCTGCACCTCGGTCTTAAACTTCTCCTCGATCTGCTGCTTGAGCTGCTCGGCCTGCTGCTTGAGCTCGGCCTTCCGCTGGGTGACCTCGGCGGCGAGCTCGGTCTTCGCCTGGGTCGCGGTCTGCTCCAAGACCTGCACCTGGGCGGTCTTGAGCGTGTCGACCTGCTGAATCAGGCCCTCTTTGGTGACCTCGGAGGCCTGCTCCTGGACCTCACCCTCCTGCTCCCGGGCCTGGGCCTGGGTCTGACCGACCGTGGTGATCTGGGAGACGATGGGCGGGCGCTGGGCCTCGATGGACGCCTCGCGGGCGGCGAGGAGCTCGGCGACGACCTGCTGCTCGGCGGCCACCCGGGCCTGCTCGGCGGCCTCGGCCTCGCTGAGCTGGGCGCCGATGTCGGCGGACTGGGCGGCGGCGCCGCTGTCTACGGCGGCGTGCTGGTTGTCGGCGGACGCGGCGGCCTGGGACTCGGCGGCGGCGGCCTGCTGGTTGAGATTCTGTTGCAATGCAGCATTCGACTCCGCGGCGGCGGCGTCCGCGGCGGCGGGGAGCTGGGCGGCGGCGGCGGCGAGCTTCGCCTTCGCGGCGTCTTGGGCGGCGCCGACGGCGGCGGTGGGGTCGAGCTGGGCGGCGAGGTCGGCGACGGCCTTCTCGTCGAGCATCGGCCCGAGCGCGGAGAGGGCGCCGGTGAGCCCGTCGAGGCCGAGCTCCATCGGCGTCGTCTGCGCGCCCAAAGAGAGGTCCAAGGCGCCGAGCAGGTCGAGGCCGCCCTCACCCAAGGCCGCGCCGAGGCCCGCGCCCGCCAACATCGCTCCGAAGTTTGGGCTGGGGATGGGCGGGCTGAGAGCGGGGCTCAGCGCCGACGCCATGGTCTCGGGGGCGGCGGCGACGGCGTCTTCGGCCACGGCGACGTCGGTGGGGCTCACCTCCCCCTCGGCGGGGGCCTCAGACGTGGCGGTCTCGGTGGCGGTCTCGTCTTCGGCGGCCTCGGCGCCCTCCTCGGCGGCGATCTCCTCCTCAGCGGGGGCCTCCTCGGCGGGGGCCTCCTCGGCGGTCTCTTCAGCGGCGGCCTCCTCAGGGGTCTGCTCTTCACCCTCGGCGACGGCCTGCTCCTCATCGGCGCCCGTCGTGGCGGCGCCCTCCTCCTCGACGGCCTCGGCGTCGTCCGCCGTGGGCCCCTCCTCCAGGGTGTCGGCGGCGGCCTCGACCTCGGGCTCCTCCTCGGCGACCTCCTTGAGCGCGGCCTCGCCCTCCTGGGCCTGGGCCAAGGCGAGCTTCTCTTCGGGCACCCCCTTCGCCTCGCGGAGCACGGCCTCCCGGACCTCACCGCTGAGCGCGCGCTCGGGATCTTGGGCCTCGACGTCCGCGAGGTGGGTCTCCGCGTCGCGGCGCTGGGCCTCGACGTCGCGGCCGAGCTGCACGTTCGCCCCGCCGGGGTCGGCGGCGAAGGCCTCGGCGTCGGGGCCGACCTTGGGCTTCTCGGCCTTGGGGGTGGCCTTCGCTGTCTTCCCGGCGTCTTGGGCGAGCTTGTCCCCGGCGGCGGCGCCTTTGTCGGCGAGGCCAATCACCGAGGCGGCGCTCTGGGAGTTTCGGGCGGCGGAGGCGCTCATCGCCTCGGCGTGGCTCTGGGTCAGCTCGGCGATGTTGGTGGCGATGACCTCGTCCGTCGTCGTCGTGAGCTGGGCGGCGGCGGCGGTAAGCCCCTCGGCCCCTGTGGTGACAGCGGCCTCGACGGTGACGGCGCTCTCGGCGGTGTTGGTCGTGAGCGCCTCCATCCCGGCGCTGACCTTGGACTCCGCGTCGGCGAAAGACTGCGCGACGACGGCGTCGAGCTCGGTCTTGGGCGCCATGTCCGCGGCGGGGGCCTGGAGGCTGAGCGGCGTCGCGATGGGGGCGATCGGGGCGATCTTTCGCCCCTCCAAGGAGAGGAGCCGGGTGAGCCCCTCGCCCCCGAGCCCGCCCTGGGGCAAGATGGACCCCACCTCGGGGAGCTCGGCCTTGATCCCGGCCTCCTCCGCGCCGAAGCTCAGCTTGGGGGCGGCCTCGGCGCCGAAGCCCGAGGCGAGGTCGGGCATGAGCGGGGCCACGAGGGTCGGCGCGGCGCTGGCGGCGCCGAGGAGCTGCTCCCGGAGCTTGCCAGACGCGCTGAGCAGCTCGGACTCGCCGAGGTTCGCCTGGAGCATAGCGCCGTCGCTCACCAGCCGGACCATGGTGTCCAGGGTCGCGCCGATCCCGGCGATGCCGGCC
>JAKLKD010000304.1 GCA_023150845.1 Myxococcota bacterium | reverse complement strand
CCTGGGCGGCGGTGCGGCTCCCGGCGCTGCCGAAGCCGCTGCCGCGCCCGGCGGGGGCGGGCGCCGCGTCGGCGGAGACGCCCGGGGGCAGCTCGATGGGCGCGCCGAAGGCCCGGCCGACGTTCGTGGGGCTACCGGAGTAGATCTTCGCGCCCGCGGCCTCGGAGTACCGGACGTTCACCCGGCTCTTCACGATGAGGAGCTGGCCGTCGGGGCCCAGCTCCGCCCAGGCCTCCTTCTCCTTAAACTGCACCTTCATCCACGCCACGGGCACCTCCAGGGCGGGCTCCTTAACCGGCCCGGCGGCGCTGGGCGGCGGGAATCAGGGCTCGTCGCGCAGACGGTAGCCGACGCCGGTCTCGGTGACGAGGTGCCGGGGCTCGTTGGCGTCCCGCTCGATCTTGCGGCGTAGGGCGTGCACATGCACACGGACGTAGTGGGTCTGCCGAAGGTGGGCGGGGCCCCAGACCTCCCGCAAGATCTGGGCGTGGGTGAGCACACGGCCCGCGTGGCGGGTGAACAGCTCCAGGAGCTTCCACTCGGTCTGGGTCAGCGGGACCAAGGCGCCGTCGATCCGCAGCTCACGCCGGGCCCGGTCCACCTCCAGGTCGCCGACTCGAAACACCGGCTCCGGGGCGGTCGGGCTCGCCGCGCGATGTCGTAAGGCCACACGCACCCGGGCCATGAGCTCCCCGGCGCCGAAGGGCTTCGTGAGGTAGTCGTCGGCGCCCGCGTCCAGGGCCTCGACCTTGTCGTGCTCCCGCTCCCGCGCCGAGAGCACGACGACGGGGGCGGTGGACCAGGCGCGGAAGCGGCGGACCCAGGCGATGCCGTCGCCGTCGGGCAGGCCGAGGTCGAGGAGCACGAGCTCGGGGGCGCGGGTCGTGGCCTGGAGGTCGGCCTCACGGCAGCTCGACGCGCTGACGACCTGCAGCTCGTGCGCGGTGAGCAGCGCCGTCAAGAACGCGCGCATGGCGGGCTCGTCATCGACGATCAGCACGAGCGGGGCGGTCATGGGGTCACCTCAGGGGTGTGGAGGCCCTCGGGGCCGCCGACGGGGAGATCGAGGAGGAACCGCGCGCCGCCGCCTTCGCGGGCCTCAACCCGCGCCTCACCGCCATGGACCTGGGCGACCGCGCGCACGATGGCGAGGCCCAGGCCGGCGCCGCCGGAGGGGGTGCTGCCGCGGGCGAAGGTCTCAAAGACCCGGGCGCGCTCAGACTCCGGGACACCTGGCCCACGATCACACACGGTCAGGCGCACACGCTCGGCGGCCTCGTCCACCTCGACGCTGACCTCGACGGGCTGCTCGCCTGGGGCGTGGCGAAGGGCGTTCTCGATGAGGTTCACGAGGGCCTGCTCCAAGAGGCGGCCGTCCGCGGCGAGCATGATCGGCTCCTCTGGGGCGTGGATGACGAGGGCGCGGCCCTGGCTCACCCGGCGCATCCGGCCCACGGCGACGCCGACGAGGTCTTGGGCGACCTCCCACTCCAGGCGTGGGGTGAGCGCCCCGGCGTCTAAACGGGTGAGGTGGAGCAGGTTCTCCAGGAGGCGCTCCAGGCGCAGGGCCTCAGCGGCGATCTCGCCGAGCATCTCCAGGCGCCGCTCGGAGGGGACACGGTCGCCGAGCTCGGCGAGGGTGGTCGCGGAGCCGGTGATGGCCGCCAGCGGTGTGCGCAGGTCATGGCTCACCGAGGCGAGCAGGTTCGATCGCACCCGCTCGATCTCCGCCGCCCGAGACGAGGCCGCGGCCTCCTCGGCGAGGCGCTGCCGCGCGAGGACCTGGCTGCACTGGTCGAGCATCGTCTGTAGCAGGTGTTGGCGATCGGGGTCGTCGAGGTCCGCCCCCGCGGCGCGCACGCCGAGCACCCCAAAGCGCTCGTTGTTGTGCTGC
Organism: Myxococcota bacterium; assembly: GCA_023150845.1. GTDB lineage: Bacteria > Myxococcota_A > UBA796 > UBA796 > CAJQPC01 > JADKFE01. Next base: position 4,384 of record JAKLKD010000304.1, on the reverse strand, counting down.
ACGGGCAGGTAGAGGCCCTCGGCGTTGGGCAAGGTGCCCGTGCCCGCCCCCGCGGGGGCGCCGTGGCTCGCCGCCCACCACGCCGTCGGGCGCTCGGCCTCCCCGTCGAGCGGCCGCCCAATGGAGGCGATCCACTGGAGCTCGCCGTCCTGGAGACGCCACACAGAGACCGCGGCGCTCAGGGCGTCGGCGGCGCGGGAGGCGAGGGCCCGGAGCGCCTCATCGGGGCCCGTCACCGACACGAGCTCACGCCCGAAGGTGTAGAGCGCCTGGGCCTGGGCGGCGCGTCCTTCGGCCTCGGCCGCCCGCGCGCGCACCCGCCCGGCGAGGTTCGCGACCCCGGCGCTGATGAGGCCCACCCCGAGGAAGGTCAGCAGGTAGCGGGAGTCGGCGACCCAGAAGGTGTAGTAGGGCTCGGTGAAGAAGAAGTTCAGCGCGGCGATGGCGGCGACGGCGGCGAAGGCCGCGGCGGCGCGGTGCAGGCTGAACGCCGCCCAGCCGACGGCGGCGAGGAACAACATCACCCGATCGGACTCGCTCAGGAGCCCGCGGCCCAAGACGCCCAGGCCCGTGGCCAACGCGACGGCGGCCGAGGCGGAGAGGAGGTCTTGGGGCGGCGCGGGGGCCCGGCCGCGCGGGCTCGGGCTGGCGCTGGCCGCCGTGGGCCCCGCGGAGGGCACGCCGTGCAGCACGAGCTCTGGGCCCAGGCGCGCGACCTCTTCGCTGAGGCTCGGCCGCCAAGGCCAGCTCCACCCCTGCCGCTGGGTCGCCCCGAGCACGACGGTGTTGAGGTTGTGGCGGCGGGCGTAGCTGACGATGGTGCCGGGGAGGTCCTCGGCCTCGATGATCTCCCCTTGGGCGCCGAGCTGCTCGGCGAGGCGAAGGTGGGCCAAGGCGCGGGCTCGGGCCTCGTCGTCCTCCCGCACCGTCGGCGTACGCACGAGCAGCGCGCGCCACGGCGCGTCCAAGGCGCGGGCGAGGCGGGCGGCCACACGCACCACCCGGGCGCTGTGGGGGCTCGGGCCGACGGCGACGAGCACACGGTCGGCGGCCGTCCACACGGGCTGGGTCGCCGCGGCGTCGCGCCAGTCGTCTACCTGCTCCCCCACCCGGGCCGCGGCCCGACGGAGGGCCAGCTCCCGAAGCGCGAGCAGGTTTCCTTTGCGGAAGAAGCCCACGAGCGCGCGGCGTGTCGCGTCCGCGCCGTACACCTTGCCGGCACGGAGCCGCTCCAGGAGCTCATCCGGGGGCAGGTCCACGAGCTCGATCTCGTCGGCCTCGTCGAGCACCCGGTCGGGCACGGTCTCGCGCACCACGACCCCGGTGAGCCGCTGCACCACGTCGTTCACGCTCTCGATGTGCTGAACATTGAGCGTGGTCCACACGTCGATGCCCGCGTCGCGCAGCTCCATCACGTCTTGCCAGCGCTTGGGGTGGCGGCTGCCGGGCGCGTTGGTGTGGGCGAGCTCATCGACGAGGAGCAGCGAGGGGCGGGCGGCCAAGGCGGCGTCGAGATCAAGCTCGGGGGGCGTCGTGGGGCGGCGGGGCAAGGTGGTGAGCCCCGTCACGCGGCTCAGGGTCTCCGCGCGCTCGTGGTGCTCCACGAGGCCGACGAGCACGTCGCGGCCGCCGCGCTGGGCGTCTTGAGCGGCGTCCAACATGCTGCAGGTCTTCCCGACCCCGGCCGCGGCGCCCAAGAAGATCTTGAGCCGCCCTCGTCGCGGCGCATCGGCGGCCTTGGCCGCCGCGAGCAGACGCTCAGGATCGGGCCGCCCTTCGCTCATCGCGCCGCCGCCTGGGCGTCCAAGGTGAGGTTCAGCAGGAGCACGTTGACCCGGGCCGGGCCGAGCCCCAGCTCCGTCTGCTCGTCGATGAGCGTCAGGACCGCCTCGACGGGGAGGCCCCGGGCCTGGGCGACCCGAGGGGCTTGAAGCCGCGCCGCCGCGGGGGAGATGTGCGGGTCCAAGCCGGAGCCGCTCGCGAGCAGCAGCTCCGCGGGCACGGCGCCGGGGTCCACGCCTTCGCGCGCGACGAGGGCGCTGAGGCGCGCCTGGGCGGCCTCACGGAGCGCGGGGCTCGTGGCCGCGAGGTTTGAGCCCGCCGCGGCCCGGGGGTCGTAGCCCGCCGCGGACGGGCGAGGGGAGAAGTAGCCGGGGCTCACCGTCGGCTGGGCGATGAGGGCTGAGCCGACGGCGACGCCGTCCCGAAGGAGGACGCTGCCGCGGGCCTCCTCGGGGAAGAGCGCCCCGGCGAGGGCCGTCGTCGCCAGGGGCCACAGGAGCCCGGCGCCGAGGATCGCCACGAGGGTGAAGCGCGCGGAGAGGGCGAGCGTCGGGGCCGTAGACACAGGGCGTTGCACGAGGCTGGACATACACACTCCGAGGCTTGATGTCACGAGAGGCCCAGGGCGCTGAGCCCGAGATCGAGGAGCTTGATCCCGACGAACGGCGTGACGAGGCCGCCGCCGCCATAAATCAGCAGCGAGCGGGTGAGCCGGGCCTCGGCGCTCTCCGCCCGCAGCGCCACGCCGCGCAGCGCCAGGGGCACGAGCGCGGGGAGGATGAGCGCGTTGAACAAGAGCGCGGCGTACAGGGCGGTGCGTGGGCTCGACAGGTGGAGCACATTCAGGGCGTCGAGGCCGGGCAATGAGACGGCGAACATCGCGGGGAGCAGCACGAAGTACTTCGCCACGTCGTTCGCGAGGCTGAATGTGGTCAGCGCCCCCCGCGTCGAGAGGAGCTGCTTCCCGATCTCGACGACCTGGGCGAGCTTCGTGGGGTCGGAGTCGAGATCGATGAGGTTCGCGGCCTCCTTCGCGGCCTGGGTGCCCGCGTTCATCGCGAGGCCGAGATCGGCCTGGGCCAAGGCTGGGGCGTCGTTGGTGCCGTCGCCGGTCATGGCCACGAGCTTGCCCGCGTTCTGTTCATCTCGAACCCGCTGGAGCTTGGCCTCGGGGGTGGCCTCGGCGATGAAGCCGTCTACGCCCGCCTCTGTGGCGATGGCGGCGGCGGTCAGCGGGTTGTCGCCGGTCACCATGACGGTCTGGATGCCCATCTCACGGAGCCGGGCGAAGCGCTCCTTCATGCCGGGCTTGAGCACGTCCACCAAGGCGATCACGCCCAGCGGGGTCGGCCCCTCGGCGACGACGAGCGGCGTGCCCCCGCGCCGGGCGATCTCCTCCACGACCCGGCCCAGCTCCGCGCTGAGCGCCGCCCCGCCTTGGGCCTCGATCCACGCGGCGATGGCGCTCACCGCGCCCTTCCGGATGCGCCGCCCGTCGGGCAGGTCCACCCCGGACATGCGGGTGCTCGCTGAGAACGGCACAAAGGTCGCCCCGGCGGCGGCGGCTACCCCTTCACCGGCCAAGGCCACGATGGAGCGCCCCTCGGGGGTGGGGTCCTCCAGAGACGCGAGGGTCGCGGCCTCCCGCAGCCGCGCCTCGGCGACACCCCCCAGCGCGACGAGGCGCCGGGCCTGGCGGGCGCCGAGGGTGATGGTGCCGGTCTTGTCGAGCAGCATGAGGTCGATGTCCCCGGCGATCTCGATGGCCCGGCCCGACTTCGCCAGCACGTTCGCCTGGAGCGCCCGGTCCATGCCGGCGATGCCGATGGCGGGCAGGAGTCCGCCGATGGTCGTGGGCACAAGGCACACAAACAGCGCCACGACGGTCGCGGGCTCCACCTTGGCCCCGACGGCGGCGGCGAGGCTCGGCAGGGTGGCGCAGACGATCAAGAACACCAAGGTGAGCGCGGTGAGCAGGGCGCCCAAGGCGAGCTCGTTGGGGGTCGGCTGGCGCTCGGCGCCCTCGACGAGCTTGATCATGCGGTCCAAGAAGCTGTCGCCGGGCTGGGCGGTGACGGTGAGCTCAATCTCATCGGAGAGCACCCGGGTACCGCCGGTGACCCCGGAGCGGTCCGTGCCCGCCTCTCGCAAGACCGGCGCGGACTCCCCGGTGATCGCCGACTCGTCCACGGTCGCCGCGCCACGCACCACCTCGCCGTCGCCGGGGATCACCTCCCCGGCGCTCACGATGACCCGGTCACCGGGGCGCAGCGCCGTCGAGGGCACCCGCTCCTCTTCCCCAGACACGGTGAGGCGCCGCGCGATCGTGTCGGACCGGGTGGCCCGCAGCGCGCCCGCCTGAGCGCGCCCCCGCGCCTCGGCGAGCCCCTCGGCGAAGGTGGCGAGCTGCACGGTGAGCAGCAAGATGAGCGCGATGGCGGCGTCATCCCCCCAAGGTTGGCCGAGCTGGGCGTCACGAAGGGCGAAGGTCCCGCACAAGCCCGCGCCGACGCCGACGGTGAACATCACCGGGCTCTTGGCGAGGCGCCGGGGGTGCATCCCGACGACGCTGGCGCGGAGGCCCTGGGCGAGGAGCTCCGGC
>JAKLKD010000303.1 GCA_023150845.1 Myxococcota bacterium | reverse complement strand
AAGCACGACGACAAGCACGACGACCACGGCAAGGGCCACGACAAGGACGATGACAACGACAAGTCCGACGATCGTGGTGGCAAGCCCCCGGAGATCGGCGGCTCGAAGCCTGACGATCGTGGTGACAAGCCCTCCAGCGGCGGCGGCGGCGGCAAGTCCGGCGGCGGTGGCAAGGCCCAGAGCGGCGGGAGCCGTCGATGAGCCGCCTCACTACGGCGCTCGCCGCCCTTTCACTCTCGCTCCTCATCGCCTGCGGCGGTGAGGAGTCCGCCCAGCCCTCCGACGACGTGTCTCGGGCCGCCCGGGTGGCCTTGGCCATCCAGTCCGGCACCCCCGAGGCCGACGCCCTGAAGGCCGAGGGCCTCACCGCCGAGCAGCTCGACGGGATGCTCTACGACATCGCCTCCGACCCGGAGCAGTCCGAGGCCTACGCGGCGAAGCTCGGTCGCTGAGCCGCCCGCGCCTCAGTCTTCGCCCCGGGCGGTCACCACGCCCCGCCGCGCGGCCCACAACGAGAGGTCGTCGCGGCGCAGGGCGGCGGACATCAGCTCGGGGAAGAGGTCCGGGGTGCAGCCGAAGGCGAAGACCCCGTGCTCGGCCAAGGCCGCGGCGAGCTGCGGGTTGTAGGCCGGTCGCCCTTCGTCGGAGAGCGCCAGGAGCACGACGAGCTGGGCGCCGCGCCGCACGATCTCCGCCGCGACGTCCACGGTGCGCTGGGGATCCCCGCCGTCGAAGAGATCCGAGATGAGCACGACGACGGTGCGCTCCGGGCGCTGGAGCTGGCCCAAGGCGTAGGCCAAGGCTCGGCGGAGGTCCGTGCCGCCGCCGAGCTGGGCGGAGAGCAGCAGCTCGACGGGATCGTGGATGTGATCGGTGAGGTCCGCCACCTCGGTGTCAAACGCCACCCAGCGGGTGTGCACGCTCGACAAGCCGCCGAGCACCGCGGCGAAGACGCTCGCATACACTACAGACGGCGCCATCGACGCCGACTGATCGACGAGCAAGATCACCTCGTTGAGCCCGGCGCTGGTGCGGGCCTGGCCGATGAGGGTCTCGGCGATGATCGTGCGTCGGTCGGCCTGCACATGGCGCAGGTTCTTGAGGATGGTGCGGTGCCAGTTCACCTCGGAGAGCCGCGGGCGGTGCTTGAGGCGCCCTGGGGCCCGGCGACCCCGCAGGGCGGCGCGGGTGGGCTCGGTGAGGCGGCGGCGGAGCTGCTCCACGACCCGCCCGATGAGCTGCCGCGCCGCGTCTCGGGCCCGGGCGGGCAAGGCGCCGCGTAGGCTCAGGAGCGTGGCGACGAGCTGGGGATCGGGCTCGATGGACTCCAGGAGCTCGGGCTCGGTGAGCAGGCGGGTGAGGCGAAGGCGCTCCAAGGCGTCGCGCTGCATCACCCGCACGGCGCTCTGGGGGAAACAGCGGCGCAGGTCGGCGAGCCAGCGGTGCACCTTGGGGGACGCGCTGCCGAGGCCGCCGGAGCGGTCGCTGTCGTAGAGCGCCTCCAGGGCGCGGTCCATCGCCAGCTCGTCGTCTGTGAGGGATGGGCTCAGGCCGTCGTCGTCACCGCCGCCGCCGAGGACGAGGCGCCAGCGGCTCAGGCGCGGATCGTGGGGCGTGTCGCTCATGCTCGGGCTCCCAAGAGCGCGGCGAGGGCGGGCAGCACCCGGGCAGCGCGCCCCTCGTGAACGGTCGGGCCGCGCCGCGTCTCGGGGCCGGGGGCGAGTCCCAAGGCGCGCACCTTGTCGCCCATGGCCCGGCGCTCGGCGTGGCTGAAGTGGGCGAAGGCCCGGCGCGCGACGGGCAAGAGCGCCCGGAAGTCCTCGTCTTGCAGCTCAGAGAGCCACTGATCCAGGGCCGACCACAGGCCGTCCTGGTGGATGAGCAGGAGCCCGCTCCCCGCGAGCACCCCCTCAAGCCAGCCCGCCGCGTCCCCCAAGGACCGGGCGGTGCTGAGGTTCAGCCGGGCGAGGCGCGCGAGCTCATCGCCGCCCAGGCGCCCGCCCTCCAGCATGAGCCGCGTGGCGCGACCCCGGAGCCGCCCGTGGGCGTCGTCGTCCTCACACAGTCGCCGCAGCGCCGTGGCCCACTCGCCGAGCAGCCCGGCGTCGTCCAGAGTGATGAGCGCGAGGTGGGCGGCCTCGACGCTCTCGCAGAGCCGCTCCGCGGCGAGGTCATCGATGCCCCGACAGGCCGCGGGCAGGCCCACGACGGCCCGCTCAAACAAGGCGACGAGCACCGGCCGCACCCGCTCGGCGGGGGTGGCGCGCACATCGCCGTAGCGGGTGATCTGCGCCAGGGGGCCCAGGCAGCGCAGGAGGTGGGAGAGGTCCGTCGAGAGCGCCGCCCGGGAGGAGAGCGCGGTGAGCAGGGGGTCTACGGCCTCGGGCAGATCGGCGAGCAGGACCTCGTCGAGGAGCTCGGTGAGCGCGGGCAGCTCCAAGGGCGCCTGGCTGCGGGCGATGGCCTTGGCGCTGGCCGCGGCGGCGACTGTGTTCCCGAAGGGCGCGGCCTCGATGAGCCGCAGGGGCATGTCCAGGCGCCAGCGCAGGCGCCAGACCTCGGCGAAGCTCCCGCGCTCCCGGCCGGTCTGGTCGCGGGGCTCGCCCCAGGGCGCGCCGAGGAGGTTCAGGCGGCGCAGGAGCGCGCTGCGGGCGCGGCCGAGCTCGTCGCGGAGGTCGAGGGTGAGGTCCGGGGGGTGCTCGGCCTCGCGGTGCTGGCGCAGGCGCAGGCGGGTGACCTGCTGCTCCAGATCACGCTGAATCGGCATCATCGGCGCCCCCGCCGGGGCCACGCCGATGGCCTCGCCGACCTCCAGGGCCCGCCGGAGCTGAAGCATCGGGGCCTCACGCCCGGCGCAGACCGTGGCCTGCAGCGCCTCCTGCAGCTCCGTGAGGCCCGGCGCGGGGCGACCCCGCAAGGCGGCCAAGGCCCGGGCGAGGCGCACGGCCTCGACGGAGTGCCCCGGGGAGACGTCTTGGCCCTTCTGGCGCCAGAGCTCCGCGGCGCGGCCCACCCAGCGCACGTCGCGGTCCACGGCGTGCTCAAAGAGGTGTTTGTACCAGCCCGGCGCCTTCACCCCGGCGCCGTAGCCGCTCTGGAGCGCGAGCTTGCCTTCGCTCCAGGGCACCCAGGTGCACTCGACCTTCACCTTGGGCAGGCCCTTGAGGCGCTGGTCGTCGTCCTTTCGGGCGGACTCGCTGAGGATGGCCGGGGCGTGCCAGGCTCCACAGACGACGGCGACCCGTTTGGCGCCGTCCTTTTGTGTCTCACGCACCACCCGGCGCATCCAGGCCTCACGCTGGGCCTCTCGGGCCGAGGTCGGGATGAGATCGTGCTCCCGCAGGGCCGACATGGCGACGTTCACCGCGTCAAACAGGCCCTCGTCGCTCTCCCGGGACTCGAAGCAGTCCTCCCAGAAGGTGTCGGCGTCGTCGTACCCCGCGGCGGCGGCCAGGGCGGCGAGGCCGTCGCCCCGGTCGGCGTCGTTCGGCTGGCCGAGGCGGTGCCGCTGGGGCAGGTCGCAGAAGCGGGCCAAGGCGCCCCGCCCCAAGGCCCAGCTCAGGGCGACCCACTCCGGCGAGAAGTGGTGGAAGGGGTACCACACCGCCAAGGAGGGGTCTTGGGGCGCGTAGACCATGAGCGCCAGGGGTGGGCGGGCGTCAGGGGCGGCGATGAGGGGGATGAGGTCGTCGGCGTCCGGGGGCCCCTCGACGAGCACGGCGTCGGGATCGTAACGATCCAAGGCGGCGGCCAAGGCCCGGGCGCTGCCGGGGCCGTGGTGGCGCACGCCGAAGACGCGCAGCCCCGTGGGCTCGACCTGACCACGCACGGGCTACACCAGCTCCATGAAGGCGCGGTAGAGGTCCATCCAGCCCTCACGCTCCTTCACCACGGCGCGCAGGTACTCCTGGAAGGCGACGGCGTCCTGCACGGGGTCGCGGATGATCGCACCCGACACAGACGCGGCGAGGTCGGCGGCGCGCAGCTCACCGTCGCCGTAGTAGCCCGCCATGGCCATGCCGCTCACCAAGGAGGAGATCATCTCCGCCGTCGACAAGGTGCCGCTGGGGCTCTTGAGCCGGGTGCGGCCGTCCTCAGTCACGCCCCGGCGCAGCTCCCGGAAGATGGTCACCACCCGCTGAATCTCGGCGAGGGCCGGGGTGGCCGTGGGCAGGGCCAGGGCCGTGCCGATGGCCCGCACCCGCTGGGCGACGATGCGCACCTCCTCCTCGGCGTCCTCGGGCAAGGGCAGGATGACCGTGTTGAATCGCCGGGTGAGCGCCGCGCTGGGCTCGTTCACGCCACGATCGCGGTCGTTGGAGGTCGCGATGAGGTTGAAGCCTTGGCGGGCCTGAATCTCGACGCCGAGCTCGGCGACGGGCAGGGCCTTCTCCGAGAGCGCGGTGATGAGGCTGTCTTGCACCTCGCTGGGGATGCGGCTCAGCTCCTCCACGCGAGCGATACGACCGAGCTGCATGGCCCGCATGATCGGCGACGGCACGATGGCGTCGGGGGTGGGGCCCTCGGCGAGGAGCCGGGCGTAGTTCCAGCCGTACCGGAGCGTGCTCTCGTCGGTGCCCGCCGTGCCTTGCACGATGAGGGTGGAGTCGCCGCAGATGGCGGCGGCGAGGTGCTCCGAGAGCCAGCTCTTGCCCGTGCCCGGCACGCCTTGGAGCAAGAGCGCGCGGTCCGTGGCCAAGGTGGCGACGGCGATCTCGACGAGGCGGGCGCGGCCGATGTACTTGGCGCTCACCTCAAAGCCGCCCGGCAGCCGCGCGCCGAGGATGTAGGACCGCACGGCCCAAGGCGAGAGCGCCCAGCCCGGAGGCCGGGGGCGGTCGTCCAGGCGGGCCAGCACGGCGAGCTCCTCGGCGAAGGACTGCTCGGCGTGCTGCCGCAGGCTCGTCGAGAGCGGCGCCGGGAACGAGGCGCCCGAGGGGGTGGACTGTGTGGGTTGGCTCACGGGAGCTCCTGGTGCAGCGCGCGGCGCCGCCGGATGGTGTCCTGAAACTGGGTGAGCATCAGGCGCCAGCGGCGCCCGACGAAGCGGTCCGAGATGCGCACGTCGGCCTCGGAGAGGAGCGACGGCGGCAGGCCCAAGGCGGCGTCGTGGAGGTGCAGCTCCCACCACAAGAGGCCGGGCAGCTCACGGCGCGTCTCAAGGTCGTTGAGGCTCTCTTTGAGGGCGCCGAGCCACAGCCGGCCCAGGCGCTCGCTCCAGGGGCGAGGGGTCGCCGCCAGGGCCGCGGCGAGCACGTTCGTGTCTTGGGCGGCGTGGGCCTGGATGAGCTCGACGATGAGCGCCTCCAGCTCCGCGGGCGGCATCACCCGCAGGAGCTCCTCTCGCCAGTGGGCGGCGCGGCCCCGGGAGAGCGCCGGGTGGTGCTCGTGCTGACGCCACCAGCGCCAGAGCGGCAGGGCCCAGCCCCCCTCTTGGTGGTGGAGGGTCGCCCGGCTCAGGCCCTCGGCAGCGGCGAAGTCTTCAGGCTTGAGCAGGCCGAGGAGGGCCTCAGCGCTGAGGTTGTGGCGCTGGGTCCAGCGCGTCGGCGGCACGCAGGCGAGGATCTGCGCCGCCCACCAGGCCTGGGGGCCGAGGCCCAGCTCACCGGGCTCGCTCAGGCCGTCGCGGGCCAAGGCGCGGGTGAACTCGTCCGGCGGCACGAGGCGTAAGCTCGCGGCGCCGCTCAAGAGCCGCGCGATGCGGCCCTGCCCGGCAGGTTTGTACCGCAAGAGGTCTTCGGCCCGGCCGCGCATCCTCATGCCCAGGCGTGAGTGGGGCATCCGCCACAGACGTTGGGCGGCGGCCCGGCCCACCTGCGGCGCGCGGTCGTCGAGGCAGAGCTCCAAGAAGGGCTCGTCGGCCATGCTCAGGCCCTCGTCGAGGGCGCCGAGCAGCCGGGCGCGGTGGTCCGCCGTCTCTTGGGCCCAGAGGTCCTTGAGCAGGCCGAGCGCCAAGGCGGCGTCGTGGCGGCGCAGGGCCCGGAGCGCCTGAACGCGGGTGTCCGTGGCCTCTTCGAGCAGGCGGCGACGCAGCTCGGCGAGGTCGGCGTCGTGGGAGCGACCCCAGGCGAACGCCGGGTCTTGGGCGGCGAGCCAGCGCCCGCGCTCGCCGAGGATCGGCGTGAGCAGGGCGCGCCGCTCGGGCTCCGTCACCGCGAGCGCCGCGGGCAAGAGCGCCGCGGGCAGCACCCGGCCGCGATCCCGGGCGCGCTGGCAGAGCTCCGGCAGCAGCTCCGGGCCTTGCCCCGCGAGGGCCTCCTCGATGAGCCGCGCGACGCCCGGGGGGACCGGAGGGGAGGGGTCGTCGGGCGCGGGCGCCGGGGCGGC
>JAKLKD010000302.1 GCA_023150845.1 Myxococcota bacterium | reverse complement strand
CGTCGAGCCCGTGCTCTGCACCGGAGACTCCGCCGGGGCCGCGAAGGCCGTCGCGACGGCGCTCGGGCTCCGCGTCGTCCACGCCGAGCAGAGCCCGGCGGACAAGCTCCAGGTCGTGCGGGATCTCCAGGCCGCCGGGGGCCGCGTGGGGGTGGTCGGCGACGGCGTGAACGACACCCCGGCCTTGGCGGCGGCGTCTTTGGGCGTCGCGATGGGCGCCGGGGCCGAGGCCGCGCGGCAGACCGCGGACCTCACCTTGGTGCGTGGCGACCTCCGGCTGCTCCCCGAGGCCCTGCAGCTCGGCCGCGACACGCTCCGGGCCATCCACCAGAACCTCGGCTGGGCCTTCGGCTACAACCTCATCGCGATCCCCTTGGCCATGGCGGGGCTGCTCACGCCGATGATCGCCGGGGCGGCGATGGCCTTCTCGTCGGTGAGCGTCGTGCTCAACTCGCTCCGCCTGCGTCGGGTCGCTCGATGAGCCAACGGCGTCGTTACGCCTTGTTGGGCCTCTTCTTGGCCGTCGGGGCGCCGCTCGGGCTCATGGGGGTGCTCTTGGCCGAGGCCCCGGCTGCGGTGAGCCTCGCCCGGGTCGAGGCCCTGCTGCGGTCGAGCCCGGCGGTGTGGGCCTATGTGTGGGGCGCCACCTCGGCGGTGATGTGCGCGGCCGGGGCCTGGGCTGGGGCGCAGGAGGATCGTTGGCGGGCGCTCTCGACCCGCGACGCCTTGACCGGCCTGCCCAACCGCCGGGCCTTCGACGACGCCTTGGCTGGCGCTCTCGACAACGTCCGGCGCCAAGACGCCCGCTACGCCTTGTTGGCCATCGACGTCGATCACCTCAAGCGGATCAACGACGCCGGTGGGCACGCCGCCGGGGACGCGGCGATCCGCGCCGTCGCCGAGGTGCTGCGCCGGGAGTGCCGCGCCTCGGACCTCCCGGCCCGGGTTGGCGGTGACGAGCTCATGGTGCTCGCCGCGGGGGTGGAGGTCTCCGGCGGCGTGGCCCTCGCCGAGCGGGTCCGGGCCCGATCCCGGGAGCTCGGCGGCCCCACGCTCAGCGTCGGCGTGACGGCGCTCACCCGCGATGACGACGCCCGGACGGTCACACGCCGGGCCGATGAGGCGCTGTACGAGGCGAAGGCGCGGGGGCGAGATCAGGTGGCCGCGTCGCGCTGAGGCCAGGGTCGCCGGGGATTCTTGGTGCCTCACGCAGGAACCCGTTAGCCCTTGGCGTCATGTCGCCCCTGCTGATGACCTTCACCCTCTGGCCGCTCCTGGTGGCCGTCGCCCGCGCTGAGGAGCTCCTCGACGAGACGAGCGCGGGCGGCGCCGACCCCACCGTCGGCGCCGAGCTGACGATCATCACCCTGCGCGCCGACGCTGAGGATCCCGTCGCGAGCAGCACCTTAGACGCCGACACGCTGCGCGAGGAGGGCGCTGGCCAAGAGCTCGCCTACGCCCTGCGCGGGACCCCAGGCGTCATCGTGTGGTCCGACTCGGGCAACGGCCGGGGCTACACCACGATGAGCCTGCGCGGCCTACACCAGACCCGGGTGAGCTTCACCCTCGACGGCATGCCGCTGAACGACCCTGAGGACAGCGGCGTCTACCCGTCAAACCTCGCCGACCTCGGCGGGGCGCTGGACGCCGTGCAGGTGCAGCGCGGCGCGGGGGCGTCGAGCCTCGGGGCGCCTTCTTTGGGCGGGGCCGTGCACCTCATCAGCGCCTCCCCCTCGGCGGAGCGGGGCGGCAGCCTGCGCCTCGGCGGCGCGTCTTACCAGTCCGGCGAGGGCAGCCTCGTCGTCGAGACCGGGGAGATCGGCCCTGGCCTGCGGGCGCGGGCGCAGCTCTCCGGGCGCACCACCGAGGGTTACCGCGACGGCGCCTTCATGGACCAGGGCGCGGGTTACCTCGTCGCCGAGGCCCCGGGGCGGCGCGGCGACTGGCGGCTGTTGGTGTTCACCGGCCAGATGCGCTCGGGCCTCGCGTTTTACCCGGCGCACGAGGACGACCTCGCCCTGAACCCCCGGCACAACGACCTCTTGCCCTCGGACACGGATCGGTTTGGCCAGACCATCGGCCAGGTCCGCTGGCTCGGCGCGCCCTTGGATGGTGGGGAAGGGGAGCGCTCGGTCACGATCTACTCCAACCGGGTCGCGGGCTCGTTTGTGCTGAGTGATCCCGCGGGGGATCTCCGATTTGGCCTCGACGGTCGGGCCCTGGGCGTCATCACGACGACCCGGCGGCCCCTCGGCGCTTGGGAGCTCCGCTCGGGCCTCTCGGTGTCCCATTTCCAGCGCGTTCACCGCTTGGACATCGACGCGGCGATGCAGTACACAAACCAAGGCGTCAAGCTGGAGACGGCCGGTTGGATGCGCCTCGATCGGCCGCTGGGCGACCGTTGGCGCGTGTTCGGCGACGTGCAGGCCCGGGCCGCGAGCTTCCGATACGAAGGAGACGTCGAGGTCAGCCCCGTGAGCTGGGTCTTCGTGAACCCCCACCTCGGGGCGCGCCTCGCCTTGGCGCCGAACGTCTCCGTCTGGGCGGGCGCCGGGCGCACGAGCCGTGAGCCCACCCGCAACGACATGCTCGGCGGGGCGGACAACCTCACCGAGGCCGTCGATCTCAGCGCCGTACGCCCGGAGTCTGTGCTGGATGTGGAGCTGGGCCTCGACGCGCGGTGGGAGCGGGGAGGCGCGGAGCTGACGGTCTACCACATGGACTTTAAGGACGAGATCGCCCCGACCGGCGAGATCTCGGAGCTGGGCCTGCTCCTGCGGCAGAACGTGCCCGACAGCCGACGAAGCGGCGTGGAGCTCGGCCTCCACCAGCGCGTCGGCCCCCTGGGCCTGCGCGTGAGCGGCGCCTTCGCCCGGGCGAGCATCGCCGAGTGGACCCAGACCGTGCCGCTCGTAGACACCACCGGGGCGGAGCTTGGGCAGACGTCGGTGACGGTCACCGACACCCCGGCGCTGCTGAGCCCGGCGCTCTTGGGCTCCGCGGAGCTGACCTACTCGCGCCAGGAGGGGCGGCGCCTCGGGCTCACCTGGCAAGGCATGAGCCCGAGCCAGCTCGACAACCTGGGCGCGGCGGGGCTCACGACGCCGACCTATAGCCGCCTCGACGCCTGGGGCGCCTGGGAGACCCGCCCCGACGAGCGCGGCGTGTGTTTCGGCCTCGACGCCCGGGCGCAGAACCTCCTCGACGCGACCTTGTGGCCCTCGGGGACCACGAGCGTCGTCGCCCGTCAGACCCAGAGCGGCGAGGAGCGCCTGCGGGGCGAGCGTTTCTATCTGCCGGAGGCTGGCCGCTCGGTCTGGGTCTCGCTGAGGATGGAGTGGTAGCGCCGATCTTCATCGTCGGGACCGGGCGCTCGGGCACCTCGCTCCTGCGGGCGGTGCTGAACGCCCACCCCAACATCTACATCACCCAAGAGGCGGGCTTCTTTCTGTGGCTGCCGCGGCTCCGCCGGGCGAAGACCGCGGAGGCCTGGCTCCGGGGCTACCAGCGCACCGCGGCGGGCGCGCTCTTGGGTCCGCTCGCTGTGCAGGCGCGGCCTGGCGCACCCCGGACCGAGGCCGTCGAGCTCGTGACGGCGATGATGCGGGAGAAGGCCGCACGTTTTGGCCGCGGCCGCTTCGGCGACAAGACGCCGATGCACGCCACCCGCCTCGCCGAGATCTTCGCGGCTTACCCCGACGCCCGGGTGATTCATGTCGTGCGGCACCCCGTCCCGACGGTGGTGAGCATGATGGAGATGCCCTGGGCCTCCAACAGCGCCCTGCTCAACGCGCTCATGGTGCGCCTCGCCGTCGAGGCCGTCACGCCCTTCGCCGACCGAGTGCTCGACCTTCGCCTCGAGGATCTGCTACAGTCGCCGCGGCCTGCGCTGGAGCGGGTGCTGGGCTTCATCGGTGAGCCCTGGGATGACGCGGTCCTCAACCACAGCGAGCGCGCCCCCTTCGCGGAGGATCCACGCCTGCCTTGGCTCATCGACGCCGAGCGCCCCCTGCGCCCCCCCGGCGCCGAGCGCGCCGTGCCATTGGGCCCCCGGCTCACCCGCCGTGTTGAGGCGATCTGCGCCCCGGTGATGGCCCGCTACGCCTACGCCCCCTGGTCCGCGCCCGGCCCGGCGCGCCCCTGGTCGGTCGCCGAGGACCTCAGCGCCGGGCTCCGTTTTGGCCTACGCACCTTGACCTTGGGCCGCCCGGAGCAGGACGACCCCGAGGCCGTGAGCCCCGAGGCGCAGCTCCGCTGGCTGTTCTCGTTGAACCCCTCGCTGAGCATCCCGCCTGAGCGTCGGGCCCTGCCGCGCATCCCCCCACGCGCCGCCGGCTCTGTTTAGGCTATGTTGTTCACCATGATCCCCCTCACGACGCTCCTCCTCCAGCTCCTCCTCGCCTGCGGCGACGGTGGCCTCGTCCTCCCCCTCGACTCCGCCGATGACAGCGGCGTGGCCGTGGACGACAGCGGCGCCGGCACCGACGACTCCGGCGACGACACCGGCGACGCCCCGAGGGCCTGCGCCGTCACGGTCGCGGGCGTCAACCACGTCGAGGAGGGGAGCCCCGTGTCCTTGACCTTCGCCTGCGACGGCGTGGTCAACCCCGACGACCCGTTGACCGTCACGCTCCCCGAGGGCGCGAGCTGGGACGCCGCGACCTGGACCATGAGCTGGACGCCGGGCCTCGATCAAGGCGGGCGATACGACCTCGTGGCCACCACGACGAGCGGCGCCGAGGGCGAGGTCACCCTCTGGGTGTCGGACAACTTCTCCGACGAGGCCAACGTCGCTGTCGATCCCGCGCTTTACCAAGAGGAGGACGGCCTGCCCGTCTTCCACCTCACCTTTGATCCGAACCTCAACAGCGGGAGCGACACCCCGGCGACCCTCGTGTTTATGGGGCGCACCTACAACGTCGAGGCCCAGACCCGCGGCGCGTCGAGCCTCAGCTACCCCCAGCAATCCTACACGATCAAGTTCTCCAAGGACGACCGCCTCGACGCCGAGGCCTTGGGCTGGGAGGACATGGACGACCTCGTGCTGCAGACGACGTTTGACGACGTCGCCGGGGTGCGCAACACCTTGTCCCACCGCGTCTGGGCCTCCTTGGACCCCGCCCGTCTCACGCCACAGACCGGCGTCGGCGTGGTGTACGTCAAGGGGCGCTTCCACGGCCTCTACCAGCTCATCGAGCGCGTCGATGACGACTTCTACAAGTCCCGGGGCCTCGCTGAAGACGGCAACATGTACAAGTCCGTGAACCACGACGCGAACTTCTACAGCACCAACTCCTGGGGCGGCGCGAAGTACACCTGGCACGATGGGTATGAGAAGCGTGAGGGCACCCCGACGGAGAGCGAGCCCGGGGCGTTTGATGACCTCGACGCGCTCGTGGAGTGGGCGGCGACGAGCCCCGATGACATCTTCCGCGACGAGATTGACGACTGGATGCTCTTGGAGGAGGTCCAGGACTGGTTCATCTTCGTCACCTACGGCATGGTGACCGACTCCGCGGGAAAAAACGCGCACCTCTACCACGATCCCATCACAGACGGCCCCTTCCGGATCACCCCCTGGGATTACAACGCGAGCTGGGGCCAGCAGTGGGAGACCTCACGCATCGCCGTGGATTACATCTCGGACTTCGTCTACGCGAACCGACTGTTTGAGGCGATGCTCAACGACGATGAGCTGCGTGAGTCGCTCTGGGCGCGCTACGACGAGCAGCTCAACGGCCCCTTGAGCGATGAGGTGCTCTTGGCCGAGGCCCAGGCGCTGCTTGACATGACCGAGTGGAGCCGGGCGCGGAGCTGGCGCCGCTGGGGCAACCGCTACAAGAGCTACTTCGGCCATGGGGCGAGCCCCGAGGAGGAGGCCGAGTACCTCCTGTCGTGGATCGACGAGCGCCACACGATCATGGCCGACTGGGTGGCCCGAGGAGGGGAGTGACCTCCTCGGGCGACGCCGCGCCGCTTACGGCTGGTGGCACCAGACCTTGATCGTGCTCGGGGTGTAGACGCCGCTCGTGTCGACCCCGGCCGCCGCGCCGATCTGATTGGCGGCCGCCGAGGCGAAGGAGTTCGCCACGGTGACCTCGGTGCGCACCTGGGCGACGCCGTTGGGGCAGACCGCCGCCGCGTCAAAGGGGCCGGGGGCCTCGATCATGCCGCTGGCGAAGCGGTGATGCCACTCTTGGTGCTGCTCCGGCGTCGTGATCGGCGCCGGGCCCGAGGTGTAGGTGATCTTGAGGCAGGCCATCAGCGTGAACAGGATCAACATCTCAGCCCTCCACCGGGAGCACCCAGCTCCCTCCAAGCTCTGGCTGCGGCACGACCGAGAAGGCCTTCCCATCCGCGCAGATGACCTTCACGCT
>JAKLKD010000301.1 GCA_023150845.1 Myxococcota bacterium | reverse complement strand
GCCTCGCCTTGGAGCGCACCGGACGCCGCCTCGCCCGCCGCGCCGGGGGCCACTGGCGCTCGACGCCGCCGCGCCGATCCGCGCCCGAGCGCACCCTCTGGCTCCCCCGCGCCCCAGGGGAGGGCCCACGCCCGCTCTGGCTCAGCGAGGCTTTGCCCGTCGAGGCCGCGGTGACGAGCGCCCTGCGCCCACGCCTCGGGCTCCACGGCGAGAACCTCGTCTGGACCACCCTCTTCGGCCTGCTCTTCGCCGAGCTCTACTTCTTGCCGGTGCACGGCGCCTTGCCCGTCCCGACCTTAGACGGCCCCTTGGACCTCGGCACCCCGGCCTTCGCCGAGCGCCGGGCCGAGGCCTTACACACGCGCCTCCGCCAGCTTGAGGAGGGCGCGGGGCCCGCGCTCATCGCCGAGGTCTGGGCCGCGCGCTACGGGGAGCGCCTCGCTGGGGTGTCGTGGGAGCTCACCACCGTCGAGACCCTCCAGGGGATCGCCGCGGGCGTCGGCGGGCCGGGGCTCGCGCTCATCCTCGGTCGCCTCGCCACAGAGGGCTGGTCCGCCGCCCGGGGGCTGCCCGACCTCGTGATCGCGCCGGGGGAGGCCGTGGAGCTGCCCCAGGCGATCCCCGCGACGGTGCCGCCGGGCCTCTTGCTCGCCGAGGTGAAGGGCCCCGGGGACACTCTGCGGGATGAGCAGCACGCCTGGCATGACCTGCTCGTGCGCGCCGGGGTACCTTGTGAGGTCTGGCGAGTGAAGGAGGCTTGATGCGCGTCACAGGTGGCTCGTTGCGGGGTCGGCCCTTGGCCGGAAAGGTGCTCGACGGGGTGCGCCCGACGCCGTCGCGGGTGCGGGAGGCCCTGTTCAGCATGATCGGCCAGGATCTGCGCGGGCAGCGGGTGCTCGACGCCTTCGGCGGCACCGGGCTCCTTAGCTTTGAGGCCCTGTCCCGGGGCGCGGCCCAGGCGCTCATCATCGACTCCAGCCGCGCGAACCTCGCCGAGCTCAAGCGCAGCGTCGACGCCTTGGGGCTCAGCGATCGGGTCGAGCTGCGCCTCGGCCAGTGCCCGGGGATCCTCCCCCGCGCCGGTCAGTTTGAGCTCATCTTCCTCGATCCCCCCTACGCCATGGACCCCGCGCCGACCCTCGCCGCCGTGGCGCCTCTGGCGACGGGCTGGGTGGTGCTGGAGCACGAGCGCCGCCGGGCGGTCGACGCCCCGCCCGGGCTCGTGGAGGATCGCCTGCGCGACTACGGCGACACCAGCGTGCGCCTGTACCGGCCCGCGCCGTCAGCCGTCGACGAGGGCGCGGCGGGGTGAGGGCCGGGCGCCCGTCGCCTTAAAGACCTGGTAGTCGGCCAAGATCTGCGCGTGGTCAAACACGATGGGCGAGGGGAGCGCGTCGAGGGGGAAGTACGCGGCGTCCGCGGCGTCGTCCCCACCTTGGGGAGCGCCCTCGGCGTGGCCGGTGAACACCACGGAGAGGGTGTGCTGGCGCGGATCCCGGCGGGGGTCGGAGTAGACGTAGAGCAGCTCATCCAGGGTGGCGTGGAGCCCCGTCTCCTCCAGGACCTCCCGCACCGCCGCGCGCTCGACGGGCTCACCCTCATCGACGAACCCGCCGGGCAAGGCCCAGCCCTGAGGCTCGTTGCGCCGCCGGATCAAGAGCACCCCGGCGCTCGTCTCCAAGATGACGTCCACGGTTGGCTTGGGGTTGCGGTACTCCATACGACTCCCGGATTGCGTTGTGCGCTCAGACAGGAGAATCTTAGCCCACGCGGCCCCGCGGCCCGCGACCCCGCGCTCGACGGGGCGCGCAACGGGGCCCTGCCTCGGGGCTAGTCCCGAGGCTCGTGAGAAGGAAGGTCAGATGAGCCGGATCATCATCGGCGGCGGCCCTGCGGGGCTGCGCGCGGCGGCGGCGGCGCAGGACGCGACGCTCCTCGACCCCACCGACACCCTCGGTGGACTCACCCACCCTGAGCTGCCCGAAGATCGTGGCCTCGCCGATCCGGCGGGGCAGCAGGCCGTCGCGGCGGCGTACGGGGAGGCCCCGGCGATCCCCCAGGACCGGCTCACCCGGGCCCTGCGCTGCAACGGCGTCACCGTGCCTCTGCCGATGCGCCGCCGCTCGCTCCAGACGCTCTTGCCGAAGGAGGCCCTGGTGCCCGCCGTCGTCGAGATGGCGCGGGTGCGGGCCCGGGCGCGGATGCACGACCTCTTGGGCGGCGGCCAGGAGCGCCGCACCGTGGCCCACTGGGGGGAGCACCTCTTTGGCCGGGTGCTCTACGATCACCTCTACAACGCCTACATCCGCCAGCGTTACGGCGACCCCGAGGAGCTGAACATCTCCGTCGCCCGGGTTCACCACGGGGTGCCCGCGCCGGAGTCTTGGGTGGGCCTCGGGCGCACCCCGAACGAAGGGGTGGCGGCGCTGCGCCGCAAGATCCCGACGATTCACCAGGGCGTACGGGTCGAGGCCATCGAGGTCCGGGGCGGCAAGGTGGACGCCGTGCGCACCGACCAGGGGCGCATCGAGCTCGACGGCGCCTTGTGGTACGCGGGCCCGCTGGAGGAGCTCGGGGCGCTCTTGGGCGACGCCTTGCCCCAGGGGCCCCGCTGGCAGCTCCAGCGCCTCCGGGGGCGCCACCGCGTCTCCGTGGCGATGCGGCGTGTGGGCGGCGGGGAGGAGCTCCCGGCGGAGCTGCACATCGCCGATCCCGCGCCCTTCTTCCGGCTCACCCGCCCGGAGCTGCTCTTTGACGACGTGGAGCTCTCGGGGATCGTCGTCGCGGAGCTCTCCCTGGCCGCCGATGATCCGCGGGGCGCGCGCGCTGACGCCGAGCTCGCCGCGATGGTCGCCGAGGCCGCCCGGGGGCTCGGCCTGCCCGAGCTCGACCCCTCCGGCGCCCGGGTGCGCCGCCTGCGCCACTACGACCCGGAGTGGGTGGGCCCCTGGCACCCGAACCACCTCTCCTTGGCCCTGGCGCTCTCGGCGATGGGCCTGCACCTCGTCGGGCGGCTGGCCACCCATCGTTTTGTGGACGCCGGGCAGGAGCTTCAATACATCACGGCGCTGCTGGAGCGCCCGAGCGAGCTGCGTGAGCTCACCCGGACGCTGCTCGACCCGCCGGTCACCCTCAACGACCAAGACGTGTCGCTCACCCGCTTCGTGGAGCGATAAAACGTGACCTCCCAAGAATGGACCCTCGGCTTCGTCGGCGCCGGGGTCATGGCCGAGAGCATGATCTCCGGCGTGCTCTCCCAAGGCGTGATCACCCCCGAGCGGGTGTTCGCCTCGGATCCCAAGCCCAGCCGCCGCGTCTCGCTCCAGGCCGAGCACCAGATCCGCGTCGTCGCCGAGAACGTCGAGGTCGCCACCCAGGCCGACCTCCTCGTGCTCGCCGTGAAGCCCCAGAACCTCGCCCAGGTCATGGCGGAGCTGCGTGGGCACCTGCGGCCTGAGGTGCAGGTGCTCTCCATCGTCGCGGGCGCGTCGATGAAGGCCATCCGCCAGGGTCTCGACCACAACCGCGTCGCCCGGGCCATGCCGAACCTGCCCTGCCGCATTCAGCGCGGCATCTCCGTCTGGACGGGGGCCGAGGGCGAAGACGCCGACCGGGTGCGCGCCGTGCTCTCGGGCATGGGCAGCCAGGTGCACGTCGAGCACGAGATCGACATCGACCGCGCCACGGCGGTGAGCGGCACGGGCCCGGCCATCGTCGCCGAGTTCGTGAAGGCGATGATGGAGGCGGCGACCTACCTCGGCCAGCCCCGGGAGCTCGCCCGGGAGAGCGTGCTCGCGACCTTGTTGGGCACGGCGGAGATGATCCGCCAGTCGAACGATCTCCACGTCGCCCAGCTCATCGACGACGTCACCTCGCCGGGCGGTACGACCTCACGGGCGCTCCAGGCGCTCAAGAACGGCCGCTTCCACGCGGTCGTCACCGAGTCCGTCGACGCGGCCTTCCAGCGCACGCAGGAGCTCGGGCGCGACCTGGAGAACAAGCTCATCAGCGGGGGCTGAGCTGGGCCTGGGCCTCGATGGCCCGCTGAAGCTCCGTCGCCCAGACCCCGTCCGCCGCCTGCAGCGCCAAGAGCGCGGCCCGGGCGTCGGGGTGAGGGTCGGCGGCGAGGCGGCGCAGGAGCAAGGTCCGCGCGCCGTCATCCGCGACGGGCCAGAGGGTGAGGGCGTCTTGGCGTACCCACTCGGCGAGCTTGGCCTCGGCGGCCTCGCGGCCTCCGGCGGACCAGGCGAGGCCCTCGACGCTCAGGGCGGAGGGGTCCGGGGCGTCGGCCTCCAGGGGGAGCTCCAAGGCGCCGGAGAGCCCGCAGCGCCCGCGGCCGCTCAGCTCCAGGCGCCAGCGCGGCGAGGCGGTCCAGACGAGCTTCCGGAAGGCGAAGGGATCCCCGGGGACGGGCTCGGCGAGGGGATCGCCGAGGCACATCGTCAGGGTCGGGCCGAGGCGGGGCCAGGACACGCGGCCCTGCACAAAGACGCCGTCAGCGCTCAGCGCCGCCGTCGCCCGGTCGTAACGGAGCGTAGGGCCGTCCTCACAGCGCCAGGTCTCGACGGCGCCCGCCTGGGCTTGGCGGCAGCTCTGCTCGGCCGGGGGCGCCTCGGGGCGCTCGTCGCAGCCAACGAGCGCCGCGGTGAAAAAAAGCGCGCTCAGCGCTCCATGTTCACGCACCACTCCGCCTCAAAGAGCTCCGCGGAGAAGGAGCCCTCGTCGAAGGTGACCTCAAAGCTGCCCGACGCGAGGGTGTTGGACTCGAGGCTCGTGACGACGAGCTCCCCGCCGTTCGAGCGGTACTCGGTGAAGACGCCCCCGGTGACGACCAGGGCCTTCGCGTAGACCGCGGCCTCTCCGGCGACGGAGTAGTTGCCCGTCGAGACGTCATCCTCGTCGTAGGTGAACTGCAGGCCCACGAAGTCAAAGTCCGTCGGCGCGGCGGAGACGTCGTAGGTGCGCTGCACCCAGGCCATGTCGCGGCACTCCAGGGCCTCATCGGTCACGAGGATGAAGGGGCCGCCGAAGAAGATCGAGCCCGCCTCGTTGATGTCGAAGCCGTCGACGGCGCCGTCGACGACGATGGGATCCTCGCAGCCAGCGGCGAGGGTGATCAGAGCGAAGAGGGACAAGACGCGCATGAGAGCCTCCTTGGCCGATCCTCCTATGGCGCTCGGCGGCCGTCGGCCAGGGCACCAGGCGCGCCGCGCCGGGTTAGGGGAGGGCATGACCTCCGCGCTCCTCACCCTGGCCGAGCGCCGCGCGCTCCGCGCCGAGTTCAACGCCCTCGGCGGCGAGGGGCAGGTGCGCCTCCATGAGGAGGCCGACGGCCTCGCCGTGTTGACCCTCGATCACCCTGAGGCCTCCAACGCGCTCTCCGGGCCGATGATCGCCGCGCTGGACGAGGCCGTGGACGCCTTGGCCGAAGGGGAGGGGCGCCGGGCCCTGCTCATCCGCGCCGCGGGCGGGCGCACCTTCTGCGCCGGGGCTGATCTGAAGGTCGTGCGCGCCCAGGTAGACAAGCCGGAGTTCGCCCGGTGGATGTCCCGGTTTATGCGGGATCTCACCGAGCGTGTCGCGGCCTTGCCGCTCGTGAGCGCCGTCGCCCTTGACGGCGCGGCCATCGGCGGCGGCGCCGAGCTCTGCACCTGCGCGGACTGGCGCTTCATCGCCCAAGACGCCACGATCCGCTTCGTTCACGCCCGGCTCGGCATCAGCCCCGGCTGGGGCGGAGGTGGGCGGCTCACCCGCCTCGTCGGTCGCGGCGCGGCTCTGCGGCTGCTCACCACGGCGCGGCAGGTCTCGGCGGAGGAGGCCCTGGCCATGGGCCTCGTCGACGGCGTCGCGCCCCCGGGCGAGGCCGAGGCTCTGGCCCGCGCCACCTTGGGCGAGCTGCTCGTCCACCCCGCGGGCTCGGTGCGCGCGCTCAAGGGGCTTGTGCACGCCGCGGATCGCCTTGACCCCGTCGCGGCCGCGGAGGTCGAGGCCGAGGCCTTCGTGCGCCTGTGGGGCGGCGAAGACATGAAGCACGCCTTGGCCCGGAGCGGGAAGGGCCGCGGGTGAGGGCCCTCGCGCTCGGCCTGGCGCTCGTCGCCGCCTGCAGTCGCGCCCGTCGTGAGGCGCCGCCGCCCGCGCCGCCGCCGAGCCCTATCACCGCCGCCGCGGTCGGCCAGGCCGGGCAGGTCACCGACGGCCGCTTTGAGACCGCCGATGGCGCCTTCACCATCGCCGTGCCGCCGGGCTGGGGCGTCGTCGTCGGCCACGAGGGGGAGGCCCTCGTGCTCACCCTCAGCTCGCCCACGACGGGGCTGCGGCTCCGGGTGCTGCGGGTGCCCGGCGGCGACGACGCGCCGCGCGCCTTGCCCGGCTGCCGCTGGACCTTTCAGGACGCGGGCCCTTACGACGAGCT
>JAKLKD010000010.1 GCA_023150845.1 Myxococcota bacterium | reverse complement strand
TCTCGGCTACCTCTTCGCGGGCTACGTCACCTACCGCACCTCCGAGGGGAACGTCGTCTTCGCCCGACCCTACGGTGAGCGCCTCGTCGATGTGCACGAGTACACCGTCGGCGGCGGCGTCGATGAGGCCTACCAGAGCTTCCTCAAGGACAAGATCAGCGAGGGCTTCATGCTGCGCACGGACCTCGTGCGGGCGCGGCCGGCCCACGGTGATCTTGTCGAGCTGGAGCTTGATCGGGTGAGCCGCGCCATGGGCAAGCTCGGCGGCGGCTAGGCCGCCTGCGTGTGGCCACGGCGGGTTATGTGGGGCCGATGCCTGCTCTCACCCCCTCCCTCCTGCTCGCCGCCGCCTTCGCCGGGGCGCCCGTCGCCTCCGCCGCGGAGATGAGCGTCGGCGCCATCGTCTCGATGAGCCAGGATCTCCCCGACGGCGCCGCGGTGGATGAGCCCGTCGGCCTCGGCTTCGCGCCGACCCTCGTGGCCCCCTTTCGCCTCAACCTCCGCCCCGGCGGCCCGGCCCTGCGGGCGACGCTCTCGACCCAGACCGCCGCGGGCTGGGCGCGGGTCAGCGGCGGCCCCGAGGACGCCCCCCTCGACGGCGTTCGCCAAGACGCCCGCCACAGCTACACCGCGCTGAGCGTCGGCCCCGAGCTCCGGGTGCCCACCGCCGCCGCCACCCCGATCTCCCCGTACTTCGGCGCGGAACTGGGCCTCGGCCTCGCCGCCACCCGCGTCACCCTGGAGGGAGAGGCCCGGGGGATCGTCGAGGGGGACCTCGGCGTGGCGCGCCAGCTCCGCCCGATGATCGGCGTGAGCGCGGGGATTGATCTGCACTTCTCTCCGCGCGTGGCGGTGTCTGTGGAGGCGGGCTACACGGTCAGCCGAACGCCCGCGCGCGCGCTCGTGCCGTCCGGCGCCGACCTGCTCTCGACCAGCGACTTCTCCCTGAACGCCTTTCGGCTCGGTGTCGGGGTGCTGGTCCCTCTCCCTTCGAACGCCCAGCCTCGCTGAGTAAAGGTCTCCGTCATGAAGCTGTATCGCAGCAAGATCCCCCAGATCGCCGCCGCTGTTGTGGACACCCTCTGCGAGGAGGATGCCCTCGACGTCGCGATGGAGAACCGCGCGGAGGCCAAGCAGGACATCATCTCCATCATGGAGGAGTACCTGCGCCGCGACAACGACCTCCGCTCCCGCGTGCGTGAGGGCATGTCCGACCGCGCGATCGGCTTTGAGAACTACGGCAAGGAGCGCAGCCGCCTCGCGGAGGAGTGGAAGCACCCCGTCGGTGAGGAGGTCGGCAAGTTCTTGGCCCGGCAGATCGTCGAGAACTTCATGATCAGCCGCTTTGTGGATGAGGTCTACCTCGACGACGGCCCGCTCTGGCGCCGCGTCGTAGACATCCTCCGCAGCTTTGACGTCAACGAGGACGATCTCCGCGAGGAGGCCAAGGGCCTGATCAAGAACCTCCGCGAGGGCACCGTTGACTATGAGATCGCCTTCGAGAAGGCGCTCCGTGACGTGAAGAAGAAGAAGGGGCTCATCTGATCCCGCTCATCCTCAGCCTCTTGTGGTCGTTTGGCTGCGGCGGTGACGAGCCGCCCGCGCCGGGCGCCGACCGCGCGCGGGCTGAGGCCGAGATGGAGCGCCTCACCGCCGCCGCGCCGTCGAACGCCGCCCCTCCCGCCGTCGAGGGCGCGGCGCTCGTGCCCGTGGAGATCACCTGGGAGGGCGTCGGCCCGCTCCACCAGAGCTACTTCTCCGACCGCGAGGCGATGACCGCCCTCTCCGTGGCCTTGGCGCCCTACCTCAGCGGGCCGGTGCAGCTCTTCATCCGCTACGACAACAAGACCTTCCTCGGCCAGATCCGTGTGCGGGTGCCGCCGGGGGGCTTCTTGCGGCCCCCTGCAGAGTCCGGTCGCACGATTCAGCTCGCGGAGCTGGCGCCGATCACCACGGCCTTGGCGAGCTACCGCCACGCCATCGCCTCTCGCTTCGACGTGCGCGTGGACGGCTTCGCCGTAGGCCTGGAGCTCTACCGCGGGCCGTCGAGCTGCGTCATCAACGTCGGCGGGGCGCCGCCGCCCGATGGCCGCGTCGTCTCGCCTTGCGTGCTCGTCAACGGCGTTGAGCACTGCGGCGAGCCGAGCGCCACCGGCGTGACCTTCGGTGAAGACGCCTTCAAGAAGGTCTCGGAGTGCCTGCCC
The DNA here is from genome assembly GCA_023150845.1 of Myxococcota bacterium. GTDB lineage: Bacteria > Myxococcota_A > UBA796 > UBA796 > CAJQPC01 > JADKFE01. Next base: position 59,310 of record JAKLKD010000010.1, on the reverse strand, counting down.
TGAGCGCCGGCCGCGCCGCTTAAGGCTCGTCGGCGCGGAGCGGACCCTCGGGGAGATCGCTCCAGAGGATCTCCCCCGGCTCGTAGACCGTCGCCTGGAACTGGCGGTGTACGACCTTTGTGTCCCGCGCCTCGGGATCCTTGGAGAGATCCTCCTCGGCGAGGCTCTCAGCGAGGGCCTGGGCGTAGGAGGTGAGGGGGATTCCGAGGGTGGCGGCGAGGGGCTTGGGATCGACGGTGAGGTCTTCGCCCCAGAGCACCATCCAGCGCTGGAACCAGTGCGGCCAGCGGCGCCCGACGATGCGGGACGCCCGGATGAGCGCCTGGGCGGCGACGCCATCGACGAGGCGATAGCTCGGGGTCTGCTCGGCGGCGGCGCAGGCCTGGTCCAGAGCCTCACCCAAGGTGAGGCGGTCGGGGCCGACGAGGCTCAGGACGTGGCCGAGGGCGGCGCTGTGGTCCAAGGCGGACACGGCCACCAAGGCGGCGTCACGGCGGGCCAAGGGGGCGATCGGGGTCTCCCGGCGGCCGACCCGGCTGGGGCTCTTGCCGTCCCGCAGCTCCTTCGCCACGTCCGCGAGCTCATCGACGAAGGGCCCGCAGCGCAGGATGGAGTAGGGGAGGCCCGAGTTGATGAGCGCCTCCTCAGCCCGGCTGAGGTTCGTGAAGGCCGGGCAGGTCGTCGGGCGCTCCACACCGAGGCAGCTCACCATCACCAGCCGCTTGACCTTGTGGTGCTTCGCGGCGGCGATGAGGTTGAGCGTGCCCTCGTAGGTGACGTTGCCGTGGTGGTTGTCCGTGCTCTCCACGCGCACGTTGGCGGCGTGGATGACGAGGTCAACCCCCTTGAGCGCGCGCTTGAGCCCGGCGGGATCCCGCAGGTCCGAGAAGAAGTAGTTCGCGCCCGTGTCGTTGAGCCAGTAGTACTCCGACCCGGGCCGCACGAGGCAGCGCACCTCAAACCGCGCGGCGCGGAGCAGCCGCACGATCTTGTTGCCGAGTCGGCCCGTAGCGCCGGTCACGAGGATCATATGAAGCTCCAGGAGTTCTGTGGCGAAACATAGCCCCTCCGTCGCGGGCTCGCTCGCTCCGGCCGCGGCGGGTTATCGAGCCTTCGCCCAGAGGAGGGCGCCTGCATGTCCGATGATGCCCAGCGTGATGGTCAAGGTGGAGCGACCGGGGATCCTGGCGTGAAAGACGCTCGCCCCGGCGCCCGACGCCCCGGGGACGATCGTGACTTCGAGTCCCTGAGCCCAGCGCTCTCCGACGCGATGCGGCAGGTCTTCGGCGTGCTGCGCACCCACGGCCGCCGTCAGCTTGAGCACCTCGCCCGGCGCGGCCGCGAGCGCCTCGACCTCATCCAGGCGCGGCGTGACCTCGACCGCCTGCACCAGAAGCTCGGCCGGGAGGTCGTGAGCCTGGTGGAGGCCGGAGAGCTGGACCACCCCGCCCTGCGGCAGCGCGCGGCGCGTATTCGGGCCCAGGAGGAGGTCGTCCGTGAGGCCGAGCGGCAGCAGGGCGCGAGCCCAGCGCCGGTGGATCCTGGCCCCGACGAGGGCGAGGGCGGCTGACCGGAAATTTGGGGCAGTCGCCTTGCCAGGAGCGGGCCGCCCGGCTAATTAGATGAGGCCTGATGGGGCTGTAGCTCAGTTGGGAGAGCATCAGAATGGCATTCTGGGGGTCAGGGGTTCGAGTCCCCTCAGCTCCACCATCAACCCCTCTCGGTTCGCCGAGAGGGGTTTTTCATTTCTGATCTGCGCTTGCGCGTCTTACGCCCCGAGGCCGACGCGCCGCAGGCTCTCCCCTCGGGTCGCCACGGCTGGCGATCATGGGCTGCCATGCCCGTCTTCGAGGATTTTTTGAGCCCCCGCGGCGCGATCCTTGGGGAGATGTAGTTAACTAAACCGACTCGAATGTCCACGCGCTCTGCGCGCCCCGTCGTGCATCGCGAGCTCCCCACCCACCAGGGGTCGTCGGTCGGCGACCTCTCCATGAAACAACTCCTTCGGAGTCCGAATGAACCAGCGCTTGACCCTCGGCCTCGCCTTGGGGACATTCATCGGCTTATCGAGCCCGGCTCAAGCCGAAGATCTGCCCCGCCCGAGCCTCGATCTGGCCCTTGATCAGTACGACATCGGCATCTCGGACTACACCTTCCCGTCAGGCCTCCGCATCCTCTTCCAGGAGGACCACTCCCAGCCCATCGTCTCCATCACGATGGTCATCGACCGCGGCTCCTCCCACGACCCGGTCGGCAAAGAGGGCATCGCCCACCTCGTCGAGCACCTCTGGTTCCGCTCGGTGCACGGCACATTGCCCAAGGTCTGGGACGTGCTTGAGGAGTTCGGCGCCAACCTCAACGCCTCGACGGCCTCGGACTGGACCAACTACATGACCGTGGCGCCGAAAGACGCCTTGGTCCCGCTGCTCAAGCTGGAGGCGATGCGCCTCACCGAGCCCGTGATCGGCGTGGTGGAGCAGGACGTCGCCACCGAGCGTGAGATCGTTCGTAACGAGCTCCGCATGCGCTACGAGAACTCCAGCGGCTCGGCCCTGGGCTACATGCGCGAGGCGCTCTACCCTGAAGGCCACCCCTACCACCGCCTCGGCATCGGCACCCACGACTCGCTGAACAACATCAGCCTCGCGGACGTGCAGGCGTTCACCGACGCCAACTACAAGCCCGAGAACACCACGATCGTCGTCGTCGGCGACTTCTCCTTGGATGAGGTCCCCCAGCTCATCCAGGAGTCCTTCCCGATGGAGCTGCTCGTCGATCCTAAGAAGCCCGACGCCAAGCTCGAGCTCATCGACGCGCCGGTCCGCGTGAGCGGCCCCGCCGCTGAGCCGCCGCCCCCGGTGTCCCGCGGGCCCTTCTACCACAAGGCCGGCGTCGAGAAGACCACGGTCATCCTCGGCTGGTCCTTGCCCGGCGGCTACCGCCCCAACCAGCCCGAGATGCAGGTCGCGGTGAACCTCATGAGCCGCGCCGTCGGCTCGTACCTCAACCCCGACTGGAACCCCCTCACCGACAGCCTCGACGACCTCAACGGCTTCGGCTGCTTCCCGCTCATCGAGGAGGTCAACTCCTCGGCGATGTGTTTCATCGAGATCGGCGCGGGCCAGGACCCCATCAAGGTCGCGGAGAAGGCCCTCGACGGCCTCTTCATGGTCTGGGCCGCTGACCAGCTCCAGTTCCAGCGCGTCGCTTATGAGCAGGCCCGCTACGACACGATGGCCTACTACTTCCGCTCCGTGGAGTCCGTCTCTAGCGTCGGCTCCGGCCGCGCCACGGACACCGCCGAGTTCGTGCACTTCACCGGCGACGCCCGGTACTACTCGAAGATGTTCGAGTGGCTCCAGAGCGTCGATGTGTCGAAGGCGCGTAACTTCGCGATGAAGTACCTCACCCGCGAGCGCGCCGTCACCGTGGTGCTGGAGCCCTACGACGACGACGACATCGTGACCGACTCCTCCGACGCCGTGTACAAGGGCGCCGTCCGCCAGGCCGACACCATCACGATGATCGACCCCTCGGAGATCAACGCCGATCTCCTCAAGGGCATCATGGTGCCGCCCAAGCTCACGGACATGAAGGAGTACACCCTCCAGAACGGCCTCCGCGTCGTCGTGATGCCTTACGGCACGGCGCCGCTGGCCCGGGTGCACCTCGTCGCCAACGGCGGCTCGATGACCGAGCCCACGCCGGGCCTCGCCCAGATGGTCAATTATGGCCTCGGCTTCCAGCTCGGCCCCATGGAGGATCCGCTCCGCTACGCGGGCGGCTGGGAGATGGCCTCCTCCTCCGTGGACTGGCGCCAGGGCCTCGTCGGCTCCTCGGCCAACATCGACGGCCTGCTCTACATGCTGCGTCGCAGCATTGACGAGGCCACGGTGGACCTCGCCGAGTCCAAGTCCCAGATCAAGGTCTGGAAGAAGAGCCTCGTGCGCAGCCGCAACAAGGAGGTCGGCTGGTGGGAGGGCTACATCCGCTACTCGACGCTCTTCCCGGGACACCCCCTGGGCATCTACGAGGATGAGGCCTACTACGACAGCCTGGCCACCATCACCGAGGCCCAGGCCACGGCGTTCTTCAACGAGCTGATCCAGCCCGCGAACTCCACCCTGTACATCGTCGGTCGTGTCGACCCGGCCCGCACCGAGGCCGCCGTGCGCACCTACTTTGAGGGTTGGGTCGTCGAGGGCGCCTCTGGCAAGCCCCAGCCGCTCCCGCCCGCTCCGCCCGCGCCGCCTGAGGGCCGCCGCGTGGTGGTGCTCAACAAGGACCGCGTCTCGCAGACCGGCGTCACCATGGCCTGCCAGATCGGCCCGGCGACGAACGATAACCTGGAGGCCCGCCGCATCCTCGCGGACGTGCTCGACGAGCAGGCCTGGGTCGCGCTCCGTGAGCAGTCTGGCGCCACCTACGGCGCGGGCTCCGGCCAGAGCCAGTGGCCTGGCGGCGCGTCGATGCTGACGCTCAGCTCGCTGGTGCAGAACGACGGTGTGGGCCTCGCGGTGACCACGTTCATCAAGCTCTCCGAGGAGGCGGGCGCGGGGAACATCCCCGAGGACATGATCGCCGTGAAGAAGCTGTCCTACGCGCGCCAGTACGCCTTGGGCCAGCAGTCCACCGACCAGATGATCGCCCGCATCTCCCCGGCCTACCGGGAGGACTGGAGCCACATCGAGGGCAAGGCCGACCGCCTCGCCGCGGTGACCAAGGCCGACCTCCAGGCCCAGATGCAGCGCTGCACGGGCCATGAGGTCTTCACCCTCGTCGGCCCCGCGGACGTCATCGCGCCCCAGCTTGAGAAGGCCGGCGTCGCGTTTGAGGTCTACGACTGGAAGGCCGAGGCCGACAAGATGTGGCAGGCGGGTGACCCCAAGGGCTACGCCAAGGCCAAGAAGAAGGAGGCCAAAGAGAAGGCCAAAGAGGACAAGAAGAAGGAGTGACCCTCCTCCTTGACTGACGACGAGGCCGTCCCCACCGGGGCGGCCTCGTTCGTTTTGGGCCGCGCGTGGGCCCCAGAGACGAAGACGCCGCCCTCAGGGGGGCGGCGTCGGCGTGGCGGTCGGGCGGGCTCAGTGGACCGGGGCGTCCCCGCCGCCGGTCTTGTCGGCGAGGTGGGCGAAGAAGCGCGCGAGGTACATCGAGAGGTCGTCGAGGTTCGTCTTGTCCGAGGACTTCAAGAGCGCCATGCGGCCACGTTTGAGGGCCTGCTCGATCTCGAAGATGTCCTTCTTGTGTAAGAAGCCGCGGTTGTCCCGCAAGAAGTTCTCCAGCGAGACGAGCTGCTTCTCGATCTGGTGGCGCAGCTCCTTCATCTCGTGGCTGTCGGTGCTGCGGCGATGGATCGTCTCGTGCTCCTCGCGCAGCTCCTCGATCTGGGACTGGGTCATGCCCGTGGGGGCCTCGATGGTGATCTCGCCGGAGACGCCGGAGCGGCTGTCCTTGGCCGAGACATGCACGATGCCGTTGCTGTCGATGGCGAACTTGACGTGGATGCGGGGCTCGCCACGTTTGGCCGGGGGGATGCCCACGAGCTCAAAGTCGCCCAAGGAGACGTTGTCGCGGGCGTCGGGGCTCTCGCCCTGGAGCACATGAATCTTCACCGTGCGCTGGTTCTCGGCGACGGTGGAGACGAGCTGGGTCTTCTGGGTGGGGATGGTCGTGTTCTTGGGGATGAGCTTCGCGAAGCGCCGCCCCTCGACCTCGATGCCCAAGGAGAAGTTGGTGACGTCCAAGAGCGTGACGGCCTTGACGTCGCCCTCTAGGATGCCCGCCTGGATCGCCGCGCCGACGGCGACGACCTCGTCGGGGTTGAAGGACTTGTTCAGCGGGCGCTTGAAGAGGTCCTGCACCATGGCCTGCACCATGGGGATGCGGGAGGAGCCGCCGACGAGGATGACCTCGTCGATGTCCTCCGGGCTCATGCGGGAGTCCTCCATCGCCCGGCGGCACTCCTCGATGGTGCGCTCAAAGAGCGGCATCGCGAGGCTCTCGAAGGTGGCCCGGGTGAGCGTGCACTGGAGGTGCTTGGGGCCCGAGGCGTTCGCCAACAAGAAGGGGAGGTGGATGTCGGTGTCGTACGCCGCGGAGAGCTCAAGCTTGGCGCGCTCGGCGGCGTCACGGAGGCGCTGCAGCACGACCTTGTCGTCGGAGACGTCGATGCCGTGCTCCTTGTAGAACTCCTCCAAGAGCCAGTGCACGATCTTGTTGTCGATGTCGGCGCCGCCCAAGGCGTTGTTGCCGCGGGTCGCCCGCACCTCGGCGAGGTCGCGGTCAACCTCCAGCAAGGAGATGTCGAAGGTGCCGCCGCCGAAGTCATAGACGGCGATCGTCGAGGAGCGTTTGCGGTCGTGGACGTAGGCCAAGGCCGCCGCGGTGGGCTCGTTGATGATGCGCAGGACGTTCAGCCCGGCGATGGTGCCCGCGTCTTTGGTGGCCTGGCGCTGGCGGTCGGTGAAGTAGGCCGGGACGGTGATCACGGCCTCGGTGACCTGCTCCCCCAAGAAGTCCTCGGCGGACTTCCGGAGCTTCTGCAGGATCATCGCCGAGATCTCTTGGGGGAGGTAGAGGCGATCGCCCACCTCGACGCCGCAGTCGCCGTTCCGCGTCTCGACGACCTTGTACTGCACCGAGGCGCAGTCGGAGAGCGCGTCGCGGTATCGGCGGCCCATGAAGCGCTTGATCGAGTGGATCGTCGCTTCAGGGTTGATGAGGAGCTGTCGCTTGGCGATGTCCCCGACGAACCGCTCTCCGTTCTTGGAGATGCCAACCACCGAGGGGGTCACACGGCCCCCCTCGGAGTTGATGATGACGACAGGCTCACGCCGATCCATGTAGGCGCAGACCGAGTTTGTCGTCCCGAGGTCGATTCCTATGACCTTGCCCATCGAGCGTTCCGACTCCAAGAGAGTCCGCTTGGGTTCAGGAGATCCCGGCGGTGCGCCGAGGCGCCATTGATACCGTAGATCCGCGTGAGTCTACTGTCAACGAGGGGGGATGCCCAGAGTGGGAGTCGAACCCACACGCCCGTGAAGGGCAAGGGATTTTAAGTCCCCTGTGTCTACCATTCCACCACCCGGGCACGCACAGAGCGTGTCCTGTACGGCGCCAAAGTGAGTGGACGCGCCCAGGACCTGCTGTTTATACCTTGGTGGTACAACCCAAGGCAAGCTGGCGCGTGAGGCGCCAACAAAAGGAGCCCCCGTGCGGTCAGGCGAGAACAGGGCGGCCCTCTCTTTGGCGCGCGGCGCGATCGCCCTGGTGCTCCTCTGCCTGGGGGGCTGCCTCGGGTGGCGCGACAAGGGCCCGACCCCGGTTGAGCTGGCCTTGGCGACGGGGGATGAACGTTTTGACCGGCGCGCGGAGGGGCTAGACACCCTCAACAGCGCCATTGAGGCCTACCTCGACGCCCAGGCGCTGGAGCCCGAGCGCCCGACGGTGCTCGCGCGCCTCGCCCGCGCCTACAACGCCCGGGCGATCGGGTACGCCGAGGGGGACGACCGGGCCCGGGATCACCTCCAGGCCCGGGAGTTCGCCTACCGCTGCATGCTGCTCAACTCGGGCTACGCCGCGCGCCTCGACGGGCGGGGCGGTCAGGTCAACCAGAAGGCCGTCATGCAGCTCACGCCGCCGTTCTGGCCCTGCGCGGAGGAGGCCCTCGTCGCCGGGCTGCGCTGGGTGGAGCTGCGTGGGGTGGCCGGGGCCGTCGAGCTGGAGGAGCTCTCGGTGATCGCCGCCGGGCTGCAGCGGCGCCAGGACACCCGACCGAGCTGGACCGCCACCTGGGGCGTGAGCATGGCCACGCTGCTGCGCCCGCAGCCCCTCTCCCGGGACCTCACCGCCGCCGCGGAGCGCCTGCGCGCCGCCCGCGCCCTGGAGCCAGGGCTGTGGCTCCTGGAGCTCGACGAGGCGCGCCTGCTCATCCACCAAGAGCAAGGCGTCGAGGCCGCTCGGACGGCCCTGCAGGCCCTCGCGGAGCGCGCGCCGCCCCGGGACGGGCCCTGGGCCTTAGAGAACGCCGCGGCGAGGCGTAAGGCCGAGGAGGCGCTGTTGAGCCTCGACGAGGGTGATCTGTCAGGTCGCCGCCCCTGAAGGCTCCGGTGCCCAAGGAACAACAAAGGCCCCGAGATGGGGCCTGATGTTGTAGCGAAGACGCCCGAGCGAGCCTAGCGGCCGCGACCGGGGCCACCACGACGGGCGGCGCGACGAGCGGCCTTCCGGCGACGCTTCTCCGCGAGGCGCTGCTTGAGGCGACGGCGCTCACCGGGCTTCAGGTAGACGCTGTTCTTCTTGATGTCCTTGCGGATACCCTCGCGCTCAACCTTGCGGCGGAAGCGGCGGAGGGCCTTCTCGAAGGGCTCGTTCTCGCGGACGGTGACCTGAATCAACGACGACTCCTGAACCGATGGAAATGACGCGCTTTGCGCGCTGGGAATGGTTGAAGACCTGGGAGGTTAACATCACCTCCCCAGACGCGCCACAGCGATACCCCTCGGATCCACGCGGAGATCCATCGTGCGGGCGGCGCTGCGCTCAGAAGATGATGCCGACCGCCGCGCCGGTGTAGAGCAGGTTGTGGAACCCACCCTCCAGGCGGATGTTCGCCCGGTGGTTGATGTCAAACTTGATGGCCGCGTTGATGTCCACGACGGGGAGCACCTTGGGGATCGCGATCACGTCGTCCGGGTCGTCGGGGCGCTGGGCGTAGATCTCGTAGGAAGGAACGCCGTCATCGCCGTCCCACTTCTGGAGGTTGCCGGTGACGACCGCCACGCCCAGGCCAGCGCCGAACATGAACGAGAGCCACTGCGTCGCGTGCAGCTCGTAGTAGTAGTCCGCGCCCAAGGTGAGCAGGCTCAGCCGGTCGGGCACGACGTAGTCGCCGTCGAAGTAGTCCGGCGGATCCTCACGGTCGTCCCAGTAGCCGCCCTCCATGAGGTTCCCGACGTAGTCGAAGTAGAAGACGCCGTTCTGGGTGTCGTTCTTGACGACGTACTCAAGGCCGACGGACCAGGCGCGGGCCTGGGGGCGGGGCAGGTGGGTGCCGCCGTCGTCGGTGTCGTTGTAGTACCAGATGTCGAAGAGTGAGGCCGGCACGCCGAGGTAACGGCCGCGGACGTTGACCTCCATGAGGTAGGGCCGGGCGCGCACGGGCTGGGTGGAGGAGGGCGCCGGGGTCGGCGCGGTCTCCGTGGACTGGGCGAGGGCGTCCCCAGCGAGGGCGTCGTCCGCCTCGGCCTCGACGGGCTGGGCGGCGGCCGTGTCCGCGGCGGGCTCGGCGGCGATGGGCTCGGCGGCGATGGGCTCGGCGGCGTGGGCCACAGTCAATGAGGCGAGGAGGGTGAGCATGGGATACTCCGAGGCAGGGAGCCCCGATCTTCTACGGGATCGTGGGCACTGTCAATCCTTACGCGCCCTCGGCCCCGCCAAGCCGCGTCCGCGCGCCCCGGCGCCGCGCCTCTTGCGCCGCTCTCTCTCGACCTGAGCGCCTATGCCCACCTCGGCCCAAAGCCCCCAGAGCGCCCCGACATGGCGCGTTCTCCGCGCCAGCGGGCCGCCACGACGGGGCCTCCGCGCCGCCTTGATCACGCTCGGGGTCGCCGCCGCCTTGGGTCTGACCGCCTGCGGCTTGCAGCTCGGCCGACCCCCGGCCGCGGCCGTGAGCGCCGGTGAGCTCGTGATCCTCACCCCGGAGCCTTGGCTCGCCGAGGCCGCCGCCGCGGCGCTCACCGAGCTGACCGGCGCCGAGGGGCCCGCCCTGCACGTCGAGCTCAGCGCCGTAGACGCCCGGGCGCTCACCGTGGGCGGCGGGGTGAGCGCGGTGACGGTGCGGGTGGCGCTGCGCCTCGACAGCGCGCCGCCGCGGCGCTGGGAGGGTCGGGCCGAGGAGCCCTACGCCTTGGCCGCGGACGATCCCCTCACCACCGAGGCCGCTCGGGCCGCCGCCGCTGAGCGCGCGCTCCGCCGCCTGCTCAGCGAGGGGATCTCCGCCCTGACCGCCGCCGAGTCCACGTCAGCGCGTTAGACCTTTGGCTCGCCCTCGACCCGCGCGGTGATCCCGATGGCCCAAGACCCTCTCGACCAGGCGCTCCAGGCGGGCCTCAAGCCCGTGTACGTCGTGCTCGGTGACGAGGCTCTGCTCGTGAAGCAGGCCGAGGAGCGCCTCACCGCCAAGGCCACTGAAGGCGTCATGGCGGCCTTCAACCTGAGCGTCGCCCGCGCCGGGGAGGAGTCCGCCGCCGAGGCGCTCAGCGTGGCCCGCACCTTGCCGATGATGAGCGCCCGTCGTGTGGTGATCCTGCGCGACGTACACGAGGCCCCGCCTGCGCTCATCGACGCGCTCTTGCGGTACCTAGAGAGCCCCTCGCCGAGCACCGTGCTCGGCATCTTCGGCTCGGGCTTCGCCAAGGCTGGCGACGGCAAAGATCCCCAGAAACGTGTCGAGGCCCTGCTCAAGAGCGACGGGGTGCTCGTGCGGTACCGCGCGAAGGATCAGGATCCCGTCGCCTTCGCCATCGAGACCGCCCGGAGCCTCGGCTGCGCGCTGGACCGCCGGGAGGCCACCCTGCTCGTCGAGCTGGTGGGCAAAGACCTCGGCCAGCTCCGCCTAGAGATCGAGAAGGCCTGCATGTACCTGGGCGGGCAGGGGAGGCTCGACGAGGCCGTGCTCGGCGAGGTCTGCAGCCTGCTCGCCGAGGCCCAGATCTGGGATCTCACCGACGCCGTCGTCGCCCGGGACGCGGATCACGCCTTGGCCACCTGCCTGCGCCTCATGGACGCAAAGAAGGGCGGCGAGTCCCACCGGCTCATGGCGATGATCGCCTGGCAGCTCCGCCAGCTCCTCAGCCTGCAGCACTCCATGCGCACCGGCGGCGGGGACGCGGTGAAGATGCCGCCCTGGAAGCGGGAGAAGGCCGAGCGCGCGCTGCGGGAGAGCCCCATCGGCACCGCTGAAGTCTTGGAGCGCCTCGCCGCGGCCAACCAAGACATGAACTCCCACCGGGCGGGGGATCGCCGCGTGTTTGAGGGCCTGCTCCTGCGGCTCTTGGCGCGGCGGGCGAACCACATCTGAGGCGCAGACGCGGGTGATGCCAAAACAAAACACCCCGCCACGGCTGTGGCAGGGTGCTTCAAGCGAGGGCTTCAGGCGCCGCCCCAGGAGGGGCGAACGGTCAGGAGGCCGAGGCCTTGAGGCCGTTGACGGCCTTGTAGAGGCGAGCGACGCGGCGCGAGGCGTTGCGGCGGTGCAGCACCTTCTTGCCCGCGAGGCGCTGGATGATCGACACCGCGGCGTTCAGCTCAGAGGTGGCGGTCTCGACGTTGCCAGCGGCGACGGCGGCGCGAACCTTCTTGATCTGGGTGCGCATCCCAGCGCGGTAGTGACGGTTGTAGAGGCGGCGCTTCTGGCTCTGGCGCATCCGCTTGATGGCGCTGGCATGGTTGGCCAAGGCTGGCTCCCGAGAGGACGAAGGGTCTGATGAGGTCGAGGTCAGAGGGATACGCAGAGAGGGACTGCGCATCCTGAACGGGGCTTTTGTTTAGCACGGCGCCGCGCGGTGTCAAGCGTTTGGGGGCCTTGGGGGCCGCGGCGACGAGGCCGGTCAACTCGGGTGATCCGCGGCGCGCGATCTGGCGTCCCATGCGTTACATCGGTCGCGCTCGACCAAACCGTTCGGGAGACGCTCATGAAGATCTGCGTTGTAGGCACGGGCTATGTCGGACTCGTCGCGGGCACCTGCCTCGCGGACATGGGCCACTCGATCATCTGCGTCGACTCCGACGTCAACAAGATCGACCGCCTGCTCAGGGGCGAGGTCCCCATCTACGAGCCCGGCCTCGATCACCTCATCCACCGGAACGTGCGTGAGGGCCGCCTGGAGTTCACCACCGATGGCGTGGCGTCGGTCCGCCGGGCGGAGGTCGTCTACATCGCCGTCGGCACGCCCCCCGCCGCCGACGGCTCGGCGGATCTCTCCGGCGTCTTCGCCGTGGCCCGCATGATCGCCCTGGCCATGGAGCGCCACACCACCGTCGTCATCAAGTCCACGGTGCCCGTGGGCACGGCGGATCGGGTCCGTGAGGTGCTCTCCCAGCACACCACGCTGGGCTTCGACGTCGTCTCGAACCCCGAGTTCTTGAAGGAGGGCGCGGCGATCGAGGACTTCATGCGCCCCGACCGCATCGTCGTCGGCTGCCGCGACGAGGGCACTCGCAAGGTGATGCACGAGATCTACAGCCCGCTCGTGCGCACCGGGAAGCCGATCCTCTTCATGGACAACCGCTCGGCGGAGCTGTGTAAGTACGCGGCCAACGCCTTCTTGGCGACGCGCATCTCCTTCATCAACGAGCTCGCCCGGCTCTGTGAGCTCGTCGGCGCCGACGTCGACGCCGTTCGCCGCGGCGCGGGCTCCGACTCCCGCATCGGCCTGCGCTTCTTCTTCCCCGGCGCGGGCTACGGCGGCTCCTGCTTCCCGAAGGACGTCCAGGCGCTCATGTCCACCGCGGCGGACGCGGGCATGCCCCTGCAGATCCTCGACGCCGTGCACGCGGTGAACGAGGCCCAGAAGAAGGTGGTGGGCCAGAAGGTGCTCTCGCGGCTCGGCGAGGATCTTGGGGGCCGCCGGATCGGCATCTGGGGCCTCGCCTTTAAGCCCCAGACCGACGACATGCGGGAGGCCCCGGCGCTCGTCATCATCGAGCAGCTCCTCGCCGCGGGCGCGGAGATCGTCGTGTACGACCCCGAGGCCATGCACGAGGCCAAACGATCCTTGGGCGACCGGGTCACCTACGCCACGACGGCCTTGGAGGCGATCCAGGGCGCCGACGCCGTGGTGCTCGTGACCGAGTGGAACGAGTTCCGCGCCCCGGACTGGGACGCCGTCGCCGCGGCGCTTCGGGGCCGTGACGTGTTTGATGGACGCAACATCTGGGAGCCAGAGGTGGTCGAGGGCCACGGGCTCCGCTACACGGGGATTGGGCGCCCTCGCCCCTCGAATCCCTGACCGACCCCGCGCCGCCGCGCGCTGAGGACTCATGAGCCATCCTGTCGCGCTCATCCGCAACTTCGCGATCATCGCCCACATCGACCACGGCAAGTCCACCCTCGCCGACCGCCTCATCGAGCGTACAGGCGCGTTGACCGCCCGGGAGATGAAGGCGCAGTACCTCGACAAGATGGACATCGAGCGTGAGCGCGGCATCACGATCAAGGCCCAGACCTGCGTGCTGCCCTACGTCGGCAAAGACGGCACGCTCTACGCCCTGAACCTCATCGACACCCCAGGACACGTCGACTTCGGGTACGAGGTGAGCCGGTCGTTGTCGGCCTGTGAGGGCGTGCTGCTCGTCGTAGACGCCACCCAAGGGGTGGAGGCGCAGACCTTAGCGAACGTCTACCTCGCCCTTGAGCACAACCTCGAGATCATCCCGGTCATCAACAAGGTCGATCTGCCGAGCTCCAACCCCGAGCGGGTGCTGGAGCAGCTTGAGAGCGGCATCGGCCTCGACATCACCCACACCTGCATGGTCTCCGCGAAGACCGGCGTGGGCATCGATGAGCTGCTGGAGACGATCGTCGCGATGATCCCGCCGCCTGTGGGTGAGCGTGACGCGCCCTTGCAGGCCTTGGTGATCGACTCCTGGTTCGACACCTACGTCGGCGTCGTCGTGCTCGTGCGGGTGAAGGCCGGGCGGCTCGCCAAGGGCGACCGCATCAAGCTCATGGCGACGGGCGCGGTGCATGAGTGCACCCAGCTCGGCGTGTTCGCTCCCGAGGGCCGCCCCCGGGACGAGCTCTGCGCGGGGGAGGTGGGCTTCATCGTCGCGAACATCAAGTCCTTGGCGGACGCCCGGGTGGGTGACACGGTCACGACCTTCCGCAACCCGGCCACCGAGCCTCTGCCGGGCTTCAAGGAGTCGAAGCCGATGGTCTTCGCGGGGATCTACCCCACGGAATCCGCGGACTACGCGAACCTGCGCGACGCCTTGGAGAAGCTCTCCCTGAACGACTCTTCGTTCTCTTGGGAGCCCGAGACCTCCGACGCCCTGGGCTTCGGCTTCCGGCTCGGCTTCTTGGGCCTCCTCCACATGGAGATCGTGCAGGAGCGCCTGGAGCGGGAGTACAACCTCGACCTCATCGTCACCGCGCCGTCGGTGGTCTACAAGGTCACGACCAAGAAGGGCAAGGCGCTGGAGATTCATTCGCCCTCCCAGCTCCCGCCCATCGCTGAGGTGGACGCGATCCAGGAGCCCATCTCTAAGGTGGTCATCCACACCCCGGATGAGTTCTTGGGCGGCGTGATGAAGCTCTGCCAGGACCGCCGCGGCGTGCAGATGGCCTTTGAGGTGCCGAGCCCCGGCCGCAGCATCCTCACCTACGAGATCCCCTACGCTGAGGTCGTCTTCGACTTCTTCGACAAGCTCAAGAGCCTCAGCCGCGGCTACGCCTCGATGGACTACGAGGTCTTGCGCTGGGAGGAGGCGGATCTCGTGAAGCTCGACGTGCTGCTCAACGGCGATCCCGTCGACGCGCTCTCGACGATCTGCCACCGCGCCGTGAGCCTCCGCACCGGCCAGATGTTGACGAGCAAGCTCAAGGATCACATCCCGCGGCAGATGTTCGACGTGGCCATCCAGGCGGCCATCGGCGCCAAGGTCATCGCCCGCACCAACGTGAAGGCTCTTCGTAAGGACGTCACGGCGAAGTGTTACGGCGGCGACATCTCCCGCAAACGGAAGCTCCTTGAGCGCCAGAAAGAAGGAAAGAAGCGCATGAAGTCCGTCGGGGCGGTGGAGATCCCCCAGACGGCCTTCTTGGCCGTGCTCAGCTTAGAGGACTGACCGCGCTCGGACCCCCGCGTCGCCGGTTGTTTGGTACACTCCTGATTCCCTGACCTGGTGAAGGAGTGCCTGGTGATGCGGCTGCGATCCGGAAAGATCGACGTGGTCAAGATCCTCATGGTGGCGATCGTGGTCGGCGGAGGCTTCTACGTCGCCGTCATCACGCCGCACTACTGGATCAAGTACAAGATGGACGAGATCGTGCAGGTCTCGCTCTTGGAGTGGCGAGATCGCTCCCAGGCCAAGGCCCAGGAGCGGCTCCTCCATGAGCTCGACAAGCAGGAGATCCCCACCTACATCGTCCCCAAGGACTGCACGATCTACGAGGAGAAGGGCGAGCGTCACGTCCGCTGTGAGTGGGCGCTAAACGTCGTCTTCCCTGTGATCAACCAGACGCAGCACCTGGAGTTCGCCTCCCACAAGTTCTTAGACGCCCAGGGGCTCCTCGAGACCTTGGAGTGAGCGGTCCCCGCGCGGGGGCTGGCTCAGCGCAGGCGCCGACCCGATCGGGCCGCGCCGTGCTACTCTGAAGGCTCAGCGTTCCTTGGTGGCGCTCGGATCGCCCGCCCGCCCGCCCTGGTCTGCTTGGGCCGCGATCGCCGAGCGCCCCTCTCGACACCTCTCTCCGTATTCATCAGAAGGCACCGTTTATGCAGCGAAGTCTCATGACCCCCGAAGGACATCAGCGTCTTGTCGCTGAGCTCAAGCACGCCAAGGAGGTCCTTCGGCCCAAGGTCGTTCAAGACATCGCCGAGGCGCGGGCCCACGGCGACATCTCGGAGAACTCCGAGTACGAAGACGCCAAGGAGCGCCAGGCGCTCTTGGAGGGCCGCATCCGCCAGGTCGAGACGGCCATCGCCACCTGTGAGGTCATCGACATCACCAAGGTGCCGCAGAAGGATCTCGTCGTCTTCGGCGCCACGGTGGTCATGGTGAACACCGAGACCGACGAGGAGGTGCGTTACACCGTCGTCGGCGACTTCGAGTCGGACGTGAAGGCCGGCAAGATCTCCTACACCTCCCCCATCGGTCGCGCGATCATCGGCAAGACCAGCGGCGATGAGGTGAGGGTTGAGACCCCGAGCGGGCGCCGCACCTTCGAGATCATCACCATCGAGTACCGCTAGAGGGCAAAATGTCCGAGCTTCCCCAGCCCGAGGTGGGCGAGGGGGCGTCGGCCCCGCGCGCGCCTCGTCGCGCTCGCGCTGCCCGCGCTCCTGCGCTGCTGGACGCGGTCTGCCGCGCCCTTCGTTTTGGCCTCCGTGAGGACGGTGAGCGCCTGTGGGCCTCCCCTTGGCTCGGGCGCTCCTGCGCGAGCCTCTTGACGACGGCCCTCGCCGAGGCTCCCGAGGGGCTCGCCTTGGAGCGCCTCGCCGAGGTCCGCGACACCCTCGCCCAGGCCGACGATCTCCCGTACCTCCTGCGTGTGGGCCCGATGCGCGACGCCTTGGTCGCCGTGCAAGAGGCGGCGTTGACCTTGGCCAACGACACGGCCCTCCTCCCGACCGCGGAGCTCATCGTGCTCGCCGGGGAGCCCCAGGACGAGGCCCGGGCCGCTCGGCCCGAAGGCGCCCGCGTGGAGGGCGCCCGGGAGCCCCGTGAACAAGGCGGCAAAGACCACGGCGGCAAAGAGCGCGGTGAGGAGCGCAGCCGGGGTGACGAGCGCGGCCGCGGCCCGAAGGGCGGCAAAGAGTCGAAGCAGGCGAAGGAGCCCGAGGCCCCGCCGCCCGCGCCGCCTCCGCCGCCGCGCGCCTCCTTGGGCGACCCCGAGCACACCGGGCAGCCCGTGTCGGCGCTCAGCCCGCTCCGCCCCGAGGTCGTCGAGGCCCTGGACGAGGCGGGCATCGAGACCATCGCCGACCTGCTCTGCCGCGTCCCCGCGGATCAGCAGAAGCTCAGCCTCCTGCGCGCCGAGGACCCCCTGCCGGACGGCGGCGAGGACCTCGCCTTGGTGGGCCGCATCAGCGCGCGCTGCGCCCGGATGCGCCCGGGGAGCCGCGTCGAGGAGATGATCCTCACCCAGGGGGAGCGTGTGGTGCGCTGCCGCTGGTACACGAGCACGCCGCCGGACCTCGCGGCTACGCCGACGGGCCAAGAGGTCGCCGTCGCTGGCCGCCTTGAGGTCACCGACGACGGCGCGGTGCTCTACGAGGCCATGCGCTGGCTCGCCGACGCCCGGGGCTTCCTGCGGCGCCCGATCTACGGCGTGGAGGGCGTCGATGAGGACGAGCTCCGGCGCCTCGCGCGGCTCGCGCTCCTCAAGTACGGGGAGCTCTGCCTTGACCCCTTGCCCGTGCGCATCGTGCAGGACGCCCGCGTCTCCTCCTTGGACGACGCGATCCGTGAGCTGCACCTGCCGACGATCGGGCTCAAGCGGGCCCGGGCGCGCTGGGTGTTTGAGGAGTTCTTCGTCCACCACCTCTCGGCCAGCTCGCAGCAGCCCGTGCGCCTACGCGGGGTCGCGCACCCGATCTCCCACGATCTGACCGGGCGGCTCCAGCTCCTCAACAGCTTCGCGCTCAACGACGGCCAAGAGGCGGCCTTCGACGACATCCGCCGGGATCTCCGCCGCTCGACGGCGATGACGCGGCTGCTCCAAGGCGACGTCGGCTCGGGCAAGGCGCTCGTCGCGCTGATCTCGGCGGTCATGGTCGGCGCGGCGCGCAGCCAGGTCTTGTTCTTGGCGCCGGACTCCTTGGCGGCGGAGCACCGCCACCTCTTCGCCGAGCCGCTCCTGCGCGGCGTCGGCCTCGTGCCCCAGCTCATCTCCCAGACCCCGTCGAACAACCAGCTCGACGCGATCCGCCGCGGCGAGGTGAACGTCGTCTTCGCCACCCACAGCTTCGCCTCGGCGGGGCTACCGGAGTTTAAGAAGCTCGGCCTCGTGGTCGTCGAGGAGCGCAGCTCCTTCGGGCAGGTGCGCCGGGAGTGGCTCAACCAGAAGGGCGTGCACCCCGACCTGCTCATCGTCACCGCCGTGCCGATCCCCACGAGCCTCACCTTCACGCTGTTCTCGGACTGCGACATCTCCGTGATCCCCACGGAGTCGCAGCAGCTCGTCGAGACCGTCGTGCGTGGCCCTGAGGAGCGCGCCGTCGCCTACGCCCGCATGTGTGAGCTGCTCGCCGATGGCCGCCAAGGCTACGTCGTGTTCCCGCTCGGGAAGGGCGGTGATCTCATGCCTCTCGACCGCGCCCGACAGCTCGTCGAGGCCCTCGGCGCGGAGGCCTTCCCCGGCTACCGGGTGGGGCTCTACCACGGCGCCATGAGCCGCGAGGAGCGCCAGCGCGCCTACGACGACTTCCAGCGCCGCCGCTTTGACGTGCTCGTCGCCACGACGGCCATCGAGGACGCCCCGGAGGTCGCCAACGCGAGCTGTGTGCTCGTCGAGAGCGCCGACCGCTTCGACCTCGTGCGCCTGCACCGGCTCCGCGGCCACGTCGCCAAAGGCGCCAACCCCGGCCTCTGCTTCTTTGTGCTCAGCGCGACGCCGAACCCCGAGGGGGTGCGCCTCGTCGAGCTCGTCGCCCGGGAGCAGGACGGCTTCGCGATCTCCGAGCAGGACCGCATCGCCCGCGGCGACGAGGAGCTCCTCGGCGCCCGCGCCCAGGAGCTGCCGAGCTTCGAGATCGGCGAGCCTGGCCGGGATCGGGACCTCTTCTTACGCGCTCGCCGCGCGGCCATCGCGCTCTTGCAGGTCGATCCCCAGCTCAAGCAGCGCGCCCACCGTGAGCTGCAGGCGCGGGTCTTCGGCGGAGGCAACGCCGAGGAGGGCGCTGTCGGCACGGCCGCGGGCGCCGCGTCTGGGGCCAAGGGCAAGCGCCGCCGCCGCCGTCGTCGTGGGGGCCGCTGATGGAGGGGCGCGCCTCGGTGGTCGTGGGCGCCCCGCCAGCGCGGGTGCTCGAGACCTTGACCGACTTCACCGCCTGGCCGGAGATCTGGCCCCAGGTGCGCGCTTGTGAGGTGCGGGGGCGTGAGGAGTCGGCGTGGGAGCTCGGCCTCGTCGTCGAGATCATCCGCCGCCTGCGCTTCGTCATTCGCCTGCAGCAGCACCCCGTCGGTGAGGACGGCGCCATCCGCCTGAGCTGGGCGCTCTTAGAGGGTGACCTCTTGGCGAACGAGGGCGAGTGGACCTTGGCGCCCGCCGCTGATGGGCAGGCCTGCGCGCTCTCCTGGCGTGGGGCGGCGCAGGTCGGCGCGTATGTGCCCCAGGTGATTCAGAACACGCTCACCGGGGTCGAGCTGCGAGAGGCCCTGGAGCGGCTCAAGACGCGGGTCGAACGAGCCGTAGCCCCGACTGAATCGGCACCTCCTCCCGCAGAAACCGCTCCAGACGGTGATTGATCGTCCAGGGCTGCTCGATGATCGCCGCGTGTGACCCATCGGCGAGCACGAGCAGGCTCGCGTTGGGGATGCGGTCGGCCATGTCCTTCATGACCCACAGCGGGAAGAAGTCGTCGCGCTCGGCGGCGAAGATGAGGGTCGGCTGCTTCACGCTGTTGAGGTAGGGGCGGGCGTCGTGGCGCTGGGCGCTGGCGACGAGCTCACAGAACAGCCGCAGGTCGAGGCTCGCCATGTGCTCCAGATAGGGCACAAAGTCGGCCTTGGAGGTGTAGAGCGGGTCCACCATCGCGAGGCCCTTCGTCACCTTCCAGGCCAAGGGGCCGCGCAACGCGACCCGGGCGAGCTTGTTCACCCGGTCGTCGAGGGCCTTCACGACGAGGTGGATGCCCTTAAAGAGCTGGGGGCTGCGGGGGTTGTTGTTGAAGTGGGAGAGCACCCGGCCGGGCCCGCCCAAGAGCAGCACGAGGCCGCGCGCCTCATGGGGGGCCTGGTGCACCCGCTCCAAGATCACCTGGCAGCCCATGGAGTGCCCCATGAGCACCGGGGAGCGCGCGCCGGTCGCCTCTAAGACGAGGCCGAGGTCCCGGGCGAAGGTGGGGATCGAGAGGTCAACGGCGTAGGGGTCCTCCGGGCGGTCCGAGCGGCCGTGGCCGCGGTAGTCCCAGACGATCACCTCGTAGCGGTCGCGGAACTGCTCAACGATGTACTTCCAGAAGAAGGTCGAGACGCCGAGCCCGTTGCAGCACACCAAGGGCGGGCCGCTGCCGGTCGCCTGCCAGAACAGCTTGAGGCCGTCTTCGGTCTCCACAAACCCGCTGCGCATCTCGGCGGCGCCGCGGCTCTGCACGCTCTGCATGACACTCCTCCCGAGGGGACGATCCTGTCCTCTATCCGCATGATAGCGTCCGCACACCGGCCTCTACGAAGGAGTGACATTGTCGGGTAAGGACCAAGGGGCGTCATTCGCGGCGCGAGCGGGCTCACGTTGGGGGCTCGGCGTGCGATTCTCGGCGTTCTGGGCCGTGATCGCGGGGTTGTGGCGCCTGTGGTTGATCCCTCGGTATTACGGCTGGGAAGAGAGTGATTACGGCAACCTCGCCATGGCGCGGGGCGTGCTGGAGTCGGGCTTCACGCGCTTCGACATGAACCACCTGCCGATGTACTACGCGCTCTCCGCGGCGGTGATGGCCGTGGTCGGCGACGCGGTGATCGCCACAAGGATCGTCGCGTGGGTCGGCGGCGTCGCCGTGGTGCTGCTCGCCGGGCTCATCGCCGACCGTCTCTTCGGCGCCCGGGTGGCCGCGGTCGTGGGCCTCGTCCTCGCCTTTCAGCCGGAGCTCGCGCTGTACTCGTCCTCAGCGCTGCGGGAGCCCTGCTACGCGGGCTTTGTGATGGCGAGCCTCGCTGCCTTGACCCGGGACCGCCTGGCCTTGGCCTCGGCCTTCGCGGGCCTCGCCTTCTTGACCCGCATGGACGCGCTCCTCACCTTGAGTCCGGCCTTGGCCCTGCACGCCTTGGGGCGCGGCCCTCGCTTGCCGCGGCTGGGGATGGCCTTGGGGCCCCTGGCGGCGGCGGCGGCGGTTTGGTCCACCTACTGCCACGAGGTCCACGGCACCTGGGCGTTCTGGGAGCACTCGGTCTCGGTGAACATCGAGACCGGCGGGGCGGCGTCGCCGGTCGGCGCGGCCTGGGTGATCGAGGGGCTCCGGGTGGACCTCGCCCTGCTCACGGGGCTCATCCCGTCGCGGGTGGGCTGGGGGCTCTGGGCGGGCGGGCTCTTGGGCCTGGGGCTCTTGCCGTGGACCCGCCACGACCCCCGGCGCAGCCTCGGCGTCGCGGCCTTGGGGCTCATGGGCTTCTGGCTGGGCATCGCGCTCACCGCACAGCACGAGCCCGGGCACAACCTCTACTGGAAGTGGCTCTACCCGGTGCTGCCGCCGATGCTCATCCTCGCCTGCCACGGCGGCTTCGCGCTCTACGACCGGCTCGGCGCGGCCCTGAGCCCGACCGTGGCGCGGGTCCTGGGGGCCTTGGCCTTGGCCCAAGGCCTGTGGGTGATGGGGGAGGAGACCCAGCGGCAGATTCGGCTCTCGGAGGAGCTCTACAAGCCCCAGTGGGAGATCGCCGTGTTCATCGAGGGGGAGTCGAGGCCCGGCGACGGGCTCCTGGTGGACAACATCCCCGGCTGCTGGATCAACCGCCGCGACCACAGCTTCCGGATGTTCACCTGGATGGATCTCGACACCTTGGGGGGCGGCCCCGAGGGCTTCGCCGCCTGGGCCCGCCGGGAGCGAGTCCGCTACATCACCTGGTTTCGTGAGGACTGGACCTTGGCCCCGGCGGTGGCGCCTTGGCTCGGTTACCCCGTGGTTCACCGCGTCGGCGGCCTGCGGTTCACGCCTCTGCGAGACGAGCCGGGGTACGGCTGGATCCTCTACGCGGTGACCGAGGACACCGATGACGCCGCTGACGCCGAGCACCCCAACCCTGACGCTCCCTGATCTCGACGCCTTCTTGGCGGCCTGCGCCGCGCGGGGGCTCACCGCCGCCGTGGTGCGCACCGTAGACGAGCCTCGGGCGCGCAGCCACGGCTCCGGCGTCACCGTCGGGCACGTCCGGGAGGTGACGCTGCTCGCCTACGATCGAGGGGAGGTGCTGCGCTGTGTGGTGGCGGACCCCCCCGAGGGGCTCACCGCGCGCCTGGAGCGCGCGGGCTTGCGCCTCCGGTCCGTCGTGGATCGCACCTACTGATCTTCCTGTCGATTTGCGTGATCCGCCGTAGAGTCTCGGGGCTCTGGAGAACCACGGGCGGCCTCCGCGCGCTTGTCCGACCCCCCCGCCGCCGGGGGTGATAAGGTGATCTCAGCCCCTCGAACAGTCCCTACTGCCACGGGAGACCTCATGAACCGGTCTACACTCGCGCCTGCCTCGGCCGTCATCTTCCTCGCGCTCCTCTCCGCGTGCGCCCCCGCCCCTGTGGGTGACGCACTTGACGCCAGCGCAGACGCAGGGCGTGAGCCCGTGAGCGCCGAGGAGGCCGCGCAGGAGCAGGCCGCCCTGGCCGACCCCGCGGGGCAGCTCGCCTGGGACAACGACGACTACGAGCCCGACGTAGACCGCTCCTTCACCGCCGACGGCGAGAAGCGCTCTTTGCCCCTGGGCTCCATCGGGGCGGCGAAGTCGTATTACGCGCAGTGGAAGGGTGAGTCCGCCGACGACCGCCTCGGCATCAGCGTGGCCGCCGCGGGCGACCTCAACGGCGACGGGCTCACCGACATCGTCGCGGGCTCGCTCTACGGCTCGAGCACGGCGAGCGGCGACGGCGCGGCCTACATGGAGCGTGGCCCCTTCACCTCCGGCGACAGCAACATCGGCGGGGCCAAGGGCCGCTACTACACCCCGACGGGCAGCGCGAAGTCGCTGATGATCGTCGGCGGCGGCGGTGACGTCGATAACGACGGCAAGGATGACTTCATCCTCGGCGCCAACACCGTCAGCTCGTCCAAGACCCGCGCGGGCGCGGCCTACCTGGTGATGAACTACACCCGCGGCAAGCAGACCATGCCCATCACCACGGGCGGCTTCACCTTCTCCGGCGAGAAGGCGAACGACCTCGCGGGCACGGCGGTGGACATCATCGGCGACGTGAACGGCGACAGCTACGCCGACGTGGTGGTCACCGCGACGGGTGACGACGTCGGCGGCGCGGACGCGGGCGCGGCCTACATCATCCTCGGGCCGGTCACCGCCGACGTCGCCTTGGCGAACGCCAACGTGAAGCTCGCCGGTGAGGCCGCCAGCGACCAGCTCGGCACCCGGGCCAACGGCGTCGGCGACACCGACGGCGACGGCAACGACGACCTCATCGTCTCCACCCGCAACGAGTCCTCCAACGGCTCCGGCGCGGGCGCGGTCTACCTCATCACCGAGGTGACCGACGGCGCCGACGCCTCGATCTCCACGGCGACGGCGAAGCTCCAGGGCGCGGTGCCAGGCGACAACCTCGGCAACCAGATCGACCACGCCGGTGACGTCAACGCCGACGGCTACGACGACTTCTTGGTGGGCTCCATCAACTACGACGGCGTCGGCGCGGCCTACCTCATCCAGGGGCCCATCTCGGGCACCCAGATCGTGGACAGCGCCGCGGAGATCACCTTCATCGGCAACCTCAACGGCGACCAGTTCGGCTCGGGCATGACCGCCGGTGACGTAGACGGCGACGGCAACCGCGACGTCATCATCTCCGCGAACCGCGAGGGCGTGGCCGACAACGGCGCGGTCTACGTCTTCTTGAACCCCGCCGCGGGCACGCTCTACGCCTACGACGCCGACACCCGCATCGTCGGCACCGGCGCGGGCGACTACCTCGGCTCTTGGCTCGACTTCGCGGAAGACACCAACCGCTCCGGCACCGACATGATCATCGTCGGCGCCTCGGGCCGCGGCCAGACCACGAGCGAGAAGGACAAGGGCGCCGTCTACCTCTTCGACGTGCCGTAAGCGGCGCGGCGCGGAGCATCGTCGCCGTCGAGCGGAGGGCCAGGCGCCTTCGCTCGGCGGCGCGGTCGTTTTTTCCCCCGGAGCTTGGTGCTGTCGTGCGTGAGCTGACGTCTCCTCTCATCCCAGGGCGCTGCGCGCTCATCGGCATGGTGCACCTCCTCCCGCTGCCGGGAAGCCCGGGCTGGGCGGGGGACATGGCGGCGATGCTCCGCCGGGCCGAGTCCGACGCGGCGCGGCTCATCGAGGGCGGCTGCGACGCCTTGCTCGTCGAGAACATGGGCGACCTGCCGTACCTGCGCGGTCAGGTGGAGCCCGCCACCGTCGCCGCCATGGCCTTGGCGACGGCGGCCGTCGCGCGTATGGGCCTGCCGACCGGGGTGCAGGTGCTCGCCGGGGCCAACGAGGAGGCCTTGGGCGTGGCCGTGGCCGCCGGGGCGAGCTTCTTGCGCGTCGAGGGCTTCGCGTACGGCCACCTCGCCGATGAGGGCTGGCTCGACGCCTGCGCCGGGCCGCTCTTACGCCGCCGGGCGGCCTTGGGGGCGAAGGGGGTGCGGATCTTCGCCGACGTGCGCAAAAAGCACGCCGCCCACGCGGCCACGGCGGATCTCCCCCTTCGCGCATTGTGTGAGGGCTACGCCTTCTGCGGGGCCGATGGCCTGATCATCACCGGGGAGTCCACGGGCAAGGCCGCGCGCCTCGGCGACGTGGTCGAGGCCAAGGCCGCGGGGCTCCCTGTGCTCGTCGGCAGCGGCATCACCGAGGCCAACCTCGCCGAGTTCGGCGCGGTCGCGGACGCGGTCATCGTCGGCACGAGCATCAAAGAAGGCGGCGACTGGCGGGCTGAGGTCGAGGTCGCCCGGGTCAGGCGGCTTCGGTCGGCGCTGGATCGGGGCTGAGGGGCGCGCCGACGGCGGTGACGGCGCCGCGGCCCTGCCAGTGCTCGGGGCGGTCGTTCCGGGCGCGCCAGGCGCGGTAACGCAGGGCGAAGCGGTCGGCCTCAACGCTGGCGTTCCAGGGCTTAAACCCCTCGTTTAGCCGCGCCTGCTCCCCGGCGAGCATCGCGACGTCTTGGGCGACGATCTTGCGGCTCTGGTAGGTCATCAAGAGGTTCATGCCGGGGATCGACGTGAGCCAGTCCCGCTGCAGGCGGTAGTGCAGGCGCATCTTGTTCGGGGCCACGGGCAGGCAGTGCTGGAGCTGCACGAAGCGCCAGCCGGGCTTGAGCTGGAAGTCGAGCACCACGACGCAGGGCGGGAAGAAGCGGAAGCGCTGCTCCGTCGCGGACTGCACGGTGCTGTTCTTAAACAGGCCGACGAAGGCGCCGGGGATAGACGGGTGGTCCTCGACGGCGAGGTCCAGGGGCTTCGCGTCGCCGCGCCGCCCGAGGGTGCCCTCGTGGGTGAAGGGGATGTGGGAGGGGTCGAGGAGGTTCTCGACCATGAGGCCGTGGTCGATGTCGAGCTCGAAGGTGTCCTCAAAGCCGTCCCAGCCGGGGCCCACCCAGGCGCTGTAGTCGGGGATGGTGTCTGGGGTCGCCGCGGCGGGGTCGCCCATCCACACCCAGATGAAGCCCCAGCGCTCGACGGTGGGGTAGGGCGTGAGGCAGGCCCGGGCCGGGGGCTTCACCCCAGGCGCGAGGGTGGGGATGTGGCTGCAGGCGCCGCCGCCGTCAAAACGCCAGCCGTGGTAGGGGCACTCCAGGTCGCCGTCGGTCACCCGGCCCAAGGACAGCGGCGCCGAGCGGTGGGGGCAGACGTCTGGGGCGCAGCGGGCCACGCCCTGGGCGTCTCGCCAGAAGACGAGGCGGTCCCCGTAGAGCGTGAAGCCGAGGGGTTTGCCCGCCGGGAGCATCGGCGTCGAGAGCGCCGGGAGCCAGAAGTCACGCATCACCACCTCCATTGCTTAGCACAACTGGAAGTGGATATAGCCCCGGCCCGGCGCCTCGTCGAGTGCGGCGGATCAGGACACGGCGTAGACGAGGCTCGTCACGACGCTCGCCGAGCGGTGCGCCGGGCGGGAGAAGGCCGAGCGCCAGCGGCGGCTGCCGCGCACCCGGGCCTTGAAGGTGTCCTCGTCGAGCCCCGCCTGGGCGAGGGCCTGCTCAAACTCGGCCCGGGCCTTCTGATGCGCCTTGAACAGCATCATCTGCACGCGGCTGTGCACGTTGACCTCGCCGTCGCCCGTCGTCTCGATGGGCAAAAACAAGGAGTCGGGGTAACGGGCGGCCACCAGGGTCTGCACGCCGTCGCTCACGCCCGAGGAGGGCATACAGCCGAAGGGCTTCACCGACACGGTCATGTGGTTGACCTTGTCTTGGGCGAAGTGGATGAGCTTGCCCACCTCCATGTGGCCCTCGCCGCCGCGCACGTCGTTCGAGTAGTGGTCCTTCGCCAAGGCCGCGATCTCGTCCATGTTGGGCAGGTGGTAGCCGTGCAGGCCCACGGCCTTCGCGTAAAGCTGGAAGATGCCGCGCACCAGGGGCTCCGCCGCGGCGAGGCCCCAGAGCTTCTTCGTCGGGTCTTTGCCCTCCAGGCCCTTGCGCCCGCCGTCCTGCTCACGCAGGTCCATCCGGCGTTTGGTGTCGTAGCGGTTCTCCCAGATCATGAACAAGATCCAGTTGGTGACGCCCTGCACGTCCACCTCGGCGCCCTCACGCTCCAGAAACTTCTGCAGGCGGTAGTTGCCCTCACCTTCAGTGGTCATGGCCCAGAACTCGCCGATCACCGAGACGACGGGCTTGGGCTGGGTGCGGTCGACCTCCACCTTCGAGAGGATCAGCCGGGAGCGCATGAGCGCCGGGAGCAGGCTGCCCTTCTTGGCCAGGGCCTCGCCGACGAGGCGCTTACACTCCTCCAGGGCCGCGTTGGTGGCGCCGGGGGTGACCTCGTAGGGGCGGATGCGGTAGCCGATGAGGTTGAGCACGTCCCCGGCGATGAGGGCGCGCACCACGCCGACGGCGAAGTTCACGTCGATCTTGAGGCCGAGCTCGTCGCCCGTGGCCTGCTTTACGCCGCCCTGCTGCTGGAACAGGAGCACCCGGAAGCCGTCGAAGCCCGCGTCGCGCAGGGCCTTGCGGTACTCGGTGACGTAGGTGCCGAAGCGGCAGGGCCCGCAGGCCCCGGCGGTCAAGAAGACGTGGCGCTCGATGATCTCCGCCGTCGGCATCCCGGCCACGTCGCGGAGGTGCACGAGGTGCTTCACGAGGTTGCCGACGGTGAAGTAGGTGGGGTTGCACTGCCCGCGGTTGCCGAACTCTTTGCCGAGCTGCAGGGCCGCGTTGTCCGGCGGCGTGAGCATGGCGACCTGGTAGCCGATGCCCTTGAGCGCCTGCACGACGAGCTCGTCATGGGCGATGGTGAGGCCGCTCACCCAGATCGTCGTGGTGCCGCGCTGGGAGGCCGTGAAGGTGGTGTTCACCCGGTCCCGCCACTGGGCGCGCCCGAGCCCCAAGGCGTCGGCCTCGGCGCGGCTGAACTCGGCGAGCTCCCGCTCAATCTCGGCGAGGGCTTCGGGGCTCAGGCGGTCGGGCTGGCCGGAGAGGTCGTTCTCGTTGTCGTACATCGGCGGCTCCTGGAGGCGAAAAGAAGGGGAAGGGAGGGCTATTTCGCGGCCTGGGCGCCCGAGGGGGCGGCGCGGCCTTGTAGACGGGCCAAGATGAGCTCCTCGCGGCGCGCGGCGACCCGGCGGGCGAGCTCGGCCCGGGCCTGGGCTTGCTCGGCGAGGGCCTCCTCGACGAGCTTGAGGCGGTGGGCGTAGGTCTTCACCCGGATGCGGATCGAGCCGCCGGGCTTGTTGGCGTCGATGTCGTGCAGGGCGGAGTAGGGGACCTTCGCCGCGCCGATGATCTGGTCGATGATGCCGTAGGTGGGCGCGTCGTGGCCACACTTGAAGCTGGAGAGGTCCAAGAGCGCCACGTTCGGGTGATGCGCCGCGAACCGCGCCGCCCAGACCTTCTGCACGGAGTTCGCGGAGTAGTTCTCCGGCCAGACGTCGCGGATGTCGAGCGGGTCGTCGGGGCCGAAGAAGCGGCGGAGCCACTCGGGATCCTTGGGGATTGAGCGGATGGAGAGGATGGGGTAACCGAGCGCCTGCAGCTCCTCGGGGATGCCGTGGTGGAGGCCAGGATCGCTGTGGTAGGGCCGGCCGATCATCAAGATGGCGAGCTTGCCGTCCCGCTCAACCTGCTCCAGGATCTCCCGGCCCTTCTGCTCCATGTGGGCGCTGAACGCCTGGAGCGCGGCGAAGCCCTGGTCAACGGCGTGGTCGCTCTCGTCTTCAGTGACGCCGAGGCGCGGCCCCCAGACCTCAAAGAGCTGGCGCTTGAGCAGGTTCGGCTCGGTGAAGGTCACCGCGTCGTCCACATACTGCACCCCGGCCCGGGCGAAGAGGTCCACCTCCTTGGTGAACGCGGCCTTGATGACGTTGGGGCTGCCCGCGACGATGGGGCAGGAGGCGTTGTCCATGGTGTGCTGCACCCAGCTCTGCACATGGGTGACGCAGGGGTACCAGATGTAGTTGAGCGGGCCACGCTTGGGGTCGGTGTTGGCGTGGGTGAGCAGCTCGTGCACGTGGGCCTGGATGACCTTGGAGGGGAAGCAGGGGTCGATGGAGCCGTAGCGGCCGCCCTCCGTCCACATCTCTTCGCTCGTCGCCGGGGAGAACACGACGTTCTCTTTGGGCAGGCCGAGGCTCTCCAGGTAGGTCCGCATAAACGGGCCCACGGAGTACATGTTGAGCACCCGGGGGATGCCGATCTTCACCCCCCGAAGATCCCGGTGGGAGCGGCGGAACCCGCGCTGCATCACCCGCCGGGCCACCCGCAGAAACGGCAGGCGCCGCACCTCAACGTCACCCTTGACGCTGCCCGCCGGGGGCTGGGGCGTTGGGGTGAAGAAGTGTTTGAAGGAGAGCACGGCCTCTTCAGTGACGAGGTTCGGGAAGTGTTTCCGCAGCTCGGACTGGCGCCGGGCGAGCTCCTTGAGGGCCTCTTTGCTCTCCACCGTGCCCTTCTCGCAGGAGAAGCCGGAGATGTAGCGGCTCGTGCGGCCGTCAAAGGTGCGGGTGTCGATGAAGGTGCGGGAGCAGTTGTTGGGGCAGAACGTACACTTCGTGCTCTCGTCGTTCTTCGCCGTGTACTCCAGGCGGATCGCGGCGTCTAAGCCGATGAACCGCGAGCTGCCCCGGCGGCGGACCACGCGCAGGGTCTCCATCGCCGCGCCGATGGCCCCGGCCTCGCCGCAGTGGGGGTGAACGACGATCTTCGCGTCTGGCACACGCTGCCGGATGTAGTCCACCTGGGCCTTCACCGCGGCGAGGTTCCGCTGGGTGCCGCCCTGGAGCACAAACACCCGCCCGAGCTCGGAGAGCCGGGGCACCTGGGCGACGTACTGCCACACGTTCTTCGGCAAGACCTGGGCGAGCCCGGCCAACATCTCCGCGGCCTTGAAGCCCTCCTTCTGGAAGTTCACCCGGTCGGCGTCCAAGAAGACCGCGCAGCCATAGGAGAAGCGCGGGGCGAGGGGCGCGGCGAAGGCGACCTCAGCGTAGTCCTGGAGCGGCACGCCGAGCTGGTCGGCCATGGCCTGGAGCAACATGCCGTTGCCCGCGGAGCACTGGTTGGAGAGCCGGAAGTCCTTCACGTCCCGGCCGCCGTCGCGGCTCGGCGTGAGCATCAGCACCTTGATGTCTTGGCCGCCGATGTCGCAGATCACGTCAGCGTCGGGCACATACCGCACCGCCGACATCATGTGGGCCACTGTCTCGACGATGTTCACGTCCGCGGCCACGGACTCTTCAAGCACGTCCGCGGCGTAGCCCGTGGCGCCGAAGCCCATACACTCGAGCTCCGCGCCTTGGGCGCGGACGGCGTCGCGCAGCTCCGCGAGCAGGTCCCGGGTGTCCTGGATGGGGTTTCCTTTGGACAAGGTGTAGGCCTTGAGCAGCACCTCCCCAGTCTCGTAGTCCACGAGCGCGGCCTTCGAGCTCGTCGAGCCGCCGTCGAGGCCGATGACCCCCCGCACGACCTGCCCCGGCGTGAACTGGGCGGGGTTGAACACCGGCACCCGGTAGTCTTCGCGGAAGGTCAGAAGCTCGGCCTCGTCCTTCACCAAGGGCGCGGCGGCGGTGGCGGCCAGGCGCGCGCCCCGGCCCTCGCTCATGTAGCGCTTGAGGCCGTCGAGGCCCGCGTAGCGCCCCTCGTCGGCCCCGGCGCGGGTGTCGGAGATGCCGAAGACGACGGCGCCATAAGCGGCGTAGTACTGGCTGTTCGGCGGGGTGAAGATGAGGGACTCGATGGGCTGGTCTTTGGGCCAGGCCACGCCGCGGCTCTCCCAGGTCTCGGGGATACGCATCCGCCAGCACTCGACCAAGAAGCCGAGGTACGCGTTGGGGCCGCCCAGGAGCAGCACCTTGGGGCGCAGGGTGTTGCCCCGGGTGAGCACGCTGAGGTTCTGGTGCACGATGGCGTCGGCCAAGGAGCACATGATCTCGGGGGCGGGGATGCCGCTCTTCACGAGATTCACGATGTCCGTCTCGGCGAACACACCACACTTCGCCGCGACGTGGTGCAGGCGGGTGGGGTCAAAGCGCAGGCCGCGTAAGGTGGCGCTGTCCATGCCGACCTTGATGAGGCACTTGTCGATGGTGGCGCCGGTGCCCGACGCGCACTTGTCGTTCATCGAGGTGAGCGCCTGCTTCTCGACCTGGCCGTCGTCGGTCGTGCGCTCGCGGAACATGATGATCTTGGCGTCTTGACCGCCGAGCTCAATCACTGAGCCTACGTCGGGGTGCAGGCGCTCGACGGCGAAGGTGACCGCGTTGACCTCCTGCACGAAGCGGGCGTTGAGCGGCTTGGTGAGCGGGCCCGCGCCGGAGCCGGTGATGAGCACGCGCAGGTCCGTCGCCTCGGGGAAGGCCTCGCCGATGCGCACCATGAAGTCGAGCACGGTCTCGGGCTGCCGGGTCTCGTGCCGCTGGTAGTCGCTCCAGAGGATCTCAAGGGTCTCCGGGTCACACACGACGGCCTTGACGGTGGTGGAGCCGACGTCGAGGCCGATGGCGAGGCGGGTGCGTGGGGTCATCGTGGGCTCGCTGGAGGGTCGTGGGCGTGACTGACACGTCAGTCTATCACGAGGATTAGCGCCTGCCCCAGATCTCGTCGCTTGGCGCGGCGAGCGGCGCCTCGCTCGGATAAAGGCCCCGAATGACTCGTGCGCCAGCCATGCACCCCGACGACCGCCGCGCCGCCCTCCTAGACGCCGCGCGGGAGGTCTTCACGAAGAAGGGTTACCACGCCGCCTCGGTGTCCGACATTCTGCTCATCGCCGGGGTCGCACGAGGCACCTTCTACAACTACTTCGACTCCAAACGGGCGGTCTTCCAGGCCGTCTTGGAGGGGCTGATGGAGCGGGTGGAGGCGGTGATTCAGCCCATCGACGTCGAGGGCGACATCGCCTCCCAGGCCCGAGACAACATCGAGCGCATCTTGGGCGCGGCCTTGGAGCGCGGCGCCTGGCGCCTCTTGTTCACCGAGGCCATCGGCATCGACGCCGAGGGGGACGCCTTGGTGCGGGCCTTCTACGCCCGGGCGGCGGGGCGGCTAGAGCGGGCCCTGCGCACGGGGCAGGCCATCGGCGTGGTGGTGGACGGCGACCCCCGCCTGCTCGCCCGCTGCATCTTGGGCTTGGTCAAAGAGCCGATCTTCCAGGGCGCCTTGGCCGGGGAGGAGCTGCACGTCAATCAGCTCGCCGAGCAGGTGTTCCGGCTGCTCATGGGCGGCGTCATCGCCAGCGGGCCGCTCCCGACGCGGCAGAGCGCGTGATACGGGGGCAAAAATCCTCCCTCTGAGGCGCTCAATGCCGCGCTCCTTCGGTCGCTCCTTCCTCCTCGCGCTCACGCTCTTGGCCTGCAAAAAGTCGGCCCCCATCGAGACGATGGACGACGCCGACTGGGGCATGGAGGGCGGCGTCGAGGGCGGCGTCGAGGGGGGAATTGAGGGCGGGCTCGTGGGGGGAGTGCCTGGCGGCGTCGAGGGCGGCGCGTTGACCCTGCCCCCGCCCAGCTCCGCCATCGACCCCGCGGTGACCGCCTTGGCGGCGACCTTCACGGAAGGGGAGATCCGCGTCATCCTGCAGGACGCTGGCGCCGAGCCCCGCCGGGCCCTGCGCTACAACTACACCCCTGGCACCAAAGGCACGCTCCGGGTCACCACGGCCTTTGACATGGGCATGGGCATGGTCGACCCCGCGACGGGGCAGGCGATCCCGGTGATGGACGTCATCATGCCGGCGATGCTGATGGACGTGGTGATGTCCGTCGAGCGCGTCGACGCCGACAAGAACGTTCACCTCAACGGCGTCGTCGGCGCCGTCGGCGTCGAGGCGCGGGACGGCATGGGGGAGGGGCTGGTCGACCTGCTCAGCGCGCAGCTCACGAGCCTGGTCGGCTTGAGCACCCAGGCGGTCTTGACCCCGACGGGGCGCCTCGTGCGGCTGGCGTCTACGCTCCCGGCGGACGTGAGCCCGGAGATCGCGGAGTCGATGGCCATGGCGGATCAGGCCTCCCAAGGCGTGAGCTTCCCGCTGCCCGAAGAGCCCATCGGCGTCGGCGCCCGCTGGACCGTCATGAGCATCAGCCAGGCCAACGCCCTGGAGGTGCTCGTGACCCAGACGACCACCCTGGAGTCCCTGGAGGGTGATGTCGCGCAGGTGAGCTTCACCATCACCCAAGACCTCGTCGAGGGCCGGGGTGACCTGCTCGGCCTCCCGCCGGGCTCAAGCGTGGTGTTCACCCAGTTCCGCAGCGAAGGCGCGGGCCAGGCCCGCATCAACCTCAACAAGCCGCTGGCGGTCACGAGCGAGATCCTCGTGGGGTTGCAGGCGGGCTTCTCGGTCTCCGCGAACGGTGAGACCCAGAACGTCACGATGACGATGCGCACCGAGAGCGACACGGCCCCTGTCGCGCCCTGATCGGCCTAGGCGCGGCCCTCTCGGCGCCAGCGCGCCGGGGATTCGTGCGACCCCCACCCGGGGAGGGTGACGCGGGGGCGAAGACGCGCTAAGAGCGGCGCCCCCAGGAGGCACCCGTGGGCAGCATCCTTCTCCTCGAAGATGGTCGCTCCTTTGAAGGCGAGGCGTTCGGCGCCCGCGGCACCCGTGTCGGTGAGGTCGTCTTCAACACGGCGATGACCGGCTACCAGGAGGCCCTCACCGACCCCTCCTACGCCGAGCAGATCGTGGTGATGACCTCACCCCACATCGGGAACACCGGCGTCAACGGGGAGGACCCCGAGAGTGAGCGGGTCTGGGTGAGCGGCTTCGTCGCCCGCCAGTTCTCCCGCGTTCACTCGAACCACCGCGCCGAGTCCGGCCTCGGCCCGCACCTCCGCGCCCAGAACGTCCCGGCGCTCCACGGCATCGACACCCGGGCCTTGGTGCGCCACATCCGCGACAAAGGCGCGATGAAGGGCGTGATCTCGACGGACGGCACCCCGGCCTCGGAGCTGTGGAGCATCCTGGAGAGCTGGCCGGGCATGAACGGCCGGGCCTTGGCCCAGGAGGTCTGCACCAAGGAGCCCTACGTCTACGCCGCGCCGGACAGCCCGACTCTGCGGGTGAACGTCGTCGATGGCGGCGTGAAGCGGAACATCTTGCGCCTCATCGCCTCGACCGGCGCGCGGGTGGTCGTGAAGCCCATCACCGCCACCGCCGAGGAGTGGGCTGAAGACGCCGACCTCGTCTTCTTCGGCAACGGCCCCGGCGACCCCGCCGCGCTCACCGGCCCCATCGAGGAGGCCCGCCGCCTCTTGGGCACCCGGCCCATCGCCGGGATCTGCCTCGGCCACCAGCTCTTGGGCCTCGCCATCGGCGCCCGCACCTTCAAGCTGCCCTTCGGCCATCGCGGCGCGAACCACCCCGTCAAGGATCTGGAGACGGGTCGGGTGGAGATCACGAGCCAGAACCACGGCTTCTGCGTGGACGGCGCCGAGATCGAGGCCCTGGGCGGGCGCATCACCCACGTTCACCTCAACGACGGCACCTTGGCGGGCTTCGCGCACGACCGCTACCGCCTCGCCGCCGTGCAGTTCCACCCCGAGGCCGCCCCCGGCCCCCGGGACAGCCGCCACCTCATCCTTCAGCGTTTCCTCGCGCTCGCCTCCTGAGCCGAAGCCGGAGCCACGCTTATGCCGCGTCGGACTGACCTCAAGACCATCCTGGTCATTGGCTCCGGGCCGATCGTCATCGGTCAGGCCTGCGAGTTTGACTACTCCGGCACCCAGGCGTGTAAGGCCCTGAGGAAGCTCGGGTATCGGGTGGTGCTGCTCAACTCGAACCCCGCGTCGATCATGACCGATCCCGACGTGGCCGACGCGACCTACATCGAGCCCATCAACGCGGCCTTCGCCGTGCAGGTGATCGAGCGGGAGCGCCCGGACGCGATCTTGCCGACGGTCGGTGGGCAGACGGCGCTGAACCTCGCCATGGAGCTTCACCGCGACGGCACCTTGGAGCGGTACGGCGTGGAGCTCATCGGGGCCCGCCCCGAGGCCATCGACGTGGCGGAGGACCGCGAGCTGTTCAAGAAGCGCATGATCGAGGTCGGCCTGCCCGTGCCGCCTTCAGGCATCGCCCACACCTTGGCCGAGGCCGAGGCGCTCTTGGAGCTCGTCGGCCTGCCCGCGATCATCCGCCCCTCCTTCACCTTGGGCGGTGAGGGCGGCGGTGTGGCCTACAACCGCGACGAGTTCACCCAGATCGTCACCCAAGGCATCGAGCGCAGCCCCATCGGCCAGATCCTCATCGAGAAGAGCCTCTTGGGCTGGAAAGAGTTCGAGATGGAGGTGATGCGCGATCTCAAAGACAACGTCATCATCATCTGCTCGATCGAGAACTTCGACCCCATGGGCGTACACACCGGGGACTCGATCACCGTCGCCCCGGCCCAGACCTTGACCGACCGTGAGCTGCAGGTGCTCCGGGACATGTCGATCCTCGTCATCCGCGCCGTCGGCGTCGAGACGGGCGGCTCCAACGTGCAGTTCGCGGTGAACCCCGAGAACGGCGAGGTCTCGGTCATCGAGATGAACCCCCGGGTGAGCCGGTCGTCCGCCTTGGCCTCCAAAGCGACGGGTTTCCCCATCGCCAAGATCGCCGCGCAGCTCGCCGTGGGCCTCACCCTCGATGAGATCACGAACGACATCACCCGCAAGACCCCGGCGAGCTTCGAGCCCACCCTCGACTACACCGTGGTGAAGATCCCCCGGTGGAACTTCGAGAAGTTCCCCGGCAGCGACCGCACCTTGGGCACCCGCATGAAGTCCGTGGGTGAGGTCATGGGCCTGGGGCGCACCTTCAAGGAGGCCCTGCTCAAGGCGATCTCGTCCCTGGAGGGCGGCTACAGCGACTCCAGCGGCATGGACGAGCAGACCCTCCGCGAGCGCCTGGCGATCCCCACCCCGGCCCGGCTCTCGGCGATCTTTGAGGCCCTGCGCCGGGGCATGGACCCCTCCGACGTACACCAGCTCACCCGCATCGACCGCTGGTTCTTGAGCGAGATGGACGAGCTCGTCGCCGCGGAGCACTCCTTGGACGGCCGCTTCCTCTCGTCGGTCTCCCCGGAGGAGCTGCGCCGGGCCAAACGCCTGGGCATGCCCGACACCCACCTCGCCCAGATCTTGGGCACCTCCGAGGACCAGGTCGCCGCCCGCCGCGCCGCGGACGGGGTCGTGCCCGCGTTTAAGCGTGTAGACACCTGCGCCGCGGAGTTTGAGAGCCACACGCCTTACCTCTACTCCTCCTACGAGGACGAGGACGAGGCCGGGGACGAGACCCGCGACCGGGTGATCATCCTCGGCAACGGCCCCAACCGCATCGGCCAGGGCCTCGAGTTCGACTACTGCTGCTGCCACGCCGCCTACGCCGTCCGTGAGGCCGGGCTCGTGAGCGTGATGGTCAACTGCAACCCCGAGACCGTCTCCACGGACTACGACACCTCGGACAAGCTCTACTTTGAGCCGGTCACCGTGGAGCACGTCCGCGGCGTGAGCGACCGGGAGCGCCCCCGGGGCGTCATCCTGCAGTTCGGCGGGCAGACCCCGCTCAAGCTCAGCCACCGCATCGGGCCGATCTTGGGCACGAGCGCCGACGCCATCGACCTCTGCGAGGACCGCGAGCGGTTCAACAAGCTCATGAACCAGCTCAACATCCGCCAGCCCGAGGGCGCGATGGTGCACACCCGGGAGGAGGCCTTCGCCGCCGCCGCTCGCCTGGGCTTCCCGCTCTTGGTGCGCCCGAGCTACGTGCTCGGCGGCCGCGCCATGCAGATCTGCTACACCGCAGACGACTTCGCCGCGGCCTTGGACGAGGCCCTGCAGGTGAGCGAGTCCCACCCCGTGCTCATGGACCGCTTCTTGGAGCAGGCC
This sequence comes from Myxococcota bacterium, assembly GCA_023150845.1. GTDB lineage: Bacteria > Myxococcota_A > UBA796 > UBA796 > CAJQPC01 > JADKFE01. The sequence goes on along the minus strand of JAKLKD010000010.1, from coordinate 23,195 downwards.
GTCGAGTACGACGTAGATGCCCTCTGCGACGGTGAGGACGTCTACATCGCCGGGGTGATGGAGCACATCGAGGAGGCCGGCATTCACTCCGGCGACTCGGCCTGTGTGATGCCGCCCACGACGCTCACCCCGGCGCTTCGGGAGGTCATGGAGGACGCGGTCACCCGCATCGCCCGGCGCCTGCGGGTCATCGGCCTCGTCAACGTGCAGCTCGCGGTGAAGGACGGCGAGCTCTACGTCATCGAGGTCAACCCCCGGGCCTCACGCACCGTGCCGTATGTGGCGAAGGCCACGGGCCTGCCCCTGGCGGCCTTGGCGACGCGGCTCTGCCTCGGGGCGCGCCTCGCCGACCTCAAGCTGCCCAAACAAGACCTCGGCGGCAACTTCTTCACCAAGGCGCCGGTCTTCCCCTGGCGGCGTTTTGAGGTGAAGGACGTGATGCTCGGGCCCGAGATGCACTCCACGGGTGAGGTGATGGGCGTCGGGCGCAGCTTCGGCGAGGCCTACGCGAAGGCGCTCTTGGCCGCCGGGATGCGCCTGCCCACCGAGGGCGGGGTGTTCCTCTCGCTGCGCGACGACGACAAGCACGCCTTGGCGGAGCTCGCCGGGCCTCTGCACGAGCTCGGCTTCAAGCTCTTGGCCACGGGCGGCACCTGCGCGGCCCTGCGGGCCTTGGGTTTCCCCGTCGAGATGGTCTACAAGGTGAAGGAGGGCCGCCCCGACATCGTGGACCATGTGCGCAACGGCCGGGTGCAGATCATGATCAACACGCCCCAAGGCAAGAAGGGGCTGTGGGACGAGGCGTCGATGCGGCTGGCGGGGCTGCGCTTCGGCGTGCCCTGCACGACGACGCTGCGCGCCGGGCGGGCCATCGTCGAGGCGATCCGCGCCCTGCGGGCCGGTGAGCTTCGGGCGGTGCGCCTGCAGGATCTCAGCCGGGCGACCTGATCTTTCGGGGTGCGGCGGATCGCCGCGGTGAGCGGCGCTTGACGCCTGGGCTGCGGCGGGATTAGTAAGTGTGCGCTCACTTACTTATCACCGAGGTCCCGTGGCGCGTCCCCAACAGATCGCCGACGATCAGCTCCTCCAGGTCGCCCGTGAGGCGTTCTTGGAGCATGGCCCCAACGTCTCGACCACGCTCATCGCTGACCGCGCGGGGGTGAGCCAGGCCACGCTGTTCAAGCGGTTTGGCAACAAGACGAGCCTCATGCTCGCCGCGCTCATGCCCTCGGGGCGGCCGCCCTTTCTGGCCGTGCTCCAGGCCGGGCCGACGGACGCGCCCCTGGAGATCCAGCTCACGGCGCTCCTCCAAGAGATGCTCCGCTTCTTCCACCAGATGGTGCCCTGCATGGCGACGCTCCGCGCGAGCGAGGTCGATGTGCATGACGTGATGCGGCGCTTCGACGTGCCGCCGCCGCTCGCCGCCCAGCAGGCCTGGGCGGGCTGGCTGAGCCGCTGCGTCGCCCGGGGGCTCGTGCGGCCCTGTGAGGTGGACACCGTCGCCACGGCCATCCTCGGCGCCGCCCAGACCCGCGCCTTCCTCCAGCACCTCGTCGGCGGCCCCATCGGGGGCGCCGGAGATGACGCCGCTTATGTCGCTGGCCTCGTTGATCTCCTCGTCTCCGGCCTCGCGCCGAAGGAGTCGCGCTGATGTCCCTGTCGTTGTGCCTCATCTGGAGCCTGGGCGGCGCCGCCATGGCCCAAGCGCTCCCGAGCGCCTGGAGCGTGCCCTCCGCGGGGCCGATCTCCGACGCCCCCTGGTGGACCAGCTTTGACGATCCCACCCTCAGCGCGTTGATGGAGGAGGGCCTCCAGCAGAACGGCGACCTCGTCGCCTTCAACGCCCGGGTTGAGCAGTCTGAAGCCCTCGCGCGGCAGTCCTTCGGCGGCGTGCTGCCGAGCCTCAGCGTCGATGTCTCGACCTCCACCGCGCCCCTGGACAGCCTCGGCTTCACCTTCGGCCTCGACCTCACGGCCCAGCCCGACGCCCCCGAGGTCTACCACACGGGCTCGGGCTACCTCAAGGCGAGCGTGCCCGTGGACCTCTGGGGCAAGTCCACCCAGACCTGGATCGCCAGCCGCCACGACGCCGCGGGCATGGCCGGGGACCGGGACGCCCAGCTCATCGCCTTGTCCACCCGCATCGGCCAGGCCTGGATGGACCTAGAGACCGCCCGGGAGCGGCTCCGGCTGGTGGAGGAGCAGGTGGCGGCGAGCGAAGAGCTGTTAAACATCGTTCAACGCCGCTACGACGAGGGCCTGATCACGAGCCTTGACCTGCTCCAGCAGCAGCGCCAGGTCGCGACCGTGCAGGCCCAGCTCCCCGCGGCAAAGGCGAACGTGCGGGTCGCCACCCTGCAGCTCAACACGCTCTTGGGTCGCCCGGCGGGCGCCACCGTGCCTGAAGGGGGGGAGGGCCTGCCGAGCCTGCCGCCCCGGCCCGGCCTCGGCAGCCCCGAGGAGCTGCTCACGACCCGCCCCGACCTGCGCGCCGCGTATGAGGACGAGCTCGCCGCCACCGCCCGCCGCAAGGCCGCGAACCGGGCCCTGGCGCCCTCGTTGACCCTCTCCGGCCAGGTCGGCTACCAGGGCATCTACATCGGCGAGCTCAACATGCAGGACCTCTGGGGCCTCGGCGTGGCGCTGTCCGTGCCGATCTTCTCCGGCGGCCGCAACCTCGGCGGGGCCCAGGCCGCCCAGGCCACGGAGCGCGCCATGGAGGCCACCTACGGCCAGCTCGTGCTCACCGCGGCCCAAGAGGTCGAGGAGGCCCTGGCCCGGGAGGAGTCCGCGGCGCTCACCCTGGACGCCGTGCGTGTGCAAGAGCGCGCCGCCAAGGCCAGCTATGACGAGTCCCGCGCCCAGTACGAGCGTGGCCTCGTCGATCACCTCACCGTGCTCTCGTCGCTCTCTACCTATCAGCAGTCCCAGGTCTCTTCGCTCAGCGCCGAGCGTGACCTGCTCGTCGCCCGCATTCAGCTTCACGACGCCTTGGGCGGGACCTGGACCGACTCGGTCCTCGCCGCCCAGGCTGGAGGTCAGCCATGACCCGCACCGCCCAAGCCCTCGCCTCCTTTGGTGTCCTCTCTCTGGGCTTCGCGCTCACCGTCGGGCTCTTCGCCTCTCGCGGTGACGCCGAGACGAGCCCGCCGACGTCCGCCGTCCCGACGGTGGAGATCCTCGTCGTCCAGCCCTCGGATCAGGTCGTGCGTGTGCGCGCCACGGGCGTCGTGAGCGCCGACCGCGACGTCTCACTCTCCGCCGAGCTGAGCGCGAAGATCGTCGAGGTCTCCTCAAGCCTCATCCCCGGCGGCCGCGTGAGCGCCGGCCAGCCCCTCATCACCCTCGACGGCCGCGACTACCGCCTCGCCGTCGCCCAAGAGGAGGCCCGGGTCCGCCAGGCCGAGCTGGACCTGCGCCTGGAGAAGGGCCGCCAGGCCATCGCTGAAGAGGACTACCAGCGCCTCGGCCAGAAGGCCCAAGACAGCGAGCTCGCCCGGCGCCTGCCCCAGCTCGCCGTCGCCGAGGCCAACCTAGAGAGCGCCCGGGCGAGCCTGCAGCGCGCCAAGAACAACCTCGAGCGCACGGTGATCCGCGCCCCGTTCAACGCCGTCGTCGTGCGGGAGACCGCCGAGGCCGGGCAGCTCGCGACGCCGGGCCAGGTCTTGACCACCTTGGTCGGCACCGACCGCCTGCGGGTGACGGTGTCGGTGCCCGTCGAGCAGCTCTCCGCGGTCTTTGTGCCCGGGGTGAACGGCGAGTCCGGCTCCCCGGCCGCGGTGAGCCAGCGCCTTGGCGACGGCGCCACCATCACCCGTGAGGGCTCGGTGCTGAGCCTCGTTGGCCAGCTTGAGTCCAACACCCGCACGGCCCAGCTCGTCGTCGGCGTAGAGAACCCCCTCGGCGGGGCAGGGGAGCTGCCGATGCTGCCCGGCGCCTACGTCGACGTCGAGATCGAGGGCCGGGCGGCCGCCGGGGCCTTCGTCGTCCCCCGGGCGGCGCTGTTTGACGGCGACCAGACCTGGGTGGTGGACGCCGAGGACCGCCTCCGCCGTCGCAGCCTCCGGGTGGTCTCTGGCGACTCCGCCAACGTGCTCGTCACCGACGGCCTGAGCCCCGGGGATCGGGTGCTCCTCACCCCGCTGTCCTTGCCCGTCGAGGGCATGACCGTCTCGCCGACCGCCGCCGCGAAGGAGGGCTGAGCCATGTCTGAGCCCGAGTCTGTCTACGAGCCGAGCCCCGGCAAGAGCTGGCGCCAAGGCGCCATCGCCTGGATGGCCCAGAACTCCGTCGCCGCGAACCTGCTCTTGTTCGTGCTGTTCATCGGCGGCCTGCTCTCCATCGGGAACCTCCGGCAAGAGGTCTTCCCCGACACCTCCCCAGAGCTCGTCACCGTCAGCGTGCCGTACCCCGGCGCGTCGCCGGAGGAGGTCGAGCAGGGCATCGTGCTCGCCATCGAGGAGGCCGCCCGCGGCGTCGATCAGGTCAAACGTATCACCTCGGCGTCCTCCGAGGGCGTCGGCGTGGTGAATATCGAGCTTGTGCTCGGCGCGGATCTCCAGAAGGCCCTCTCCGACGTGAAGACCGAGGTGGACCGCATCACCTCCTTCCCGGACGAGGCCGAGGAGCCTTCGGTCACCTTGGCCTCCACGAAGCGCCAGGTGATCTCTCTGCTCATCAGCGGGGATCAGCCCTTGGCGACCCTGCACGAGATCGCCGAGCGCGCCCGGCAGCGCCTCGTGGACCACCCGGAGATCACCCAGGCCGAGCTGCAAGGTGTGCCGCCTCTGGAGATCGCCGTCGAGATCCCCCGGGAGCGGCTTGAGGCCTACAACCTCACCTTGGACCAGGTCGCCGCCCAGATCACCCTGGCCTCCTTGGAGCTGCCCGGCGGCTCCGTCGAGTCCCGGCGCGGCGAGATCCTCGTGCGGGTCGCCGATCGCCGCCTGGAGGCCAACCAGTTTGAGGACATCATCCTGCGCGGCACGGCGGACGGCGCCCAGCTCCGACTTGGCGACATCGCCACCGTCACCGACGGATACGCCGAGGAGGACCTGGAGGCGTTCTACGGCGGCGACCGCGCCGTGCGGGTCATCGCCTACCGCAGCGGCGCCGAGACGCCGTCTCAGGTGGCCGACGCCGCCCGTGAGGTCGCCGCGGAGCTGCGCGCGGAGCTGCCGCCGGAGATCGGCGTCGCGCTGTGGCAGGACGACTCGCAGATCCTCAAGGATCGTATCAAGCTCCTCGTCACCAACGCCGCCCAGGGGCTCATCCTCGTCGTCATCTGCCTCGGCCTGTTCTTGAACGCCCGGCTGGCGTTCTGGGTGGCCTTCGGCATCCCCAGCGCCTTCTTCGCGACCTTCTTGGTGCTCCCCGCCTTGGGCGTGAGCATCAACATGATCAGCCTCTTCGCGTTCATTGTGACCTTGGGCATCGTCGTGGACGACGCCATCGTGGTCTCGGAGGACTTCTGGTTTAAGGTCGAGTCGGGGCTCTCACCGATGGAGGCGGCGGTGCGCGCCGCCCAAGACATGCTCGTGCCGGTGACCTTCTCCGTGCTCACGACGGTCGCGGCCTTCGCGCCCTTGCTCTTTGTGCCCGGGGTGAGCGGCCGCATCTTCGCCATCATCCCCGTCGTCGTGATCTCGGTGCTGCTGTTCTCGGTGATTGAGTGCTTCACCATTCTTCCGGCGCACTTAGGGCCCTGGAACGGCAAGAACAGCCGCCTGATGACGCTTCTGGACCAACCCCGCGGCTGGGTCGACAAGCGCCTCACGGCCTTCACCCAGGGCCCCTACGAGCGGCTGCTGCGCTGGCTGATCAACGCCCGTTACCTCACGGCGTCGGGGGCCTTCGCGCTCTTCGTGTTGACCATCGGTGTGCTCGGCGGCGGCATCGTGCCCTTTGAGTTCTTCCCCAAGCTGGAGGGCGATCTGGTGACCGCCACGGTGCGTCTGCCCTACGGCACCCCCGTGGAGCGCACCCGCGAGATCAAGGAGATCCTGGAGCGCTCGGCGGACCAGGCCCTTCAAGACGTCGGCGACCCCTCCGCACGGGCGGGCATGTACGCCATCGTCGGCCTCGGCCCCGCGCCGCGTGGCCCCGGCGCCACCCAAGAGACGGGCAGCCACCTGCTCACCGTCGAGATGAGCCTCGTGAGCGCTGAGCAGCGGGACCTCTCCGGCGAAGAGATCGCCGACGCCTGGGAGAAGGCCACGCCCCCCTTGCCGGGCATCGAGGCGAGCTCGTTCTCGGCGGCCTTCGGCGCTGGGGCGGGCGCGGCGGTGGACGTGCAGCTCTCCCACGTTGACGTGGCGGTGCTCCAGAAGGCCGCCGCCGAGATGACCGAGCTCCTGCGCGGTTACGCCGACCTCACCGACGTTGAGAACGGCTTCGCCTCGGGCAAGGTGCGCCTGGACCTCCAGCTCACCGACGCGGCCCGCACCTTGGGCCTCAGCTCGACGGACCTGGGTCGCCAGGTGCGCTCGGCCTTCTTCGGCGCCGAGGCGCTGCGGGAGCAGCGCGGCCGGGAGGAGGTGAAGGTCATGGTGCGTCTGCCGGAGGATCAGCGCCGCACGGAGTACGACATCGAGCAGCTCCAGGTGCGCACGGCGGCCGGGGGCGGCGTGCCCATCGGCGCCGTGGCCTCGGTGAGCCGGGGCCAGGCCCCCACGGTGATCCGCCGTGAGGACGGCCGCCGGGTGGTGAGCGTGTCCGGCGAGCTGGCGCCGGGGGTGCCCTCGTCTCAGGAGGTCGTCGCCGCGGTGAAGGAGCAGCTCCCGGTCCTCATGGCGAAGTACCCCGGGCTCAGCGCGGGCCTCGCCGGGGCCCAGCGGGAGCAGGCCGAGACCTTCGGCGCCTTGGGCCGGAACTTCCTCTTCGGTCTGTTCGTCATCTACGCGCTCCTGGCCATCCCCTTCCGCAGCTACGTCCAGCCGGCCATCGTGATGGTGTCGATCCCCATGGGCTTCGTCGGCTCCATCGGCGGGCACCTGCTGCACGGCTACGGCCTGAGCATCATCAGCGTCTTCGGCATCATCGCCGCCTCCGGCGTGGTGGTGAACGACTCCTTGGTGCTCATCGACGCGGTGAACACCTTCCGCCGCGAAGAGGGCATGAGCGCTCTCGACGCCGTCGTCGCCGCCGGCCAGCGCCGGATGCGCCCCATCTTGCTCACGTCGTTGACGACCTTCTTCGGGCTCATCCCGCTCATCTTTGAGACCTCGCCCCAGGCGCGGTTCCTCATCCCGATGGCCTTGAGCTTGGCCTACGGCGTCGCCTTCACGACGTTCATCGCGCTCCTGCTCGTCCCGCCGCTGTACATGATTCAAGAGGATCTGCAGCGGCTGATCCGGTGGGTGATGGGCGCCAAGAGCGCGCCTGAGGGCGCTGATGAGGGCGCGGCCTCGGCGAGCGTAGGCTGAGGGCGCGCACGGGGGGCCACGCTTGGGCATACTTCCCGGCATGGTCCCCTGGTCAACGCGCCTCGTCTACGCCGCCCCGGCCCTCGGCCTCGCGGCGTTGGGCATCCCGCTCTACGTGCACCTCCCCAAGTTCACGACGGACGTGGTGGGGGTGGACGTCGGCCTCGTCGGGGCGGCCCTGCTCTTGGCGAGGGTCTTTGACGCGGTGACGGACCCGCTCGCGGGCTACCTCTCCGACCGCACCCGCACCCGCTGGGGCCGCCGCCGCCCCTACATCGCGCTCGGAGGCCTGGTGCTGGCCTTGAGCCTCGGGGTGCTCTTTGTGCCGCCCACCGAGGGCGCCTTCGCGTCGGGGACCTTGGCGGCTTGGCGCTTCGTCGGGGCGCTGCTCCTCGTCTTCGCGGCCTGGACGGCGGTGGTCGTGCCTTATGAGGCCTTGGGCAACGAGCTGAGCGAAGACTTCGACGAGCGCACCGCGGTGCTCGGCCTACGCGACGGGGCGCTCCTGGTGGGCACCCTGGTCGCCTCGGCGGTGCCGGGCCTGCTCGTCTGGGCCCTCGATCTGCCCGAGACCAACGCCGGGGAGCGCACGAAGTTCTTCTGGTTGGCGGCGATCTATGGCGTGCTCATCGCCGCCTTGTGCCTGCTCTGCGCGTTCTGGGTGCCCGAGCGGGGGAAAGCCCAGGGGAAAGGCGGCTTCTTGAGCCCGGCGGAGGCCCTGCGCACCCTACGCGCCAACCCGCCCTTCGCGGCCCTGCTCGCGTCATACACCGTGAACGCCATCGGCTCGAACCTCCCGGCGACCCTGCTCTTGTACTACGTCGCCGTCGTGCTGCAGGCGCCCCAGGCCGAACCCTTCTTGTTGGCCTACTTCTTGACCGGCATCGCGCTCATGCCCGCCTGGCCGCCCCTGAGCCGGAAGATCGGCAAGAAGGAGGCCTACGTCTTGGCCTGCGCGGTGAACATCGGCGCCTTCGTCTGGGCCTACAACCTCGGCCCTGGCGACGGCCTGTGGTTCGGGCTCATCTGCGTGGCCTCGGGGATCGGCTTCGGCGGCACGGTGATCCTGCCCTCGTCGATGCAGGCCGACGTCATCGACTACGACGAGCTGCTCACCGGGGAGCGCCGGGAGGGCCACTACGTCGGGCTCTGGAACGTGAGCCGGAAGCTCGCCGCGGCGCTCGGCGTCGGCGTGGCGCTGCCGCTCATGCAGCTCGCGGGCTACGTCCCCGGCGCCACCACCCAGCCCGAGGCCGTCTCCTGGACGCTCCGGGCGCTCTACGCGGCGGTGCCGTCGGTCTGCGCCTTGGCCGCCTTGGGCATCGTCTGGCGGTATCGACTCGACCGCAACGCCCACGACGCGATCCTCGCGGCCCTCGCCGCCCGCCGCCGCGGGGAGACCGTCGCCGACCCGCTGCACCCCGGGGTGACCCTCGGGCCCCTGCCGCTTGAGCCCGGCGCCGCGCCGGGATAAGGCGCCCACCCCCGTGGGCATGGAGCGCGTATGTCTGCAACCGAGCTTGAGGTCCTCGTCGAGCAGCTCGACGAGGTGATGGCCGATCCTGTGATGGACGAAGAGGACGCCATCGAGCGGGCCATCCTCGCCGGGCTCGTCGCCCGCCTCGATCCGCGCCACCCCGCGCTCCAGGACGCCGAGCGCTGGCGCGACACCGACGGCAAGGCGCTCTTGGACGAGGCCTTCGGGCTCATCGACGAGGACGACCTCATCGAGACCTTAGACTCCTTGACCCCCGACGACGACGCCGAGGCCATCGAGGAGGCCGTCATGGACGTAGACGAGCTGCTCTGCGCGGCGGTCTGGTCCAAGCGCCCGGCCAAGGTGCGCGGCCTCGCCCGGCGCGCGGCGGCCTCGGTGCGGGCCACCCCCGAGGTCTTCATCACCTTGGTCCCCCAGGCCAAGTCCTTGGCGCGCCTGCCCGCCGTGGCCGAGCACATCGACCTCTACGACCTCTGGCTCGCCGTCGCCGACGCAGCCCAGTGGGCGGACTGAGCGCACTAGACTGGCCTGTCTAGACAGCTCGGTCTAGCTCAGAGCCCCTCGGCCTCTAAGGCCATCAGCGCCCGCTGGTAGACCCCGCCGACCTCGGCGGGCACCTCCTCGGCCCAGGCCAAGATGAGCCCGTGGGCGGCGCGGCGCTCGGCCTTGCCCAAGAGCGGCAAGAGCAGGGCGCGGTCGTAGTCGCTGCCGTCGACGAGGGCCTGGGCGGCGGCCTTGGGCGCCTCCAGGCGCGCGGCGGCGGCGAGCAGCATCGCCCCAGCCTCGTCCAGAGGGAGCTCCACCGTCGTCCCGGCGATCTGCCCCGGCGCCATCGCCCGCTCACCCCGCAGCACCCGGGCGGCGTCGATGACGGGATCCGACGCCGCGAGCTTCTCCAGGTCAGCCGAGCAGCGCGCCTTCGTGGCCAAGGCCCGGGCGCGGCGATCCCCCTCGACGGCCTTGGGCAAGAGCGCCTCGCAGTTGACCTCCATGCCCAGCTCCGCGAGGTCGCGGGCGTCGGGGCTGCGTGTGGCGAGGGTGAGGCCCGGATCCACCGGCGGCAGGCCCCGGAAGGCCGGGCCGTCGAGGCGCAGGCGGTAGCGGATGGGGCGGCCCGCCGTCCAGATCCGGGTCTTGGAGCGGGCGGGGATGATCTCCGACCACGCGGCCTCGTCGCGGTTGAAGAGGTCGGGCCACTCCGCGAGCACGGCCCGGTCGGCGCGCTGCTGGACCTCGACGAAGCCCGCCTTCGCCGTGAGCGCCGCGCCCGCCACGACGGAGAGGCCGAGGAGCGCGCCCAGGGGACGAATGAGGCCCGGCCAAGGCAGCGGCAGGAGCGCGCCGAGGAGCCCGGCGAGGGCGAGGCCCGCCCAGACGAGGCCCTTCGTGCCCAAGGCCAAGGCCGTCACCCCGAGGACGAGCAAGGCCGCCAAGGGGCGCACCCAGGCCGCCCGCGCCGGGGCCTCTTGGGAGAGCCCCAGGCCGAGCCCGACGGCGACGAGCGGCCAGTTCTCCGGCGCCAAGGAGAGCGGCAGCGCCAGCCCAGCCGCGGCGAGGCCCAGGACCGAGCCCAGGAGCCCACCCAAGGCGCCCCGGCCCAAGGCGAAGGCGCCGAGCACACCGAAGAGGGCCGCGGCGGAGACGCCCTGGCGCAGCATCAAGGGGGCGAGGGCCTCCAGCGCCGCGCCTTGGGGGCGACCGGACATCCACCAGGCGGCGCCGCCCCCGGCCAAGGCCGCGGTGAGGAGCGCGAAGGGCAGGCGCAGCAAGGCCCCAGCGCCCCCAGCTCCGCCCTTCTTGGCGGCGCGGGGAGCGCCTTTGTCGGCCTTGGCGGCCTTCTTTGGGCCCCCACGACGAGGTGCGCCCGCCTTGTCAGCGGGCTTGGCGGCTTGGCGTTTGGCCATTCGTGGGGCGCTTACTCGTCGGCGATCTTGTAGTCGCGCTGCACCGCGGCGAAGCGGTAATAGGCGTCGAGGCCCTCGATCTCTTCGCCCTCGGCGTAGACGCGGACGTAGTAGGTCCCGGCGTCCAGCGGACCGAGGTCGTAGACGTCGGGGAAGTCGTCGTCGCCATAGGTGCCCGCGCCGATCACCTCACCGAACTGGTCGGTGACCTCAATCTCCGCGTCGAGCACCGAGCCTAGGCTGTCCGCCGTCCCGGCGACGCTGAGGTAGAAGCCGTCATCGACCTCCACGGCGAACCAGTCCTCGTCACCGAGCTCGTCCATCACACCCCAGGCGTAGCTGCTGCCGCGCTCCCCGGCGTCGGTGGTCTCCCACTCGACGTCGAGCTCGTTGGCGTCGCTGTCGCTGTTGTTGAACTCCTCCTCCAGCTCATAGGGGTAGCCGCGCTCGCTCACCTGGATGAGCACGAAGCCCCAGTGGTCGGCGCTGCCGTCGCCGAAGGCGTCGCTGGCGCCCAAGAGCAGCTTGCCGCCGTCTACCTCAAAGTATTGGGCGGGGCCCTGGGCGCCGAGGCCCTCCTTGGAGAGCAGGCGCTCGCCCGTGGGCAGGTAGAGCTCGATGAGCGGCACGGCGTCGGAGCCCTGGGTGTAGAGCGGGCCGTAGAGGGTGACCGGGCAGTCGTCGTAGGGGAGGTCAAACTCCATCCAGTCCACGTCGCCGCTCTCCTCGAGGACGTAGCCGACGGCGTAGATGTAGCCAGCCTCCAGGGGGTCACGCTCATACGAGGGGTCGTCGAAGGCGTCGCTCTCCCGGGTGCTCGCGCCGTACTCTGAGACGATGAGCTCGTACATGAAGCTGGAGCCGGAGTCGCCGTTGAGGTCCTCGACCACCAAGGTCCAGGCCCCGGCGTCGGGCAGGTACGCGAAGAGCACGGTGTCGTAGGTGTTCACGCGCCCGGCGGGGTGGTTGTCCTCTTGGGCGTGGAGCTTGCCCGAGGGGCTGTACAAGGAGACGACGGTGTCCATGGTCTCCGAGCCGCCGATGTTCTCCGTCGTCACCCGGATGAACTCGCCGCCCTCAGCGGTGAAGGTGAAGAAGTCTTGGTCCCCGTCGGCGGAGAGGTAGCCCTCCTCAGCGCCGTCCCAGAGGATCGACTCGGCCTCGGCGATGCTGTTGTTTCGATCCCCACCGACGCAGGTCAGATCCTCGTCACAGATCTCCCACCCGGGGCAGTCGAGATCTTCAGCGCACTCCGCGCTCGGCTCCTCGCTGTCGTCGGTGGGGGTGTCGTCGCTCTCTCCGCCCTTACATCCGCCGATCGCGGCGAAGAGCACCAACGACGTGACGCTGAGAAGATGCTTGTTTATGGCCGACATGCGCGGACTCCAGAGGGGTGAACACAGCTCAGGATAGCTTGCATCGGGCGCTGGCGTGAGTAGATAGCCTGTTCTACACCCCTCGTCGTTCGAGCCCCCATGCCTCCCAAGCGCGCCCTCACTGGCATCCAGCCCTCGGGTGTTCCCCACGTCGGGAACCTCAAAGGCATGATTGAGCCCGCCATCCAGCTTCAGGACTCGACGGAGCCGTTCTACTTCATCGCGTCCTTCCACGCGCTGACCACGACCCACGACGCCGAGCTGGTGCGTAAGAACCAGCGTGAGGCCGCCCTGACCTGGTTGGCCTTCGGCCTCGACCCCGCCCGCGCCGCGCTCTTTCGCCAGGAGGACGTGCCCGAGGTCACCGAGCTGGCCTGGATCCTTGGCTGCTTCGTCAACATGGGCGTGCTCGACCGCGCCCACGCCGTGAAGGCCGCTCGTGACGCTGGTCGTGAGATAAACCTCGGCACCCTGGCGTACCCCGTGTTGATGGCCGCCGACATCCTCCTCTACGACAGCGACCTCGTGCCGGTCGGCAAAGATCAGAAGCAGCACGTCGAGATGGCGAGGGACATGGCCCTGTCGATGAACCACCACGTCGGCCGCGAGATCTTCCGTGTGCCCGAGCCGCTCATCCGTGAGGAGGTGGCGACGGTGCCTGGGCTCGACGGTCGAAAGATGTCCAAGTCTTACGGCAACACCGTCGAGCTGTTCGCGCCCCCCAAGGCGCTGCGCAAGCGGATCATGCAGATCGTCACGGACTCCAAGGGCCTCGACGAGCCCAAAGACCCAAGCACCTGCAACGTCTTCGCCCTCTACAAGCTCTTCGCCTCCGCGGACGAGCAGGCGGCGTTGGCGGCGCGTTACGTCGAGCCCGGCTTCGGGTACGGCCACGCCAAGCAGGCGCTCTTTGAGGTGATGGATCGTGCGATGGAGGCCCCTCGCGCACGATATGAGCTCCTCGCGGCGAAGCCCGACGAGGTAGAGGACATTCTCATTGACGGCGCGCGACGTGCTCGCGCCGTCGCCAGGAGCACATTGGGCCGGGTTCGCGAGGCGATCGGGCTCCATTCTCTGGGATAAACGCGGAATTCTGCGGATTCGCGTTCACGTCTTTCATCTTCATCCGAATGCCAGTAGACTATCTCTTTCTGCTGGCGCTTCACCAGTCGTGGCGCGCAGCTCTCACCAGCCGGGCAGCGGGCGCCCACCAAGCATCGTGTACACAAGTTGAGGAGATTCCATGGCCCTTTCCCGTGCCAGCTTCGGGATGTCTTCCTCTTCAGAGCGTTCTGGCCGCAGCGAGCGGCTCACGGCTGAAGAAGAGAAGGACATGGCCCGGCGCATTCGTCGGGCAGAGGAGGCTGCCAGAGAGGCGATCCGCGAGGTTCCGGCCGCCCAGGCCATCGTCGGTCGCCGCCCTGAGCGGGCCGAACGTACGCGCGCAGGCGCGGTGAGCCGCCTTGAGGAGGCGGTGATGTCCGTCGTGCGTGAGGCGAAGCTCCAGCCGGAGCTCAAGCAGCGCGCCCGCACCGCGTCGGCGGCGTGGCAGGAGGCGGAGAACCTCCGCTGGCGCCTCGCGATGTCCGGTCGCCGCATCGCCCACGGCGAGGCTCGTAAGCTCGCGGGGCCCTTCATGGACGAGGAGGACCTCGTTCAGGAGGGCTACATCGGGCTCTTGCGCGCGGCCAAACGGTTTGACCCCGACCGCGGCATCCGCTTCTCCACCTACGCCCGTTGGTGGGTGCGCGCCCAGATGACCCGCGCCATCGACCACACCGGCCGCCCCGTGCGCCTGCCCGGCTGCGCCGTCGAGCAGACCCGCAACCTCCGCAAGGCGATGAAGCGCTTCGAGGCCGGCGGGATCGAGTACAACATCAACGACCTCGCCGACGAGGTGGGCATCGACAAGGAGCGGGCGGAGCTGCTGCTGAGCCAGGGCAACACCATCTCCTTGGAGCAGCCCGTCGATGACGGCCCGCGCCCCCGGCCCTTGGAGCGGTTCCTCAGCGATGAGGACGCGCCCCAGCCCGACGGCGACGCCATCCAGGGCCAAGAGCTCAACCGGATGCACACGGCCTTCGCCTCGGTGCTCTCCGATCGCCAGCGCTTCGTGCTCACCCGGCGTTACGGCCTGGACGACGGCGAGTTCCGCACCTTGTCCGAGGTCGGCAAAGAGATGGGCCTCTCCCGCGAGCGGGTGCGGCAGATCGAGCGTGAGGCCCTGATCCGCCTCCGTGACCACTCCGGCATCCGCGACTTCAACCTCGCGGGGCTGCTCAAGGCGCCGCCGCCGGTCGCCTAGGCGGCTTCAGGCGATCGTCTGTACAGGCTTTAGCCCCCAATGTACGGGTTTGTACATTGGGGGCTTGCTATTTCCGGTGACGTTGCGTATAGTCTGTACACACCCCGTTCAGGGAGGCACAGATGTCCACCGTCGACCGCGAGCTGGTTAAGAGCTACCTCACGCTGCGCACGAGCCGCAGCTTTGAGGTGATTTACCACCTTCACGCGGAGGCCGTCCGGCGCAGCATGACGCGCAGCTTGGGCGGGTTCTGCAGCTCCGAGGTCGAAGAGTTCTTGCAAGAGTTCTGGGCCAAGCTCCCGGAGCTTCTGGAGCGCTGGGACCCGGAGCGCGGCAGCCTGCGCACCTACCTCGTCGTTCAGGCCGCCTGGGCCGCGCGCAGCGCCGAGGCCAAGCGCCGCCGCCGTCGGGCCCGCCGCCGGGCGAGTGAGCTGCCGAGCTTCGGCCAAGATCCTGGCGCTTCGCGCTGCATGTCGGCCTGGTCACTTGAGCACGCCGATGGCCCCGAGGCGGCCATGGGCGGCGTCGGCGCCCGCAAGAGCGGCGTCACCCAGGCCATCGACACCTACCTCGGCCAGCACGCCGATCGCCCGGCCAAGGTGCTGCGCGCGTTCATCGAGGGCCGCACGGGCCGCGACATCGCCCGGGAGTTTGGCCTTCACCCCGCGCAGATCAGCCGCGACCTCGCCCGGGCTCGGGCGCGCCTCAGCCGCGACCTCCCCGCCAACCCCTGAGCACGCCGGGGGTTTGCACAGGGCTTGCACATAAACAAACCCTCAACCCCCGCGGACCTCGTTGAGCACCCGCAAGAAGCTCTCGCCATAGGCCATGTGCACCTCGTCCGCCGTCCAGCCGAGGTCCAGCAGGGCTTGGGTGAGCAGCGGGAGGCGGTCGGCGCTGCGCAGGTCGTCCGGGTAGACCGCGAAGCCCTCCCAGTCCGAGCCGAGCGCGCAGTGCTGCACGCCGACGAGGCGCTTGATGTGGTCCATGTGCCGGGCGACCTGGGCCGCGCCGCCGGGGCCGATGAAGGGGGTGACAAAGATCACGCCGATCACCCCGCCGGTCTCAGCGATGAGCCGGATCTGGGCGTCGTCGATTCCCCGCGGGGAGGGGTGGACGGCGGTGCAGGCCGTATGCGAGCAGATCCTCGGCGTGGTCGACCCGCGGCAGACCTCCTCGACCCCGGCGCGGTTGAGGTGGGCGACGTCTACGAGGATGCGGCGGCGGTCGAGCTCACGCACGAGCTCCCGGCCGTAGTCGGTGAGGGGTGTGGTGGCGCAGGCGCCAAGCCCGACCATCGGTCGCACGGCCTCGTTCTGGGTGAAGTGCGCGAGGCCGACGTAGGTGAGGCCCTGGTCTTGCCAGCGGGGCAAGGCGTCGAGACGGCCCGCCAAGGCGTGGGCGCCCTCTAAGCCCGCGAAGCAGGCGATGCGGCCGTCGCGCCGGGCGGTGCGGATGCCTTGGGCGGTGGTGGCGAGGCGCAGCTCCGTGGAGTGGCGCGTTAGCTTCTCGCCGAGGCGGCGGAAGATGAGGTCGCCGTGGGCCTCACGCCAAGGACCGGCGAAGGGGTTCGTGACCACACCCAGGCCCAAGCAGCCGACGTTGCCGAGGCGCAGGCGCGGGAGGTCGCAGTGCCCAAAGAGCGGCGCGAAGGGCAGGGGGTTCTCGCGGTGCTGGCGGCCCCAGTCCCAGCCCAAGAGCCCCGAGGTCAACAAGAGGTCGCAGTGCAGATCGACGATGAGCGCGGCCTCGTGCACGGCCTGGGCCTCGGCCGACACGCGCCCGGCCAATGCGGGGATCAGAGCTCCCACGCGCGGCTCCGGCAGAGCGTGGCCTCGACGTTCACGCCGTCGTGGGGGCGGCCAAAGCGTGGACGCTGCATCTGGCCCAGGCGACACACCCGGGGGACACCCAGGGCCTCGGCGACCCGGGCGGCCTCGTCGTCGCGCAGATCCGTGCCGAGGGTAGACCAGGGCAGGCGTGGCAGCTCCGCCAAGGCGTCTAGGCTGGGGAGCGGGTGCACCGCGGCGAGGCGGGCGTGGCTCAGGGGGCTGAAGGTTCGGGCGGGGGTGACGGTGACGAGCCAGTCCTCGCCCTCCCAGACCTGGCCCAAGGCGCGGGCGAGGCCGATGCGGCGGCGGCGCTCCGGGCCGAGCCCCGGCGTCGCCTCACCCCGGGGCAGGCGGCCGGAGAGCTCGTAGAGGGCGTCGCCGAGGCGCTCCCCGAGGCGGACGGCGTCGCCGAGGCAGAAGATGGCGGCGGGGGACATGCAGCCTTGGCCGTCGTAGAGCGCGAGGTCCAAGGCAAGGGCCTTGGCCGTCGCGGCGTCGTCCCCGGCGACCACGGCGAGGCTCAGGCGGTGCCCGTGGAGCGAGCGGGGCGTGGCCGGGGGGAGCTTGGCCTGGAGCGCCGTCATCGCCTCGTCCCCGCCGAAGCCGAGCACGGCGTCGGCCTCGGCGACGAGGTCCCAGGCATCCTCGTGGGCTTTGTTCACGGCGACGACGCCCAGGGGCTTAAACGCGGCGGCCAAGGCCTCGACAGGCGCCGGGCAGGCCGTGGGCGCCTTCAGGGTGACCTGGCTGCCCCAAGCCGAGAAGCGCGCCGTCCACTCCAGGGGCGCGGTGAACACGTTCGCGGCGCACCAGATGAGCAGCCGCGCCGGAGGCTCGCCGGGGGGCTCCCCGAAGCGGCCGGTGAGCACGGCGTCGACGCTCAGGCGCAAGGCCTCCCGTGCGCCCTCGGCGGAGAGCCCCGTGCCCCAGGAGGTGGGGTCCATCGCCCCGAAGCGGGTGACGGCGGCGCGGGCCTCGGCCTCGAGGCTCGGCGGGCGGCGTGGGGTCATCGGAGGGCCATCGCCTCTTCAGCGGTCAAGGAGCAGCCTCGTGCGGGGGCGTCGGTCACCCGGCCCCGCAGGCGCAGGCGGCCGCCTTGGAGCACGCCGAGGTCTTGGGTCTCAATGGCGACGCAGCTCCCCCAGCTCGCGAGGTCCACGAAGCGCAGCAGGCCCAGCGCGCCGTCGGGCAGGGGCGCGCCGGTGTCGGGGGCCACGACGAGCACGATGAGCCAGGGCGGGGCGACGTAGCCCTCGCCGACGTCCCAGAGCTGGGAGGAGAGCTCAGTCATGCCGTACTCGCCGACCAGCCGCGCGCCCGGCCCGAGCCGCCCCTGGGCCTCGGCCCAGAGCCCGGCCTCGTCAAGCTGGGTGCGGCGGCCCTTAAACCCGCCGGTCACCATCACCACCGAGCCTGGAGGCAGCTTGGCGTCGCCGGGATGGTCGAGGAGGTCGGCCAAAGCGAAGGCCGTGGCGGGCACAAACACCGGGGCGCTCACGGCGCGTAGGGCGGCCCAGCCCGCCTCGGCGTCAACCCCGGCGCCGGGGTGAAAGAAGGTCCGCGCCCCGGGGGCGAGGTGGCGGATCATGTGGCCGAGCGACGAGTCGGGGTGCGCGGCGGCGTCGGTGACAAACGAGAGGGTGTTGCCCGTCGGGCAGCCCGGGAGCATGGCGTCGAAGTGCAGGCGTGAGGCGAGCTCGACGGCCTCGGCGTCGGGCAGGTGGTGCGCCCCGCGCTGGCCCGAGGTGGTGCCGCTCGTGCGGAAGATCACCCCGGACTCCGCGGTAACGCAGAACCGAAGGTCACGAAAGAGGCCGACCGGCGCGGCGGGCAGCGCCGCGAAGCTCTGCGGGTCGGCGTCGCCGACGAAGGCCGCGTAGTCCGGGCACAAGGCGCGCTGGTGCTCAAAGAGGCGGCGGGCGTGAGGCCAACGCTCGGCCTCCGGCGCGCCGCGGCGCAAGAGGCTCAGGGTCTCGGCCTTCACGGTCGCCCCAGCAGGGCGTGTAGCTCCGCCACGACGCCGTCGAGCTGGGCCTCGGTGATCACCAAAGGCGGCGTGAACGCCAGGACCTCGCCGCGCAGGCCCGCGGGCAGGATGATGTAGCCGCGCTGGAGCAAGGCCCGGCTCAAGGCGAGGGGATCCGGCGCCTCCAGGCCGACCATGAGGCCCTCGCCGCGCACCGGGCCGAAGGCGGACAGGCGCTCCTTGAGCCAGGCGCCTACCCCGGCGGCCCGCTCCACGAGGCCCGCCTCGTCGATGAACCGCAGCGCCGCCAAGGCCATCGCCGCGCCCACGGGGTTGCCCAAGAAGGTCTGGGTGTGCAGGGCCTCACCCTTGGACGCGCCCCAGGCCTCCATCACCGCCCGGCTGCCCATACAGGCCGAGATGGGGAAGCCGCCGGCGAGGCTCTTGCCGACGCAGAGCAGGTCTGGGCGCACATCCTCACGCTGGTGGGCGAACATGAGGCCCGTGCGCCCGAAGCCGGTGTAGATCTCGTCGAAGATCAAGGCGGCCCCGGCTTGATCACAGGCCTCCCGGAGCCGCTTGAGCCAGCCCGGCGGGGGCGAACGTACGCCGCCCCGGCCCTGAATCGGCTCGACGAGCACCGCGCCGACGCCGTCTAAGGCCGGGATCTCCCCGCCGAAGGGCGCCCAGCGGACGTGCTCGCCGAGCTGGCCGACGAAGGGCCCCCGGAAGTCGTGGTGTTTGTAGTGGCTCGTCGCGAGGGCCCCGTAGGAGAGGCCGTGGTAGCCGCCCTCAAAGGCGAGCACGCCGTCCCGACCCGAGGCCAAGCGCGCGGTCTTGAGCGCGGCCTCGACGGCGTCGCTGCCGGAGCTGCCCAAGATGCCGTGGTCGAGGCCCGTGCGCTCGGCGAGGGCCTCCAGGAGCCGCACCCGCTGGGGGTCGGGGAAGGCGTCGCCCATGGCGTGGGGGAGCCGACCGAGCTGGGCCTGGCCCGCGGCGACGACGGCGGGGTTTCGGTGGCCGACGGACGCCACGCCGAAGCCCGCGGTGAGGTCGACGAAGACGTTGCCGTCGACGTCGAGCACGTTGGCGCCCAGAGCCTCGTCCCAGACGATGGGGTCGTCATCGGCCACACCCAAGGCCGCGGCGCGGCGGGCGCGGCGCGAGGTGATCGCCGGGCACTCCCGCAGCGCGAGGCGGTCGATCCAGCCCCGGGAGGCCGGGCCGGGGATCTCCGTGCGCAGGCTGGGCCCGCTGGTGCCGTCCATCATCACTTCTTCTCGGCTCGGGCTTCGGCGCGGGCTTCAGCCTTGGCCTCGGCCTTCGCCTCAGCCTTGGCGTCCGCCCGGGCGGCCTCGGCGAAGCGCTCCTCCAGGGCCTTGAGCAGCTTCTTGTGCAGGCCGCCGAAGCCGCCGTTGGAGTACACCGCCACCACGTCGGCCTCGTTCACGTTCGCGGCGAGGGTGGCCACGATGTCGTCTACCTCGGCGAGGCAGGTGGCCTCCAGGCCGCGGGCGCGCAGGTCGGCGGCGAGCTGGCCCGGCGAGAAGCGCTCCTCCGGGGCGAGGCGGGTGTCCGGGGCGGTGTCGGCGATGATGATCTGGTCGGCGTCGTCGAAGGCCTCACCGTACTCCTTTTGGAAGACCTTGCGCCGGGAGGTGTTGGAGCGCGGCTCAAAGACCACCCAGAGGCGGCGCCCGCCGAAGCGCAGGCGCAGGGCGGCGGTGGTGACCTTCACGGCGGTGGGGTGGTGGGCGAAGTCGTCGAGCACGGTGACGCCGCCGGGCTCGCCGAGCACCTCTTGGCGGCGCTTCACGCCCTCAAAGGTCTTGAGCCCCTTGGCCAAGACCTCGGCGGAGACGCCCTCGCCGAGCAAGGCGGCGATGACGGCGACCTGGTTGTAGAGGTTGTGCTCACCGACGAGCACGCTCTCAAAGCGCCCGACGACGACGCCGTCGTGCAGCACCGAGAACCGCATCACGCCCCGGTCGTGGTCGACGCCGTCGATGCGGCCGTCCCAGTCCTGGCCGGGGCCGTACTTCACGATGGCGCAGGGCGCACCTTGGCAGACCTCTCGCACCGTGGCGTGGTCCCAGCGGGCGATGACCCGGCCATCGGCGGGCATCCCGGCGATGAGGCGCTTGAAGCTCTCCTGGACGTGGGCGAGGTCGCGGTAGATGTCGGCGTGGTCAAACTCCACCGAGGTGAGGATGGTGACCTTGGCCCGGTAATGCACAAACTTTGGCTGCTTGTCGAAGAAGGCCGTGTCGTACTCGTCCCCCTCGATGACGAAGTAGAGGCCCTCACCCGCCCGGGCCGTGCGCTCCCAGCCCCGCACCACACCGCCGATGAGGTAACCCGGGGCCATCCCGGCCTGGTCGAGGAGCCAGGCCGTCACCGCCGTCGTCGTGGTCTTGCCGTGGGTGCCCGCGACGACGACGCTCTTCTGATCTTTGAGGAAGAGCTCGCCGAGCAGGTGGGGGAAGGAGCAGTAGCTCAGGTCCCGGGCGACGACGGCCTCGGCCTCCTCGTACACCGCGCGGATGGCGTTGCCGACGACGACGAGGTCGGGCTTGTGGTCGAGGTTCTTGGCGACGTAGCCCGACATCACGGGGATGCCCAGGCTCGCGAGGTAGTCGCTCATCGGCGGGTAGACCGCGCCGTCCGAGCCGCTGACCTCATACCCAGCGTCCTTGAGCATCCCGGCGACGGCGCCCATGGCGGTGCCGCAGATGCCCATGATGTGAATCGAGCGCAGCGGGGAGGGCAGACCAGCGTTGACGAGGGGCATACGGGGCTCTCCAGCGAGCGCGTGGGGTCAAGAGGGGGGGAGCAGGCGGGCGAGGGCGGCGCGGGTGCGCGGCGCGGGCGCGCCTTGGAGCAGCGCGTCCCGGAGCGGGAGCAGGTCTTGGGGCTCATCGACGTCCCAGCCCTTCGGGGCGAGGCCGACGGTCAACCCTAACCTGCTCGCCCGCAGGAGCGTCTCTAAGCACAGGTTCGGCGTAGACCAAGGCATGTCGCGCAGGAGCTCGTCTTGGCGCTCCGGCCAAGAGATGCCCCAATAGCCGCCGTCTTCGGTGGCGCCGATGTTGACGTGGCCGCTGCCCCGGGCGAGGGCCTGGAGCTGGGTCACCCGGAGCGCCGGCGCGTCGCCGCCCAAGGCCATGGCGGGCCCGGGCCCCATCGCCGCGCTCATGCGTGCGCCGAGGTCACCGTCCACCTGAGGGCTCACCTTGAGGCCACGGCCGAGCAGGGCGGTGACGAAGGGGTGGTCCATGGGCCCCGCGACGGCGATCTCGGGCGTAAGCCCCGCCGCCATCGCCGTGTGCAGGCAGTCGAGCGCCATGGCCTCGGACAGCGCCGCCGCGCCCTCGGCGCCCAAGGCCGGGATCAGCCGCGTCTTCGCCTGGCCGGGGATCGGCACCTTAAAGAACATGACCGTCTTGAGGTTCGGGATCATCGGTAGGTCCAGCAGGCGCCGAGCATGCCGACGCCGGCCTTGATCGAGCCCCGGACCGTGCCGCTGATCTTGCTCACCCCGCGCCGGGGGCGGTAACGCACGGGCAGCTCCACCACCCGGAGCCCCGCCCGGGCGGCCTTCATGTGCATCTCGACGTTCCAGCCAAAGGCCGGGTCGGCCATCTGGAGGCCCATGAGCGCGGACCAGCGGATGGCCCGGAGCGGCCCCATGTCGCGGGTGGAGAGGCCGGTGAGCGCCCGGATCAGCGTGGTGGCGACGAGGTTCCCGACGCGCTGCTGGGGGGGCAGGGCCCCGCGCTCGGCCTGGGCGGTGCGGTCGCCCAAGACGAGGTCGGCCGCTCCGCGCTCGATCGGCGCGAGCAGGCGGGGGAGGTCCTCGACGTCGTCGCTGTGGTCGCCGTCCAAGAAGACGAGCACGTCCGGGGGATCCCCGCTGAGGTGGCGCAGCCCGGCGAGGCAGGCCGAGCCGTAGCCGCGCCTTGGCTCTACGACGACCTCAGCGCCCCCGGCGCGGGCGACCTCGGCGGTGCGGTCGACGCTGCCGTTGTCGACGACGACGACCCGATCCGGGCGGCGTCGGCTGAGGTCGGCGAGCACGAGCGGCAGGGCCTCCTCTTCGTTCAGCGCGGGGATGAGCACGGCGACACGCATCGCGCGGCCTTAACTCGGCGGCGTCCCTGAAGCCCTGCAACCGGCGCGGCATCGTGCTACCCAAGACCGAGGCGTCGTCGGCGTTGACTCGGCTCACGCCGCCGCCTGTCTCCCGGAGCGTGTCGATATGATCCTCAGCTTCAGAGAGCTCCCCCTGCGGCTCTTCGCCTTCGCCTTGGGCCTGCTCACCTTGCTGGGCGTGGTCGCTACGCGCGCCGAGGCCGGCGGCCCCCCGGTGCAGGCGCTCCTCACCGCGAGCCCCCTGGAGGTCGGCAAGGCCGGGGCGCTCACCGTCGAGCTGCGGGTGCCCGCCGGGGTCGTCGTCTACAGCGCGGAGACCTTCCTCACCCCGCTGAGCAAAGGCGCGCTGACGCTCCGGCCCGTCGAGTACCCGCCGGGGGAGATGAAGCCCGACCCGGTGACCGGCGAGCTCATCGAGGTCTGGTCGAGCGACGTGGCGCTCCGTGTTCCCGTCGAGGCGCCGAAGGCCGTTGGCCGCCACGACGTGGCCTTGGAGCTGCGTGTCGTCGGCTGCAAAGGCAACATCTGCTTCTTGCCCCACACCGAGACCTTACGCGCCACCGTCGAGGTGAAGCCCAAGGCCGTCGGCTGGCTCGACACCCTGCTGCCTTCGGCCTACGCGGGCAAGCTCAACGACGAGAACCCCGTCAGCGTCTCGGTGAAGGTCAAGGGGGAGGCCCTCGCCGTCTCCTTCGCCCAGGCCCCGGGCTGGCACCTCACCCAGAGCTTCACCTTCAT